>JBMSXZ010000045.1:0-17224 GCA_049426205.1 Cyanobium sp.
GCCGCGCACGCTGGGCTGCCCCCCGCGGCGCGGCACGGAGCTGCCACCGGTGGCGATCTGTTGCAGCCGCAGCACGCGCGGACCGACCCGACGGGGGGTGGCCTTGCGGAACTGGGCACTGTTCATCGGCCCGGGCTGGCGGATGCCATTGCCCACCAGGATCCGGCGGGTGTCGTAGCTGAACGGCACCGCACGGGTGGACACCGAGGCGGTGCCGGAGGGGAAGATCGCCCCGTAGTTAAGAGCGAGCGGATCATTGCCGCCGCCGTAGGGATGCTGGTCGGGAAGGGGCTGTCGGTAGGAGGCGTAAAGGGTGACGTATTGGGGGGCGCCTTCGAAGGGAGCGCTGAAACGGAACAGTTTGCGGTTGGAACCCCAACCAGCACTCTCCTGGGCCTCTTCTCCGAGATCGCGCAGATAGGGGACCGTCTCCTCGCCGAAGACCCGGGCGTACTCCATCGAGTTGACCAGGCTGTCGACCAGACCATCGAGGCCCTGGGCGGAGACGATGTCGAAGTAGCGAGTGAATTCCTCGCGGGAGCTGATGCCACGGCCGAGGAAATGGCGGAAGGCCAGCTCAACGACCCGGCTGTTGACGAAGCGGCCGTAGAACTGGCGCCGGTATTCGTTGCTCTTGCCCAGGGCGCGGATGAATTCCCGCATCGAGATGTCGCCCTGGCGCACCTGGGTGGCTTGCACCGGGCAGGGCGTCTGGCTGTAGGCCTTGGCGATATCGCGCTCGAACACCTGGCGGTAGGCGGCCCTGATCACCTCGGCCTTCTGGGCGCCGCTGAGGCGGGGGCGCATGATGAAGCGCTGGCGGCCATCGGCGGCCAGGGCATAGATCGCGGGCAGCTGCAGTCCCTGGTTCACGGGGCTGCCAAGGCGCTGCCGGGCTGAGGGCGTGGGCACCTCCAGCTCCTTGAGCAGCACGTTGAAGCAGTCGATCACCAGCTGGCGGGCCTCTGGCTCACCCTTGAACAGCTCGGCGCTTGCGGCGCGCATCTCCTGCAGGGCCACGTTGGTGGCCGCCAGGGAGCAGGCCTTCTCCAGCACATCCCGAAGGCCACGGGTGTTGACCGCCAGGATGCTGGGATCGCCAGCGACCACGGCATAGCCGACATAACGCAGGAACCAGGCCATGTCCCGGATCGACTTGCGCATCCGCTCGGTGCCGTAGCGGGCCACGCTGATCGGAGTGAAGCCGGTGGGCAGGATCACCCGCACGTCGGCGTCGCCCCCCGCCCCCTCCAGAAGGCGGCTGATCAGGTTCCCACGGCTGCCGGTGTCGCCGGTGAATGTTTGGACCGATCGCTGGAAGGCCGCCTGGTCGGCGGCGAGAGGCGACTCGGTCGCTCCGGTGCTGAGGGGGCCGTCGAGATAGGAGAGCGGGGTGCCGCCGGCGAAGATCCGGTTGGCGGCCCGAGCCACGATCGCGTCGGCGTTCGCTGAGATGCGGCGGGAGGCCTCCACCCGGACCTGGCCACTCCGGAAGAAGGTGATCAGGGAGTCGAGCTCACCCCCGTCCGGGAATCGGTCCTGCTGCTCGGCACGACGGACGCTGGAGAGCGGCAGGGTGTCGAAGAGCTGAGGATTCACCCGGGTACTGCCGCTGCTGGCGGTCACGGTCATGAACGGAAGCGAGCCTGGCCCCGGCACCCTACGGCTGCCCCCATGGCCCTCCCCAGGGCCATGAACAAATGTTTGCAGCCCACTGCCGCGCCGCCGTCCGCCGCTGCAGCCCCATGAAAAGCTCGCCAGGGTCCGAGCTCAACAGTGCTCCATGCCCCTTGTCCCGCCTGATCCCGATTCCGCCAGCGGCCAGGCGGTCGGAGATCCACCGAGCGATGCCGCCACCCCGGTGGTCGGTGCCTTCTACGACCGCTTCCCCTATCCCGGTGATCCCCTCCAGGACGGACCGCCCCCCGGATACAACTGGCGTTGGTGTGTCGACAGCGCCCGGGCCTTCGCCCTGGGGCCGCTTCCCCTGCGCGATGGTGCCGGCCAGCGGCCCTGGCGGATCCTCGATGCCGGCTGCGGCACGGGGGTCAGCACTGATTACCTGTGCCACCTCAACCCCGGATCCCGGGTGCTGGCCGTGGACATCAGCGAGGGGGCTCTGGCGGTAGCCCGCGAGCGCAGCCGCCGATCCGGGGCGGCGGCCAGGGTGCGTGAGCTGCGGATCGAGAGACGCAGCCTGCTCGATCTGGAGGACGAGGGTGATTTCGACTACATCAATTCGGTGGGGGTGCTCCACCATCTCGATCGGCCCCTCGAAGGCCTGCGCTCCCTGGCCCGCCAGCTCGCCCCCGAAGGATTGCTGCATCTGTTCCTCTACGCCGATGGTGGCCGCTGGGAGATCCACCGCACCCAGAGGGCCCTGGGGTTGCTGGGGGTGGGCAGCGGCGCCGAAGGGTTGCGGCTCGGGCGGCAGCTGCTGGCGGACCTGCCATCCGACAACCGTCTGCGACGCCATCACGAGGAGCGCTGGGCGCTCGACACCAGCGCCGACGCCAACTTCGCCGACATGTATCTGCACCCCCAGGAGACCAGTTACAACCTGGAGCGCCTGTTCGCCCTGATCGACGCCGGTGGGCTGCGCTTCGCCGGCTTCTCCAACCCGGAGGTCTGGGATCCGGCCCGGCTGTTGCAGGGCGAACTGCTGGAGCGGGCCCGCGCCCTGCCGCTCCCGGAGCAGTGGGCGATGGTCGAGAACCTCGACCCGGCGATCAGCCATTTCGAGTTTTTCCTTTGCCCCGCTGCTGCCCTCGATGCGGCAGCGTCCGATCCCGATGACGGCGCCCTTCTGGCCGCGGGGGTGGAGCGCAATCGCTGTCTCTGGGGCTGGCCCGGCACCAGCCTGCTGGGGCCGGATCTGCAGCCCCTCGATCTGGAGGAGGGGGACCTGGCCCTGCTCCAGGCCCTGGAGGCTGCACCGGCGGGCACTCCTCTCGGTGCCCTGCCCCTGGCCATCGATGCCCCCGAGCTGTTGGGCCGGGTCCGCCGTCTGCTCCGGGAGCGGGTGCTGCTGCGGCTGGCCGGGGCTGATCCGGCTGCGTGATAAATTCCGCTCGCTCCAATGGTTCTTCCACGGTTGCCGGCCTTTCTGACCACCCCGGCTGACGCCGACACCCCAGCGGTGTCAGCGGCTGGGGCAGGTGTGGACAGGGATGGCTCCCCGGAGGATTCGTCAGCCCCCACCCCCCCGGCGCCTCCCGCTCCGGGCATCCAGGGTGATGGCCCCGATGCTGGCTCGGCTGTCTCCACGGTCCGATCTCCAGCTCCTCCAGTGGCTGGGCTCAACACCCAGATCGCCCCCGGAACCGATAACGTCACATCCCTCCCGGCCATTGCGTCCGGGATGGAGCACTACGAGCGGCTGCAGCGACGGTTGCTCATTGCCACTGCCGTGGCCATTGCCGCGGCTGTTCCGATCAGCGGCTGGTTGTTCGACGGCTCCACCGCCCTCAGCTTGCTGCTGGGTGGCGGGGCTGGTCTCCTCTATCTCCGTCTGCTCGCTCGCAGCGTCTCCCGTCTGGGAGGCGACCGCCGTTCAGTCGGCAAGATTCAGCTCCTGGTCCCTGTCGTCCTGGTGCTGGCTGCGTCCCGGATTCCGGCCCTGCAGATCCTTCCTGCCCTGGTGGGGTTTCTGCTTTACAAGCCGGCCTTGATTGTCCAGGCCCTGCTGGATCGCTGAACGCTCCTGGCTCCGCGGCCTGGGCCCCAGCGTTCCACTCCGAGCCCCAGTGACCACGGCCTTCCCTGGCCAGGCCCACTGCCCGGCACTCCCGCTGCCCTGCGGGCTGCCTCTTCGCCAACCGGCGCGGCCCTGGGCCTGCGTCCATGGCTCCATCCGCCGCCCAGCGGCACCACTCCACCGCCAGGACTCCCCATCCCGATGGCTCCCCTGACCCTCAACCTTCCCCTCGCCGAACTGGAGGTGGGCCAACACCTCTATTGGCAGCTCGGCAACCTCAAGATTCACGGCCAGGTGTTCCTGAGCTCCTGGGTGGTGATCGGTGCCCTCCTAGCCCTGGTGTTCGTTGGCACCCGTAAGTTGGAGCGGAATCCGGGTGGCATCCAGAATCTGCTCGAATTTCTTTGGGATTACATCCGCGACCTCTCACGCGAGCAGATCGGTGAGAAGGCCTATCGCGACTGGCTCCCCTTCATCGGCACCCTGTTTTTGTTCATTTTTGTGAGCAACTGGGGCGGCGCCCTGATTCCCTGGAAGTTGATCCATCTGCCAAGCGGTGAGCTGGGTGCTCCGACCGCTGACATCAATACGACCATCGCCCTGGCCCTCCTGGTGTCGCTGGCCTATTTCTATGCAGGCTTGAGCCGCAAAGGATTCCGCTACTTCGAGTATTACGTGGAACCCACTCCGATCATGCTCCCATTCAAGATCGTTGAGGATTTCACCAAACCTCTCTCCCTTTCTTTCCGTCTCTTCGGAAACATCCTAGCCGATGAATTGGTGGTGGCCGTTCTGGCCTTCTTGGTGCCTCTGATCGTGCCCCTGCCGGCCATGTTCCTGGGGCTGTTCACCAGTGCCATCCAGGCCCTGATCTTCGCCACCCTGGCTGCTTACTACATCGGTGAGGCGGTGCACGAAGAGCACCATTGATCCCCCTGCCAGGCCTGGTCCCCCGGTCTGGCAAACTCTCTGCGCGCAGGTCCGGCACGATCCGGGCCCATCCCCTCGGGGATGTCCCAGGCGCAGGTTTCCACTCCGGTCCTCCCGCGCTGCCCCAGCGCCCTTCATCACCCTTTCCACCATGGATTCGATCACTTCTGCCGCCTCCGTCGTGGCTGCTGGTCTGGCTGTCGGTCTCGGCGCCATCGGCCCCGGCATCGGTCAGGGCACCGCGGCCGGCGGCGCTGTTGAGGGCATCGCCCGCCAGCCCGAAGCCGAAGGCAAGATCCGCGGCACCCTGCTGCTCTCCCTGGCCTTCATGGAGGCCCTCACCATCTACGGCCTCGTCGTCGCTCTGGTTCTGCTGTTCGCCAACCCCTTCGCCGGCTGATTCCACCTGGAGTCCTGGGACATGGGCCTCCAGCCCGGTCCCTTGGATTCCGGCCACCACCGGGAGGCTGAATCCCAGGGTTCAGCCGCTCCCACCGCTTCCTTCCACCGCCCGCCATCCCCATGACCAGCTGGCTACTGCTTGCCGAGGCAGGGGCTTCCGCCACCGGAACGCCCGAGGGAGGTCTCTTCGACCTTGATGCCACCCTGCCCCTGATGGCGGTGCAGGTGGTGCTCCTCACCTTCATTCTCAACGCCCTCTTCTTCCGTCCCGTGGGGCGGGCAGTGGAGGAACGGGAGGGCTATATCGCCACCAGCCGCGCCCAGGCCAAGGAAAAGCTTGCCCAGGTCGAACGCCTGGAGGCCGACCTCAAGGAGCAGCTGCGGGAGGCCCGCATCCAGACCCAGCAGCTGATCCAGGCCGCTGAACAAGATTCCGACAAGCTCTACCGCGAGGCGATCGCGGTGGCGCAGGCTGAATCCAATGCCAGTCGTGAGGCCGCCCGCCGCGAGATCGACAGCCAGCGCACTGCTGCCCTTGGACAGATCCGCGCTGATGCCGACAAGCTGGCCGATCAGATCGTCGACCGTCTTCTCGCCGCATCATGACCCATCTTCCTGCCCTTCAACTGCTGGCCTCCCACGGTGGCGGCTTTGGGCTCAATTTCAACCTCTTCGAAACCAACATCATCAACCTGGCGATTGTGATCGCTGGTTTGGTCTGGTTTCTGCGGGGCTTCCTCGGCGGCATCCTCGACCGCCGTCGCCAGGCCATCCTTTCTGATCTGAAGGATGCCGATGAGCGCCTTGCTGCAGCCACCACGGCTTTGGAGACCGTGAAAAAAGATCTCGCTGAGGCCCAGCAGCGGGCTGAGGCGATCCGGGCCGATGGCCAGGCTCGTGCTGAGGCGATCCGTTCGGACAGCGAGAAGCGCACGGTGGAGGAGATGGCCCGACTCCGCGAGGACTCGGCCGCCGATCTCGATGCCGAGGCGGCGCGGGTCACTGCCCAGCTCCGTCGTGAGGCTGCCCGTCTGGCCATCGAGAAGGCCCTGGCCTCCCTGCCGGGCAAGCTTGATTCCGGCACCCAGGCCCGTCTCATCGACCAGTCCATTCAATCGCTGGGGAACGCCTGATGCCTCTGCTGAATACCGTCACAACGCCCTGGGCCGAGGCCTTTCTTCAGCTCAGCGAAGCCAACGGTGACACTGCCGCGGTGATCGACCAGGCCCGCAAGCTGCTGGCCATCTGGAGAGACTCTCCCGAGCTTCGGGAAGCCATGGCCTCCCCTGTGCTGGAAATCGAGGCCAAGAAAGCCGCCATCACCAGTCTCTTCTCCGAGCAGATCTCCCCCAGCTTCCTGAATCTGCTCAAGCTCCTGGCCGATCGTCAGCGCATCGGCGTGCTCGACGCCGTGCTCGAGCGTCTGCTGGAGCTCTACCGGGACCAGAACGGCATTGCCCTGGCCACCGTCACCTCCGCCGAGGCCCTCAGCGAGGAGCAGCTGGCCGGAATCACCGGTCAGATCAAGGCCGTCGCCGGCACCGATCAGGTCGAGGTCAACACGGCCATCGATCCAGCCCTGATCGGAGGCTTCGTGCTCAAGGTCGGCTCCAAGGTGATCGATGCCAGCCTGGCCGGCCAGGTTCGGCGCCTGGGCCTGGCCCTGGCTCGGGTGAGCTGATTCTCTCCCTCCCCTCCTCTCTCTCCTTCCTCCCCATCGCCTCCCCTCCGGGGAATTCCTTCCATGGTTTCCATACGCCCCGACGAGATCAGCGCCATCCTCAAGCAGCAGATCGCTGACTACGACAAGTCGGTTTCGGTCAGCAACGTCGGAACCGTCCTCCAGATCGGCGACGGCATCGCCCGCGTCTATGGCCTGGAGCAGGTGATGGCCGGTGAGCTTATCCAGTTTGAGGACGGCACCGAAGGCATCGCCCTCAACCTTGAGGATGACAATGTCGGCGCGGTTCTGATGGGCGAGGGCCGCGGCATCCAGGAGGGCAGCACGGTTAAGGCCACAGGCAAGATCGCCGCGGTTCCCGTCGGCGACGCCATGCTTGGCCGTGTGGTGAACGCCCTCGGTCAGCCGATCGATGGCAAAGGAGAAATCCCCACCACTGAAACGCGCCTGATCGAGTCGATGGCGCCTGGCATCATCCAGCGCAAATCGGTGCATGAGCCGATGCAGACCGGCATCACGGCCATTGACGCCATGATTCCGATCGGCCGCGGCCAGCGTGAGCTGATCATCGGTGACCGCCAGACCGGCAAGACCGCGATCGCGATCGACACGATCATCAACCAGAAGGGCGAAGACGTCGTCTGCGTCTACGTGGCCGTGGGCCAGAAGGCCGCTTCTGTGGCCAACGTGGTGGAAGTGCTGCGCGAGAAGGGCGCCCTCGACTACACCATCGTGGTGGCCGCCAACGCCTCCGAGTCCGCTGCCCTGCAGTACCTGGCCCCCTACACCGGCGCCGCCATCGCGGAGTCGTTCATGTACAAGGGCAAGGCCACCCTGGTCATCTATGACGACCTCACCAAGCAGGCCCAGGCCTACCGCCAGATGTCGCTGCTGCTGCGCCGTCCCCCCGGCCGTGAGGCTTACCCCGGCGACGTGTTCTATTGCCACAGCCGCCTGCTGGAGCGGGCCGCCAAGCTGAGCGACGCCATGGGCAAGGGCTCGATGACCGCCCTGCCGATCATCGAAACCCAGGCTGGTGACGTGTCGGCCTACATCCCCACCAACGTGATCTCGATCACCGATGGTCAGGTGTTCCTCAGCTCCGACCTGTTCAACTCCGGCCTGCGCCCCGCCATCAACGTGGGCATCTCGGTGAGCCGCGTGGGCGGTGCCGCCCAGACCAAGGCCATCAAGAAGATCGCCGGCACCCTGAAGCTGGAGCTGGCTCAGTTCGACGAGCTGGCCGCCTTCTCCCAGTTCGCCTCTGACCTGGACGCCGCTACCCAGCAGCAGCTGGCCCGCGGTAAGCGTCTGCGCGAGATCCTCAAGCAGCCCCAGTTCAGCCCCCTGATCCTGGCTGAGCAGGTTGCTGTGGTCTACGCCGGCGTGAAGGGCATGATCGACGAAGTGCCCGTGGAGTCGGTGGTTCAGTTCTGCCGCGAACTGCGCGAGTACCTCAAGAGCAACAAGGCCGAGTTCATCAACAAGGTGCAAACCGAGAAGCAGCTCAGTGATGAAGCTGAGGCCATGCTCAAGGACGCCATCAACGAAGTGAAGTCGTCGATGCTGGCTGCGGCCTGATCCTGACGGTTAACCCGGAGAACCCCTTCCATGGCGAACCTTAAGGAGATCCGCGACAGGATCAGTTCCGTTAAGAACACCCGCAAGATCACCGAGGCCATGCGCCTCGTGGCTGCCGCCAAAGTGCGCCGGGCTCAGGAACAAGTTCTGCGCAGCCGTCCGTTTGCGGACCGACTCGCCCGTGTTCTGGAGAACCTCCAGGCTCGGATGCAGTTCGAGACCGCCGACGCTCCGCTGCTGGAGAACCGCGATGTCCGCACCATCACCCTGCTCGCCGTCACCGGCGACCGCGGTCTGTGCGGTGGCTACAACGCCAACATCATCAAGCGCACCGAGCAGCGTCACGCTGAACTCGCCGCTCAGGGTTTCACCGTTGAGCTGGTGCTGATCGGTCGGAAGGTCTCCACCTACTTCCAGAACCGCGCCAGCCAGTACAAGATCCGCACCACCTTCACCGGTCTGGAGCAGGTCCCCAATGCGGCTGAAGCGGGCAAGATCGCTGAGGAGCTGCTGGCTGAATTCCTTTCCGCCAGCACCGATCGCGTCGAGATCATCTTCACCAAGTTCATCAACCTGGTGAGCTCGAGGCCGGTGATCCAGACCCTGCTGCCGCTCGATCCCCAGGGCATTGCGGTGGAAGACGACGAGATCTTCCGCCTCACCACCCGCGAGGGTCAGCTGGTGGTGGAGACCGGCACCGCCGCCAACGCCACGCCGGCCCTGCCCTCCGACATCGTGTTCGAGCAGAGCCCCGACCAACTGCTGAATGCCCTGCTGCCCCTGTATCTGGAAAACCAGCTGCTGCGCTCCCTCCAGGAAGCCGCCGCCAGCGAACTGGCCAGCCGGATGACGGCGATGAACAACGCCAGCGATAACGCCAAGGCCCTCGCCAAATCCCTCACCCTGGACTACAACAAGGCCCGCCAGGCTGCGATCACCCAGGAAATCCTTGAGGTGGTTGGTGGCGCTGCCGCCATGTGATTCGCTCCGGCGCTGATTCAGCACAGGATCAGCCCCCTTCAAGGCTGCCCCATCCTGTGTGGGGCAGCTTTTTTATGCCTTCCCTTCGGACCAGGCTCCCCCCGCCGCCCCACCCATGCCCACGCCGATGGCGCCGTTGCCCCAGCCCGGTGGCGGCCTGCAGCTCCAGGCCCTGTTTCCCCTTGCCCTGGGGCAGGTGCAGTTGCAGCCCGATCCGCTCGATCTGGCCTTGCAGATGCAGGCGATCCGCGAGCTGCAGGAGGGGGTCGCCTCCAACCCCGATCCTGGCTGCGCCTGGACGGGGGATCTCAACGGAGTCTGGCAGCTGCACCGGGATCCCCGCTTTGCGGCCCTGATCGCCAGCCTGCTGACCCACAGCTGGACCTATCTGGAGCAGCTGGGTTTTGGGCGCGATCGGCTGGCCTTGCATCTGCAGCGCTGCTGGCCGGTGGTCAGTGAGCGGGGTCAGGTGGTGGGCCGCCACCACCACCCGAATGCCCATCTGAGTGGGGTGTACTACCTCAATGGCGATGGCAGCGGTCGCAGCGGCTGCATCCGCTTCTTTCCACCCAGCGCCTTGAATGAGCTGGTTCCGGGACTGGCGGTGGGGCATGGGGGGCCGATCCTGGGCGAGGGTGCTGCCGCTGCGCGCTGGAACGCCCCCTGGGTCGACCTGGCTCCCCGGGCCGGGTTGCTGGTGCTGTTCCCGGCCCGCTTGGATCACATGGTGTTGGAGAACACGGACTCCAACGACAGCCGCTTTTCAATCAGTTTCGATCTGGTGCTGACATCCCCACCGCACCCTGACCCAGCAGGGATGGCCGGAGAATTTCTGGCGCCCCATCCTTCTGACTGGATGCCTGTCGGAGCCGGTGGCTGCGGAGTCGAAGGCTGATCCAGCCCGTTCTGAATGCCAGAGGCTTTGCGCGACGACAATCAAGGCTGTGACAGAATCTTAACCGGCTCCGCCTCTGTGGACGGTTCCGGGAAGCGTCACAACAATAGGCCTACATCTGTTGCTTTGGTATGAGCCGCGACCTCGGGCGATTGACTGGCCTGCTCAAGAAAGTCGGTTTCTGTTTCGTTCTGGTGCCTGCCTTTGTGATCGTCTCGGCTCCCAGGGCTGAGGCCATCCTGCGCTACTACATTCATGATTTTGGGGGTATTGGACGGATTGATGCTCTCGGGAGCCTCAACCTTCCGCCGGTCCCGGCAGCCGTGGAACAAACAAGCGGCATCACCGCATACTGTCCGTCTAATTCCCCGTTTTTCCCGCCGATCGGCGGTGCTGGCTTACAGATCAAGGACTCTATTATACCGGCCTTGAACATCTGCACCGGAGATGCCGCCAATTTTACACTTGATTATAATGGTTACGCGATGGAGAACACTTTCCAGAACGTTTCCGGCGATCTTTTTGCGCCTGCCACTTCCGTTTCTGGATTGGCAACCGGGCTGATTGGTGAGACACCAGCTTTCTATATCCAATCGTCCTACAACAGCGGTGGCTCGATTGCTTCTTCTGCTCTGTTTGCCGGCACCCTGGATTCGGTTGGTATTTCTGGTTCGGGGCTGATGGCCCGTTACAACATTCTCGACGGCACCACCGTCACCGACACCATCGAGGTCCTGCTCGAGTCTCCCCCCCGGCCGGTGCCGGGCCCGCTGCCCATTGTGGGCGCCTCTCTGGCGTTCGCCTGGTCCCGCCAGCTGCGCCAACGGGTTGCCACACGCTGAGGCCGGGCCGTTCAGGGACAATGGCAGCAACAACAGCAGCGCCTTGAGCGACCCCACTCCTTTCCTGATTCAGGCCAGCCTCCAGGGCCGCGACTACAGCTTCCCCTGTCTGCCCGATCAGACCGTCCTGGCTGCCGCCGAGGCCGCCGGCGTTCCCCTGCCCAGCTCGTGCTGTTCCGGTGTCTGCACCACTTGTGCCGCCCGGATCAGCTCCGGCACTGTGCATCAGCCCGATGCGATGGGGGTGCGCCACGAGCTGCGCGAGGAGGGCTACGCCCTGCTGTGCGTCGCCTATCCCCGCAGCGACCTGACCCTGGTGGCTGGCCAGGAGGATGCGCTGTACGAGGCGCAGTTCGGCCAGTTCCAGAAGTGAGGCTGCTGGCCGAGACCCTCTGGTTTAAGCCGGCCCCCGGTCCGTTGCTCCCCCAGCTCAGGGCCCAGCTGGAGGAGCTCTGCCAGCAGCGTGGGGGAGCGGCAACCCGGGCGCTGCGCTGGGCGCTCACCGCCGCCGAGCAGGCCAGGGGGGTGCGGATCGAGGTGGTGCTGGTGTTGGAAGAGCCCACCCTTCCGCAAGCCTCCGCGCCAAGGCCAGAGGAGGCCCACCGGGCGCTTCCGTGCACCACAACCGCGGCCAGCGCCACCCCCGGCTGCCCGCCAGTGATCTCCAGCCAGGACAGCCCCTGCTCCGCCATCGCGGAGGCATTTCCCCTCACCTCCGAGGCACTCCCCCTCACCTCCTCCGTCATCGCCAGCTCCGCGTCCAGCCTCACCGCCAGCCAGGCCCGCCCTGCCTCGGCCCATGCCGCGCTGGCGCTTCCCCCGGGATGGTGAGCCCAGGGGCCCCGCCACTGCCGACCCTGCTGGTGATTCCCACCGGTGTGGGCTGCGCTCTGGGCGGGTATGCCGGTGATGGCCTGCCGGCGGCGCGCCTGCTGGCCGCCGCCAGCGGGTGTCTGATCACCCATCCCAACGCGATGAATGCGGCCTCCCTCTACTGGAGTGATCCGCGCATCCACTACGTGGAGGGCTGGGCTCTCGATCGCTTCGCGGCGGGTGATCTGGCCCTCCAGCCCGTGGCCGGTCGGCGGGTGGGGCTGCTGTTTGATGCGGGGATCGAGGCGGAGCTGCTGCAGCGCCATCTCCAGGCCGCCGAGGCCTGCCGCGCCAGCCTCGGCCTGGCAATCGGACCGGTGCTGTGCAGCGATGCTCCCCTGGGGGTGGGTCTGAGCCTGGGGCCGAGTGGGGTGAGCTGGGGAACGCTGGAGCACCCCGACATCCTGCTGCGGGCCGGCGAGCGTCTCGCGGCCGCCGGCGCGACCGCGATCGCCGTGGTCTGCCGCTTCCCCGATGACCCCGACAGCGAGGCCCTGGCCTCCTACCGCCAGGGCAGTGGCGTCGACGCCCTGGCCGGGGCCGAGGCGGTGATCAGCCACCTGCTGGTGGAGCACCTCGGCATCCCCTGCGCCCATGCCCCCGCCCTGGCGCCCCTGCCCCTGGACCCGTCCCTCGATCCCCGCGCCGCCGCCGAGGAGCTCGGCCACACCTTCCTGCCCTGCGTGCTGGTGGGCTTGAGCCGCGCCCCCGACCTGCTTCCCCTCGCCGGAGGCGGGCTCGCCGCTTTCCCCGGCCGCCCCGCCCCGGGGCCCGCGGCCGTCTGCCCCGCCACGGCGCTCAGCGCCGACGCTCTCGGCGCGGTGGTGGCGCCGGCCGGGGCTCTGGGGGGCGAGGCGGTGCTGGCCTGTGCCGAGCGCGGCGTGCCGTTGATCGCCGTGACCGGCAATCCCTGCCTGCTCCAGGTGGATGGCCAGGCCCTGGGCCTGCCGGTGCTGGAGGCTGCCAGCTACGCCGAGGCGGCGGGTCTGGTGCTGGCGCTGCGGGAGGGGCTGGATCCGGCCTGCCTGGTGCGCCCGTTGCGGCCCCTGGAGACCTGCAACGGCTGACGCGTCCAGAATCGAGGATCCGCCCACCCTGCTGATGGCTGCACGCCCGCTCTGGCCACGGCGGTTTTCGTTGGGGTGGCAAGCCCGCTCCCCGGCGGCGAAGGGTTGGGCGGCTGGGGCTGCCGCCATCGCTGCGGGGCTGGGGGCTCGCAACGGCGAACCGTCCAGGCGGCCTGCGGCCCAGCACCGTCAGCTGCTGCTGGCGGTGCTGCTCTGCGGGCCGCTGCTGGCCCTGGTGGTGTTGCCGCTGCAGGGGCTGGCGATCGCCGGCTACGCGCTGGAGAGGCTCTGGCCCCATGGGCAGCCGGGTCTGGAGGATCCCCTGCTGCCGGTGCTGGTGTTCTGCGGCACCCTGACCCTGCTGGCCCTGGCCTGGGGGCCGCTCGCCGCCGGCCGGGGCTCGGGCGCCCTGGCGCTGGAGGGGCTCCAGGATGCGGGCCTGCCGGCGACCAGGTGCGAGCGCCTGCTGGCGGTGTTGGGCTGGCGTGCCCAGCTGCAGCGCCTGATGCTGCTGGCCCTGGGCCATGGGGCCGGCCTGGCGGTGGGGATCGAGACCCCGGCGGCGTCCTTCGGGGCCTCCACCCTGCTGGCCCTGCGCGGTCGCCTGGCCGGGCTGGGGGGGCTGCCCGTGCCGCTGCTGGCGGCGATCGGGGCGGGGGCCGGCCTGGGGGCCGCCTTCCGTTCGCCGCTGCTGGGGGTGATCTACGCCCTGGAGTGCCTGGGCAGCAGCGGTGGGATGTCGCTGGTCTGGCCCACGCTGCTGCTGGCCGGGCTCGCCTCACTGCTGCCGCTGGCGCCCCTGCTGCTGGCGCCCCTGGCGGGCCTCGCCCCGCTGGGTCTGGTGCCGGGCTTGCTGCCGGGGCTGGGCCAGGCCGGCGGGCTGCCGCTGGCGCCGCTGCTGCTGCCCTGGGCCCTGCTGCTCACCCTGGTGGTGGCGCTGGTGGGGGCCGGCCTGCGGCGGGCCCTGCTGGTGCTGTCTCCCCGGATCGATCGGCTGCTGGAGCAGCGCTTCCTCCCCACCGCCCTGGTGCTGGCCGTTCTGGCCGCGGTCCTGGCCCATCGCAGCGGTGGCATCAGCCTCAACGACGGCGCCCGCGACCTGACGGCCGCCCTGACGGGAGCCGCGGCGGTGCCCCGCTGGGCCGTGCTGCCGCGGCTGCTGAGCCCACTGCTGGCCAGCGCCAGCGGCGCGCCAGGCGGTCTGTCGTTCGATTGCATGAGCCTGGGGGCGTTGGTGGTGGCGCCCCTGGTGCGGCGGCTCGCCGCGGATCAGCAGCTGATCCTGATCGCCCTCGGTGCGGCGGTGCTGTTCAGCGCCGCCTGCCGCACGCCGCTGTTGGCGGCTGTGTTCGTGGTGGTGGTGCAGAGGGATGGGGCCAGCCTGCCGCTGCTGCTGCTGGCCAGTGCGATCGGGGCCGCGGTGGCCGGCGCTTTCCCCGATCCGCCGCTGGCGGCGGGCTCAGGGACGTTGCTGCACGGCGTGCCGCTGCCAGCGCCGGCAGGTCGGCTCGACGCGGCGAGTCGGCTCGGGGACGACCGGCCGGCGCCGGGCGGGATCAACGCAGACAGGCCATCGGGTGGCGGGGATTGAGATCAAGGGCCTTGGCCACGCCAGGGTGGCAGACGGAGCCGTTGACGGTATTGAGACCGGAGAGCAGCTCGGGCCGGTCGGTGACCGCCTCGGCAACGCCGCGGCCCGCCATCACCAGGATGTAAGGGAGGGTGACGCTGACCAAGGCTTCGGTGGAGGTGAACGGCACCGCCCCCGGCATGTTGCCGACGGCGTAGTGCTGCACGCCATGGATCGTCACCACCGGATCGGTGTGGGTGGTCTCGCGGCTGGTGGCGATGCAGCCGCCCTGGTCGATCGCCACATCCACGATCACCGATCCGGCCTTCATCGCCCGCACCAGGGGTTCATCGACCAGGGTGGGGGCGCGGCCCCCGGGCAACAGCACCGCGCCGATCACCAGATCGGCATCGGGCACCAGCCGCTCGATCAGGGCCCGGCTGCTGACCAGGGTGACCATGCGGCCGCGGCGATCGGATTCCAGGCCCCGCAGCCGCTGGGGGGAGTGGTCGAGCAGAAACACCTCCGCATCCATCGCGGCGGCGATCCGGGCGGCGTTCCAGCCGACGGTGCCGGCTCCGAGCACCACCACCCGGGCCGGCTGGACGCCGGTGCAGCCGCCCATCAGGATGCCGCGACCACCGTGGGGTTTCTCAAGCAGGTGAGCGCCCACCTGGGCGGCGAGGCGGCCGGCGATCTCGCTCATCGGCGCCAGCAGCGGCAGGCTGCCGTTCTCCAGCTGCACGGTTTCGTAGGCCAGGGCCGTGGTGCCTGCCTCCAGCAGGGCGCGGCCCACCTCCGGGTAGGCGGCCAGGTGCAGGTAGGTGAACAGCACCAGGTCGGGCCGCAGGAAGCGGAACTCCTGGGGTTGGGGCTCCTTCACCTTGACCACCAGGTGGGCCGCCCAGGCCTCCTGGCAGCTCACCAAGGCGGCGCCGGAGGCCCGGTAGTCGTCGTCGGAGATGCCGGCACCCTCGCCGGCGCCCGCCTCGACCCTCACCTCCATCCCCTGCCCCACCAGCTCGCGCACGCCATCGGGGGTCAGGGCCACCCGCTGCTCATCACGCTTGATCTCCCTGGGCACACCGATGCTCGCCATCGGCGAAGCCAGGGGAGCCGCCAGGCCGGGGGGTGCCATGGGCTGGGTGCGGGGCTGGAGCCTTGAACCTAGGACGGGATCGCCTCAGGGCAGGCCCGGGGGATCCGCAGGATCGGCGCCTGGGGGTGGGGCACGGAGAGCCGAGCGGCCTCACCCGGCCGCGATCGGCATTCGCCAACCCGTGCCGAAGGAGCGGCGGCTCACCTTCAGGGCCGGTGCCGCCTGGCGGCGCTTGAACTCGGCCCGGCGCAGCAGGGTCCAGATCCTCTCCACCAGGGCCGGGTCGTGGCCGGCGCCCACCAGCTCCTCGGGGCTGGCCATCTCCTCGATCAGTCGTCGCAGGATCGGATCGAGCACGGCGTAGTCGGGCAGGGAATCGCTGTCGCGCTGGTCGGGGCGGAGCTCGGCGCTGGGGGGTTTGCGGCGGATCGCCTCACCGATCAGCCCCCCTTCGGCCGGCAGCCCCAGGGCGGCGCGACAGGGGGCTGAGGCCGGCCCATCGAGCCAGTCGCAGAGGGCGAAGACGGTGCTCTTGTAGAGGTCACCGATCACCGCCAGGCCGCCGTTCATGTCGCCGTAGAGGGTGCAGTAGCCCACCGCCAGCTCCGATTTGTTGCCGGTGGAGAGCAGCAGCTGTCCCTGCTGGTTGGCCACCGCCATCAGCAGCGTGCCGCGCAGCCGCGATTGCAGGTTCTCGGCCGTCACATCCCGCGGTGCCTCGCCGAGGGCGGGGGTGAGGGCGGTGTCGCAGGCGGTCATCAACGGCGCGATCGGCACGGTGTCGCAGGCCATGCCCAGCCGCTGGGCCAGGGCCTCGGCATCGCTCAGGGAGCCGGCGGAACTCCAGGGGGAGGGCATCAGCAGGGCCCGCACCCGCTCGGCGCCCAAGGCCGCGCAGGCGATCACGGCCACCAGGGCCGAATCGATGCCGCCGCTGAGGCCGAGCAGGGCGCCGCGGAAGCCGCACTTGCGCCCGTAGTCGGCCACCCCCAGCACCAGGGCGCGCAGCAGCAGCTCCTGGGGGGCGGGTTCGGCCGGGGCAGGGGCCAGGGGCAGGGAATGTTCCGGGGGCGACGGGACAACCGGGGGTTGGGGCATCGCCCAGAGGGCCAGGTCCTCGATCGCCCAGGGCTGCTGCAACAGCACCGCGCCGCCGGCGTCGACCACGAAGCCGCCGCCATCGAAGACCAGCTCGTCGTTGCCGCCCACCTGGTTGACGTACACGGCCGGCACCCCAAGCCGCCCCGCCGCCCGGCCCGCCAGCTGCCGCCGCAGGGCCGCCTTGCCCTGGCCGAAGGGGGAGGCCGAGAGGTTCACCAGCAGATCAATCCCCTGACCCTGCAGGTCGGCGATCGGATCGCAGCCCCCCAGGGGCTGTCCCAGGGGTGTCTCCTCCACCCAGAGGTCCTCGCAGATCGTCAGGCCCAGGCGCCAGCGACGGCTGCCGCCGCCGCGCCCATCGCCGCCGCCGCCGCCGCTGCCGCCATCGCCGTCTCCGCCGCCGCCGATCTCCAGCACCGCCGCCTCGCTGCCGGGCCGGAAGTAGCGCCGCTCATCGAACACGTCGTAGCTGGGCAGCAACCGCTTGCGCGCCACCACCCGCCAG
>JBMSXZ010000046.1:0-17210 GCA_049426205.1 Cyanobium sp.
TCTTGGAAAAGATTCAGCGACTTTGCTCGCAAATCTCCGGGACGGCACACTAGGGGTTCTTAGGTAGATGCTCTCGGCCAGGATTCTGCGCATGCGATCGAGAGCCACCAGATCGCCGCCGACGATGCGGGCATCCTGTACAAGCCGATAGCTCTGAGGATCGAGCTGAATCGGTCTCAAGAACTCGCTGATTCGTCCCAGAGGTTGATCCCATGGATTGTCAAGGTGATAGTGGCAATCCTCGCGACCTACCATCGTGATGCTGGCTGCGGTGTCGAAGTTCACGGAACAAGACGTTATTGGAATAAGATCTTAATGGTAGTTCTTGAGATCTTGGATCAAAGTTGACCAGGAATTTCGTTCATAGAGAGTGACCTGCTTTTTGGGTTGAACGGACCATGGACCTGCTGCTGGGGGCCTCAAGGTGCTCGACTTGGCTTCAGGCACCCCGACATTGGGTTGATCGTGGCACAAGCAGGGACTCCTGAAGGTCACCTTGAAGAATCAACAGTAGCACTTGACGCCCATGAACACAAAAGGCTCCATTGTAGCCACACCAAGGATTCCTGGCGCGATTGCCTGATTAGAATGACAATTGTAGGATAACCTTTTTGATCGTATTCTAGGCAACATGTGCTAAGCTGAACCGTGCCATGCCTTGGTTCTCGCGAGTTAGGGAAACTCTGGACAACGAGCCCTCAGGCAGGGCGCCTGGCCTCGATTTGTCCCTGATGAACAGTTCGAACGCCGATCAGGCCTCGATCAGCCTGATTTCCCCTCTTTGGAAGCTGCATCTGGCCCAATTGGGGCGGTTTCTGCCCCAGGTGGGCACACCACGCCCCCAATCATGTCTTGCATAGCAACTGATGCCGTGCCATGAACAGGTTCGCCAGGGCTGCCAGCACATTGACCTTGCAGCGGTTCTAGTGGCTCCGCCACGCTCGGCCTGCGGCCTCGGTAAGAGCATGCCCCGCAGCCGGGTCTTCTGAAAGCCGAACTGACGTTTGATCACGCGGAACGGATGCTCCACCTTGGCGCGGAAGTGTGCCTTTGCCGTCTCGATCAGATCATCCACTCGCCCCTCGGGTGTATCCGGCAGGGCCCGGCGCTTGCCTGGGCGCATGGCAACCCGGAAGCCGATGCCTCGGCCTTGCATGTCTGGCCGCTTCTCAATTCCCTGGTAGCCGGCATCCGCGTAGACCACTGTCTCCTCACCGTGCAGCAGCTCAGCGGCCGGGGTGAGGTCATGCACATTGGCGGCCGACGTCTCGACTGAATGGATCAGGCCGCTCTCGCTGTCCACACCGATGTGGACTTTCATCCCAAAGTGCCATTGCTTGCCCTTGCAGGCTTGGTGCATCTCCGGATCCCGCTCCCTCTTTTCATTTTTGGTGGAGCTTGGTGCCGCGATGATGGTGGCATCGACGATCGTTCCCTGCTTCATCGCCATCCCGTTGGCGTTGAGGTGCGCCTTCACGGCTTCGAAAATCTGATCACCCAGGTCGTTCTGCTCCAGCAGATGCCGGAACGCCAGGATTGTGGTCTCATCAGGGATCCGGTCTGTGATCAGGGCGATGCCGGCAAAGCGGCGCATCGTCGTCACCTCGATAAGCGCATCCTCCATCGCCGGGTCGCTGAGGTCGTACCCCTGCTGCAGCAGATGGATCCGTAGCAACCGCTTCGCGGAAGCCAAGGGCTACGTCTCCAGCGGGTACGGGGGCCGACCGCCATTGCTGCTGGTCCTGGGGTAGTGGGGCTCGATCAGATGAATCAGCGCTTTCCACGGCACAACCGCTTCCATCTCAGCCAGGAAGCGCTCGCGCCTGGTGCGCTTTTTCGCCGTCGACTGCTCGTAATCACCAAAACCAAACTGCTTTGTGCCCATGAAGCCAGTCCACACCTGCGATCACAGCGCCATTCTCGCGCAGGATGGCGGGGTTTTCCAGAGTCTCCTAAGCTCTTTCGTGAGTCAGGCTTTTGAGTCTACCCAGGTTGAACAGTTCCTCAATGCATAATCCTAACCATGCGGAATACGACCTGCATAGTCAAGTTCATTGTCCGGGATAAGCAGGCTCGGAAGCGTCGGTCTATTGTGGATATTGGCGCGAGTGACCACACATCCGCGGATAAGTCCACGCTCAACATCCATGCAGATACTTGCCATATATCACTTTTCATTGAGGCCATCCTTGTGACAAGGATTAGTGTGCGGTGATGATTTTAGCTCTTTTGCGGTAAGGGACGGTTTGATGTTGGCTGCACTCGCGAGCCCTACCCCATTGGAGTTCTACGTCATGAAGAATGATTTTGTTATCCTCGGGCAGTCCAATCGTGAGTATGGACAGGCGTTGATCGCTATGGGATACGATCGGTGGCGCGCCTTGAGTATGAATATCTTTGACGCAAAGAGAAATCTCAGGCGTCTTTTGTCAGGCGGTCGCCAGCTTTGCAGTCGGATCATGAATCGAGGTATCTTTTGCCAGTCCTGAATTCTAGGATGGGTTCCGTAGGAGATGTCAACATGGCTGAATCGAAGTCGATTATTTCTTGAGTCGAGGTTCAACTGTCAGGTTCTTGATCCCTAAGCTGTTCCTGCAAAGTAACAGGCATTAGTTGTTAGAGTTATACATTGGCTTGGTTGTGACTATGTGCTTCAGCCTGGGCGAGCTGGAGCTTGTCTGAGTTCTGTCATGGTTGTCATTCTTTGAGATCATTGATAGCCAGGTCGGTCGCCTGGATTCTTCGAACAGTTTGGTTGTTGGCGGTCAGCAACGCGCTGTGGATGGCTGTCTCGTCTTGCGCTCCTTTCAGATCAAGGTGACACTAGAGAGTCAACTCCAAGTACTCCCGGATCCGATCGAGATTGACGTGAGTATGACCATCGTTTGGGTTGGAAGGGCAGACAAGATGATGGTAATGGAGGCCCTTAATCATTGCCAGCTGGAAGAAATCAGGCCGTACCCCATGGCTCTCCTGGAATAGTTCCAGCACGCTGCACTCGCGGGCATGCAGAAGGTTGGTAAGGCTGGCGCCGTGAGGGGCCACGATGTGGGTGGCTCCGCGGAACAGTGCAATCTGCTCGGTCAGGGAGAGCTGTTCTCCCTGAACCGCCACGAAGCCATAGGGTTCGAGCAAGGCCAGCACATCCTCTTCGTTGGCCACCCTACGTGTTGACACCCCCCGTCTGGAGAGGTAGATCCTCTGCGGTGGATTTAGTCCGGGGTTCGGGGTTGCTTGGCTGAGCCGCTCGGCCAGATTTCTGATCGCCCAGGGTGAGGCTGCGTCAAAGGGAGCTCCACCCATCCGTTGCCAGCGGTGGGCCACATAGGTGATCAACCTCTGCACCGCCAGCCCGCCACGTCCCACCGGTCGGTGGCTGATCAACTGCTCTGGCTGCACGCCGAGGAGGTTGAGAGACTGGCGTTGCCAGGCATTCAGGCTCGCTGGAACAATCACCTGGATGGGCTCAGCGCTCCGGTGGCTGTGGTCCTCTGCCGCGATGAGCCGGGGGAGGCCATCCAGAAACCAGTGGTAGTAACTGCCGCACCACTGACGGCTGTCCACCAGGGAACACACCGCACCGTGGAGCCGTTCCTGGGGTGGGAGGAGGGAGCGCAGCTGCAGGGAGCGGCGAAGCCGCGGCTCCAGTTCACAGAGGTGGTGGGTTTCCTCCACGATGCGACGATTACGGGCCACGCCCACGAGATTGGAGCTCACCAGGCGCACCCCGCTCTCCACTCGGTAGACCTGTGGATCGAGCAGTATCGACTGGAGAAAGTCGGCGATGCGGCCGAGCGGCTGCTTCCAGGGGTTGGCCAGGGTGTAGTGGCAAGGCTGGCGGCCGTGAAGTTCCACCGTCGTCGGGTTCAGAACGGCCATGGGACCTGGTGCTGGCGGTGGTCCGGGCCGTCCGATGCAAGGTGATCGTCAGCCTGAGGATCCTTCGCACTGCGGTCTGGGCTCTCCAGCTGCCACAGCAGATCGGATCCAACCATCGAGGCGCGCAGCCCATGCCAGATCGGGGCCTGATCGACTTGGAGAAGGCCCAGATCGCCGAGGGGGGTTTGCACCGCCGCCCCCCCCAGAAGCTTCGGTGCCACCACCACAGCCACCTCCTGAACGCAGCCCTGGGTCAGGGCCGCGGTGGCGAGCTCGGGTCCGCACTCCCAGACCACCTGGTTGCAGCCCCGGGCCGCCAGTGTGTTCAGAAGTTCGAGCGGCTCGCATGTCGACAGTGCCACCCGCTTGACGCCGAGGCGATCCAGCAAGGCCAGCGTTCTGGACCGCACTGACCCTGGGGTTTCAGCGGCCGCCTCTTCCCCTGGCCCGTGAGCTACCAGGGTGGCTGCCGCACTCTGATCCCAGAGTCGTGCCCCTTCCGGGAGATCCAGGCTGCGGCTCATCACCACCCGCAGGGGTTCCGGGATGCGTTGCCCCCGGCTGGTGAGCAGGGGGTCATCGGCTCGCACCGTGCCACCTCCCACGATCACCGCATCGCACCCTGCCCGCAACCGATGCACCCAAGCCCGGGCCTCAGGGCCGCTGATCCATTGGCTGTGGCCATTCGGCAGGGCGGTACGTCCATCCAGGCTCATCGCCCATTTCAGGATCCCCAGGGGGCGCCCGCTGCGTACGCGATGGATGAAGGCCCGATTGAGTTGCAGCGCTTCGGCCTGGCCTACCGCTTCGACCACCTCAAGACCGGCCTCCCGCAGCCTGGCGATGCCAGCTCCGGCCACCCTCGGGTCAGGGTCGGCCATCGCCACCACCACCCGCCGGAGTCCGGCGGCGATCACTGCCTCGGTGCAGGGCGGCGTGCGGCCATGGTGGCAACAGGGCTCAAGGCTGACCACCAAGGTGCCGCCCCGAGCCCTGTCCCCTGCTTGGCCGAGGGCACCCACCTCGGCGTGGGGGTCGCCGGCGCGGGCGTGAAAGCCTTCGCCCACCAGTTGTCCTGATGCATCCAGCACCAACGCTCCCACCATCGGGTTGGGACTGGTCCGACCCGCTCCCAAGGCCGCCAATGCCAGGGCGCGACGCATCAGCCCCAGCCATGGGCTGGGCGTCGCATCGGTAGGAGGGGGGGACGGGGGGCTGGGGAACATGGGGGCGAACCCAGAGACCTGGTTTCGTGTCGAACGGCTGTGACGCGGAGGGGCTGTGGTCAGGCGGGTTGTACAGGCGGCTCGGGCATGGCCGCCAGATCGTCGAGCCAAGCCTGGAGCAGCTGAAGTTCGCTGGCATCGATCAGGTCGAGCTCGATGAGCTGCCGGTAACAGCGAAGCATGTTGTCAGGGATGTTGTGAATGCCCGCGCTGAGATTCAGCGCACCCAGGGAACTGGCGATCGCTTCATTGTGGAGGTATCCGGAAACTTCGTCTTTGAAATCCTTCATCAGATCATGCTCATTGCGTTCCTGGTAGACCGACGCTGGACTGAACAGCAACGACCAACCGTTTTCCCAGCAGATTCTCTGGGCAACAAAGCTGCGCCAGATATCCGTCATTCGGAATGAGCAGTAGGCTGGTAGATAAAGAAGCGGGTAGGCTTCGGGGAACCAGATCGTGTTCTGACTATTGAATGGGCACCAGCTTCCCTTGGATAGCGCTACATGATGCTGGCCCGGGAAGGATTGGGGGAGCTTGCAAATGAGACGGTAAAGGGCATCGACATCTGGGTTCTCATCGGCCAGTCCCTGCTGGATTGGACAGTGGAGTTCTTCCTCCGCAAGCGCGGTCAGCGGGGTTGGCTGATCTTGGATTCTGTTCAAGGGTAGGCCCCGTGGCCAGATCAGAGTGTCTGTGAAGTAGCGGTAGATATTGACCCAGTCCCGATCCCTGCAGAGGCGAGCTTTGACTTGTCGTTGCGGCGTGCTCCAAAAGCTCGGCAACGGAATGTTGTCATCATCGGTTTCGAGGAGATGCTGGCAGCCGCGTGAAATGGCGAGCAGGTAGCCAAGGTTCTTGCGGGCGTAATGGCCTGTGGGGCAGAGGCGCCCGAGTGTGAAAATATCATTTTGCTGCTGCTCAAGAGTGTAATAAGTGCAATTTGAGATTTCGTAGGAAGCTGGGCTTTTCTTGTCACCAGCAATGATGAAGTCAAAGCTATCATTGCAGTTCTGGCGCGCGATTTCGAGCACGGCCTTGGTGGGCTCGAAGATCGATGTGATGACAAGCGCGAAGCGGTTGGCTTGGGGCATGACTGGGGTGGTTGGATGGATGTCTTCTTGCCGGTGCCTGAGGCTCGGACCTAAGGGGCTGTCGTGCTTCGGCTTGATTTCAGTGGGCGCGTTAGGCCTGGATAGAGGCTGCGCAGGCGCCATTTCCAGATTGGCAGTCTGGATTGGAAACGGCTTGGTTTTATCACCAGAAGCTGGGGATTTTTGTGTACGGCCAGGGCTTTGCTGTTGGCCACTGAGCTATCAACTTCACCGGGATATTTGCAATCATAGGTGAGCCCATCAAGTTGTTTGAGTCGAAGGCCGGACCAGTTTGTTTGGGTTGCGGCTCCTCCTGTAAGGTAAGCAAGATTTTTGAAGCGACCAACCCGAATGCCTCGGTGGATCAGGTGAAGCTTGAGTTGGTACTCATGATTGAGGCTTTTGTAGGGATGTAGATAGCTGTAGGCCTCTCCGCTGATCAGAGCCTCAAAAAAGTTAAGATAGCTGTCCACGTTTCTGGCGCTGCATACGACGTGGCGGTCGTTGTAGCCATGGTAATCTTCGCCCTCGGGAATCCAAGCCAGGCGATCATCGAGAAGATGCAGGGGTGGGTGGGGTGCCAGCCATTGAAAGTCGGTGCGGGTGATAATGAAGTGGGTGTACTTTTTGCGTTGTATCTGAGGACTGGAAAGCCTTTCGCGCAGTTTAAAATAGTTGTAGTTCAGGTGCATGCCTGAGCCAGGGATCCCTTTCAGGCCGCCCAGCCAGTTTCCTGCAATCGAGAGCGTCTTCCGCCAGGGGTATGGGGGCCTGGTCCCATACCTGTCCCTGCTGATTGAGTCGCACAGCTCTTCGTAGCCTGCCCGCGCGTCCTCGTAGAGGCAGCAATCCACAATTCTGGTTTCGGGAAATACTGCGATCTTGGTTTCATCTTGGCTGGAAACCCTCGATACGCAAAGCGCCACATCGGCGTTCAGCGCTTCGATCAGGTGTTTGTTCAGGCTAGGGGCTGTGATTTCCAGGGACCTCAGCGTGCCAATAAAGCAAACCAACGGTCGGAAGCTGCCCTGGTTGTGATCCGAGATGGCTGGCATGGAGGCTGGATGATTGCGGCGTTCGGTGGAATCCCTGATCAGGGTGGTGGCACAGCTGCTCAGGGAGGATTGGCAGCGGGCAGGCTTCGCCACTCTTCCACCACATAGGGCGGTACCGGCAGCTCGGTGAACACCCCGGGCAGCTCAAGCCGCAGCGGCCGGTTGGTGTGCAGATCGGCCAGCAGGGGGGTGAGGTTGAATTCGGCGGCGGCAGCCCGGCCGTCACCGGCCAGTTTGGGGCTGGTGAGGGTGGTGTCGGCCAGCTCCCACAGGCGGCGGCCAGCGGTGACCAGCATTGGGGTGGGGTGATCCAGCCTCACCCGGCCGGGATAGCCCACGATGCGCAGGGTGATGGCTGCGTCCGGGCTGGGGGGGCCTTCGCGGTAGGCCACCACCTGCCAGCTCTGATAATCGAGGTCACGCAGGCTCTCCAGGCTCCTCACCACCCCGGTGGCGGTGCTCTCATCGGGATGGGCATGGATCAGGGCCCAGGCGGGAGCCGCCGTCAGCAGGGCTGGAAGCAGGCTCAGCAGCGCCAGGGTGGTCAGCTCAATGAGGTGTCGGCCCAGCGTCTTCCCTGCCTTCCCGAGCTGCTCCTCCCTTTTTGGCCCCTCGGATGCTGGCGTCGCCGTCCCGGTCCGCCGTGGCCGTTGGCGGCCCCTGGCCAGCCCCCCATGGTCTTGAGTGAGGGCCATGGTCATCGCTCCTCGCGGCTCAGGGGCTGCCGCTCCGCCCCCGGGATCGGCTGCCAGCCGGTGTGGGTGGCCCACAGGGCCCAGATCGCCATCGCCCGCAGGTAATGGCAGGCCCGGAAGGTGGTCACGGCGGTGATCGCCTCGGGGGTGCGGAATTGCAGACCTCCCTGATACACCTGAGTCACCACCGCCGAGCTGATCGCAAGGGCGGTTTGCGTTTCGCCCATCAGGCGGTAGTAGGCGGCCAGGCCGAAGTTGATGCCGGTCCACACCTCCAGGGGGTGGGTGCCGTTCGGATCGAGCGGGGTGCCGTCGCGGCGCAGTCCGTTGGCCACCCCCAGCCGGCCACCCTGGAAGCCCTGGAAGCAGGCCTCTTTCACCGCCTGCAGGGAGGATCGGGCCCGCTCCTCGGCCACCACGGGGGGCAGGCCGAGCAGGCGGGCGTAGAAGTCGCCGCAGAGCTGGTCGGCCATCACCACCGGGGTGCCGCTCTCGGCGTCAATGTTGTAAAACTCCCCGTTCCAGAGCAGGGCATCGAAGTTGGCGCGGCTCTGTTCCAGCCAGCCCCCAAACTCGCGCTGTTCGGCGCTGGTGTCGAGCCCAAGCTCCAGCTGCAGCCGCTGGCCCATCGCCAGGGCCGCCTCCAAGGCGGCGATCCAGAGGGCGCCGCAGTAGGCGCTCACCCCTTGCAAGGGCCAGTCGTCAAAGGTCTGGTCCGGGGCGCCGCCGTTGTCGGGCAGGCCGTCGTTGTTGGCATCGAATCGCTTCAGGTGGCGCAGGGCCGTCACGGCGGCGGGCCAGCAGTCGGCCAGGAAACGAAGATCCTCGCCTGAGGGAGCCAGGCGAAAGGTTCGCCACACCTGCAGCACGAAATCGCTGGCCAGATCCTTCCAGAGGTTGCAGTCCTGGTAAGCGGTGTAGTTGGTGGCCTCGAACGGGCGTTCGTTGGGGGCTCCCAGATCATGCGGGGTGGCGCCGGCCACCTTGCGGGCCGCCTCCACCCGGCCGCGCCCCTGGGTGAAGTACCAGCCGATCGGGCGGGGGGTGGGATCGGCGGCGGGAATGGCCCGGGCGAAGTCGCGCAGCACCGCCTTGTCGAGCTCGGGCCAGAGCTGCAGCAGGGCGAAGGAGCCGTAGAGCCGCACATCGAGGCTCTCGTACCAGGCGTAATCGAGGCACTCCAGCACCCCGAAGTGGCCCACCGGAGCCTGGGGGCTGGCGGCGGTCCAGAGACTGCCGCCGCTGGCCAGGTCGTAGAGCTCGTTGAGCAGGGCCATGCGCAGGGCTTCTGGAAGGTCGTCGCGGCCGACCACCGGCGCCTGCCAGGCCTCGATCGCCGCGCGCCAGCTGCGCCAGTCCCGCAGGGCCTCCGCGGCAATCGCCGCGGCGTTGTCACCGGTATCGCCGAAGAAATCCGTGTAGCGCCTCAGGGCGCGGACCCCCGTGGCAAAGCTGGTGACCGGCAGATCCCAGCTGATCACCACCGGGATCTCCAGGTTCTGCCCCGGTTCCAGTCGGAACCGGACCGCCAGGGCTGCGCTGGCCGGATCGTCGTCAGCGCTGCGGCGATCGTTGTCACTCTCGGGGATGGAGCCGTCACGGGCGAAGGGCTTCCACAGTTCGGCGCCGTTGCCGGCGGGGTTCCAGCGGCTGCAGCGGAAGATTTCCAGTCCGGGGTGGGCCAGGGCTGCTTCATCGGGCACGGCCAGGCACCACTGGCCCTGCCCTTCCGCCAGGGGCTCGCTGGCCTCACCGTCGAGCAACAGCCCCTTGAGTCCGGGGGCATCGGCCCGGCGGTTGCGCTGCCCCCGGCTGCTGCCGATCGCCGGCACGTAGGCGTGCTCGGGGCTGCCGTCATCGCGGAAATGCACGGCGGCGGAGGGGTCGGTGTTGGTGAACCAGCCGACGGTGTTGCGCCAGCTCAACAGCAGCGACAGCTCAAGGGGCTGGTCGGTGGGGTTGCGGAAGCTCCAGCGGAACACGGCCACCGGGTAGCTGCTGCGCTGGTAGTCGCCCGGCAGGATCGGGCTGAAGGCTTCACTCTCCACCTCGGCGGCGTACAGCCCCTCGTAACGGGTCCAGCTCAGGGGGTAACGGGCGGCATAGGTGCCGCTGGACCGCTCGGCTGTGCTGGCCGGATACCAGCTCCAGCTCTCCAGAGGCGGGCTGGTCCCGGCCCGGGAGCCATCGGCGGCCGGTTGCACCGCCAGGGCATGGGCGCGGCTGCCGCGGCCATCGGCCTCGAACAGGGCGAACTGGCAGTCGGGCAGGGTGCCGAACCAGTGCTCGCCGCCATCGAGGTGCCAGAGGTTGAAGCTGCCGTCGGGGGCGCGGCCGATGCAGCCGGCGCCGAAGCCCCCCAGGGGCATGCCGTGGTTGGGGCCGTCGTCGAGGTTGCTGGCGTAGCGCACCGTGTAGGGCTGCGTCCAGGGCAGGCCGAAGGGGCGGCTCCAGCAGGCCTCCGGGCTATCCGAACCGGGCCTGGGTCGGCGGCGGAGGGGGAGACCGGGAAGGCCGAACGGCATGGGGCGGGTGTCGATCCGGTCAGCTTGTCAGAAGCGGGCTGCGGCTTGCCCAAGGGCCGGCCCGGTGGGTCAGGGCCGGGCTTGGTCCGGTCTGGTGTTGCTGTCGCGAAGCGCACTGACACACCATCGGCTTTGACTCCGTTCTGAGCACTGATCTGTTGGGCTGGGGAACGGTTGGGGCCAGCAGCCCGTCGCCCGAAGCTTCACCCCGCCTCGCCAGAGACGGCCCTGAATCGACCCCAAGGCCCCAGACGCTGCTATGGATCTGGCAGAAACCATGGGGGCAGCTCCAGGCTCGACTGCCCCTGCCAACCGGGGCGGAAGAGCCGCTGGCGCCATCGTCTCCCTCGTCTAGGGACGACCATGCGGAGCCCCCGGATGCTGATGGCTCACCGGCTCCTGGAGGACGGCTGGATCGGTGAATTCCTTCGTGGCAACTTAGGCACTAGGCAAACAGATGTCTGCTTGCCAGCACTACGAATTTTGCCGCCACCTGCAGTTTCCGTGGCTCTGTCGCCAACGTCTCTTGCCAATCGGCCGCCCGCGAGTGCCAACGTCGTCGGATGTATGTTGTCACCACTCAAGCCACGCGTCAATGCCATGATTGTGTCCGGGCTGCGCTCCATAGGCCGTGATCTCCTGGACCCTTTGCTGCTCGCTACCCCCCGCGGCAAGTCCTATCGTCCTGAGATCGATGGCTTGAGGGCCTTGGCGGTCCTGGCGGTCATAGCCAATCATTTGAATCCATCATTGGCGCCGACTGGTTTTCTCGGTGTTGATGTTTTCTTTGTGATCTCTGGATATGTGGTGACGTCCTCCCTTCTGGCACGGCAGCCGGTTGGGCCCTTGGCTTTTCTTGGTGCCTTCTACGGACGGAGGTTTAAGCGGTTGCTGCCGGCATTGATCGGCATGGTTCTGCTGGTGAGTGTGCTGTTTTCGATGCTCGTATCCGGTGCTGAAGATCTATTTCAGCCGTCCCTTCGAACGGGATTGGCAGCTCTGTTTGGGGTGTCTAACCTCTACCTTCTCAAGCAGGGAGCCGGTTATTTTGCAGTCGACACATCCTTCCAGCCCTTCCTGCATACCTGGTCCCTTGGAGTCGAGGAGCAATTTTATCTTGTCTGGCCCCTGCTCCTGCTTGTTTGTCGATTGGGTTGCGATGGCCATGGCCGCCGTTATCAGCGTCGGCTTGCGCTTCTGACTCTGTTGCTATCTTGGCTGTCCCTTGTTGGCTATATTCTACTCAGCACCCAGGGTAAGGTCGATCAGGCCTTCTATCTCATGACCAGTCGTTTCTGGCAGCTGTCCCTGGGATGTTTGGCCTATCTTCTCCATCGTGGTGGCGGCAGCCCGCAGGACTCCGGGATTCGCCTGTCCTGGGATCGCTATCGCCCCGCATGGGCCACTGCAGCCTTGATCGCCGATACGGCGTTGCTCGTCGTGCCATTGCCTTGGGCTTTTGGGGGCAACATCGCGATCACGGCTTTGACGGCATGCCTGTTGGTGCTGCTGCAGCCCCGCAGGGGCTTGGCGGCGAAGCTGCTAGGCAATCCATGGGTTGTTTCCGTCGGACTGCTTTCCTACTCCCTGTATCTCTGGCACTGGCCCCTGATCGTGCTTGCGCGCTGGAGCGTTGGCATCAATCAATTGACGCTGGTGCCAATTCTAGCATTGATCATTGTATTCTCCCTTCTGTCTTACCGGCTGGAACTCTATTTCCGTTACCACTTCAATCCATCGGCGTGGCCATTCAAGCCCTGGCTTGTTTTCCCGTTCTTCAGCCTTGTGGCGGCGGCCGTGGTGGGAGGGTTGCAGGGGCCTTTGCGCGGTTGGTTGTTCAGCGGTCAGAAAGGAGACGGCGTGACTGTCGTTTCAAACAATAAAAAGATTCCAGGAACCACCATCAGCACCGCCGATTGTTTTTTGGAGCCCCAGGCCCCTATCGCCCAGTTGTCCGCCGCCAAGCGATGCCTGGCAATGACCGATCCAAGGAAACCGACGCTTTTTTTTGAAGGGGATAGCCACAACCACGCCTTGATGGCTCTGGCCGGAAAAATTCTTGCCAGCGGCTCCAACAATATCTCCCTCCTGGCACGCGGTGGCTGTCCTGCTCCCTATTTCTCGCCCTGGCCTGGTGGTAGAGAGAAGCAAGATCGATACAAGTTGTGCGAGCAGTATTTTGCTTCTCGAGTCAATGCTTTGAAGACGGCGGTGCGGCCTGGTGATAGCGTCGTTCTTGTTTCTTTTATTCACGGCCCACTCGAATCCTCTGCCTCAGCGCTTAGTTATCGCAAGGCAGTTCTGGATCTGGCGAGTGATCTGGGGCGCCGAAAAGCAAGGTTGATCTTGTTTGCTCCTCTACCTATGTTTGCTTTGGCTGATAAGGAGGAAGCCCCTGCAAGTCTTTGTCAGCTCGAATGGTTTAGGCCTGCCTGGTCAATGCCAACATCCTGCCGTCCATTCACAGTCAATCGCAAGAGCGAGCTGTCAAGCACCGATTCGTTCAGGGGGCTTCTCTATCGGTTGTCCAGCGAATCGCCTTGGGTTGAGGTTTTCGATCCATTCCCTGTCGTCTGCCCAGAGAATCGGGAGTTCTGCACCAGTAGATCAGGTGCTCAGATTCTTTTCCAGGACTCCAACCATCTCAGTGATCGTGGTGCTTTGCTACTCTATCCAACCTTCCGTGACTTTCTTGCGAAAGTGGAAGCGAACTCACGTTAATCCTTGTCTGCTGTCTTCGCCATCCCATCGATCAGCCCATGCTCAACCCCGTCTTGATGAAGCTGATCCAGGCCGATCTCCTGCTCGATCAGGGCATCGATCGTGACTGCCGTTCGTACCAGCGCCTGGTATCGCTGAACCAGCCGTTGGTTGCGTTCCAGCCAGCCGCCCCGCAGCGAGGATTCCAGTGGTTGGCCGAGCCTGATCCCCTGCTCCTCCTCCAGCAGTCCGAGCTCGGGCTGGGCGCCCAACAGGGCGATCACCAGATCGTGGATGCGCCCACGGCGGTCGCGCATGGCTTGGATGGGAGCGGGCTGGCGAACGTTGACCAGGCTGGCTCATCATGACCAATGCTGTGGACAACGCCCTGGCCGCTGGAATCCTCGAAGTGGTGGGCACCGATGCCGGCGGCCTGGAGGGACTGGCTGTTTGCTGGCGACAGCGGCTGCGGCAGATCGATCTGGTGGCGGCGCCCCAGCGCCTCCTCGAACCCTTGCGCTGCTGGTATGCCGATGCGTCCGCCGCGCAGGTGGATGGGCCGCTGCCGCTCCAGGGCCCGGCACCGATCCCCCGGCTGATCCCCAGCGACCAGCCTGAGGAGCTGCTCGCCCAGCTGCGTCCAGCCCTGGCGGCAGGGCAGCGGGTGGTGCTGCTGGCCAGCGGCGACCCCCTCTGGTTCGGGATCGGCCGCCTGCTGCTTCAGGCTTTCCCGCCCGAGCAGCTGCGTTTCCATCCAGCGCCCACCAGCCTGCAGCTGGCCTTCGCCCGCCTGGGGCGGCCCTGGCAGGACGCCCACTGGATCAGCCTGCATGGCCGCGACCCTGAGCCGCTGGCGGCGGAGCTGCAGAAACGCCCCCAGGCCCTGGCGGTGCTCACCGATCCAGGTGCCGGTGGGGCGGAGACGGTGCGCCTGCTGCTGCGGGCCTCGGGCCTCGAGGCGGCCTACGGCTTCTGGCTGTGCGAGCGGCTGGGCCATGCGGCCGAGCGAGTGCTGCGCCTGGCTCCGGCAGCCCCACTGCCCGCCGACATCGATCCCCTGCACCTGGTGCTGCTGATCGCCGAGCCGCCGCCTCCCCCCGATCCTGCGGCCCTTCCCCTGTTCGGTCTCGAGGACGGCCTGTATCTCCAGCACGCCGACCGCCCGGGGCTGATGACCAAGCGGGAGGTGCGCATCCAGGTTCTGGCGGATCTGGAGCTGCCGCCCGAGGGGGTGCTGTGGGACATCGGCGCCGGGGTTGGCACGATCGGCCTGGAGGCGCTGCGGCTGCGGCCGCAGCTGTCGGTCTGGTGCCTGGAGCAGCGCGGCGGTTCGGCGCCGCTGATCGCCGCCAATGCCCAGCGCCTCGGGGTGGCGCCTGCCGGGGTGGTGGAGGGTCGGGCCCCGGCTGCTCTGGCCAGCCTGCCGGTTCCGGATCGGGTGGTGATCGGCGGCAGCGGACGTGAGCGCGCCGCAGTGCTGACGGCGGTGCTTGGGCGCCTGCGTCCCGGCGGCGTGGTGGTGATTCCGCTGGCGACTCTGGAGGCGCTGGCGGAGCTGCGGCCGCTGCTGGAGCGGGCCGGGTGCCGGGTGAGCGTGAGCCAGCATCAGGCATGGCGGGGCGCGCCACTGGCCGATGGCACCCGTCTGGCGCCACTCAATCCGGTGCTGATCCTCAAGGGGCGCCGCGATCCCGCGACCGCGGACGGGCTCCGCTGAGCGGCCTCGATCGCCCTCCGGCAGGGTTGTGGCGAGCGATCTGCGGGTCGCTCCCACCCATCCGTGCGGGGAATCGCCCCAGAGGGCCGGTGTCTCAGCGTCGAGGTCACTGTCTGAAAACCGATCTCAAGGCTTCAAGATCACACGCATGATCACTGAAGTGATCACCCGGCTTCAGCGCCCGGCTGCGGACAAGCTGCACGGAGGCTCGAGTCAGGACCTTGGCCAGCGCTGAGAAACATTGGTTTGTTTGCGGACTGTAAAACGAGGTTTCAATGTGGTGTTCCATCGAGGTTGCCCAGACCATATTGACCGCTTCCGCTCCATGAGTTTCAATGACAATTCGTGCGTCAGCCATGTGTCTGACTTGCTCTTCAACTGGCACTCCCCCCCGGATAAAGGATGTTGGCGTCTGGGAAATGTTCCTTGATTGTTGTGATGACAGCAGCCCCATTGGTGAACTGCCGATCTGATTGAGCTGAGCGGGAGATGACAACGACCTCGCAGCCTGTGCCACTGCCCACAGCGCAATGGCCTCGGCGAGCTATTTCCTTGAATAGAGTCGGGTAATACACGCCAGCTGTTGAGCAGCCTTATGGCGGTGATGTTGGGTGCCACTGCGGTGAACGGAGCGGCGATCTGGGTGATCGGGATTTTGAACCCGATCAGCCTGAGCAGCGGTTTTGCAAAGGACGATTTGGCGATCACGCGATGGGGGCTGAAAACTGTCGCGACTCCCAGGTCAGCCGTGACGGCAGGATATCGGTGCTGATTTTAAAATGGTTCTGGTCATTGCGCTGCAGGGCGATCACCGCATCTCAACTGCGGATGATTCGCTTGGCTGGCCCTGCGGTCCCTGAAGACAGTTCTCGATCGGCATTGGTGTTCCGGCTTGTGTTCTGAAGATCCAGCCATGAGTGACGGAGGATGGCAACCGTGAAATGGGTTCTGGTCAGCAGTGGATCGCCTTCTTCAGAGTTCCTGCGCGAATCGGCTAAGGATGTGCCATTCCTGTTGAAATATGTCTGTGTAGACCTGTCAGTGCGTGGCAGATTCTTGATCTGGTGCCACCAGCCACCATCTGTCAGATGGACAGGTTGCAATGGTCCGATGATCGGAGGGCTGACCTTCCTCTGTCGCTGACTTAAAAAAGCCTAGAATTTTCAGTCTTAATGGTGGCTTCATCACGATCATGACGATGATTGCAGGTCCAACCCGCTACAAAGACTCAGCTTTGCCTAGAAGAATCATGGTTGGCATACAGGCAGCCACAGGTAAGCTGGTTCCAAGGATGTAGCTCGTAGATTCTAATATCCGTGCAGGGGTTGGCCGTGATCTGGGCGAGGATTGTTCCTGCTGCACCCCAAGCTTCAGCCTGACGTCAGCTAGACGAGAGCGAGAACGATCTGGGTCCGTCTGCGTTGAAAGACTGGCTACATCGATGTTCGCGCAATGCGATCAACCCTTTGGGGCTGCCAGCCGGCAGGAGCAGATCTGCTCTGGACTGACCTGAGCTGGTTGACCTGGTCTGCCCGTTCTGCGGTTGCCTGGTTCAACAACTGATGGTGGACGCCGGTCAGAGAGCCTGACTCAGCAGCCTGAACCGGGTGTGCAGGTTGTAGAACATCCAGGTCACCGCCTCGCGCTGGGCAGCGCCCGGTCTTGCACTGCCACCAAAGGGAGTGCGGCGGTGCAGTCCATTGGTGTAGGTCAGCATCAGGGTGTTTCCCTGCACCAGTATTGGTAATTCAGAATTGGTGGTGGGATTACGCATGGCGAACGGTCGGCTCTCGTAGGCTCTGTGTTCGTAGGTCTCGCGAACTTGCTTGACGTATTCTTCTGTAATAAAATGACTTTCAGGGATGTAGGCGAAGGGGCTAAAGTCTGTGGTGGCGATAGGGTGGGGGTAGTAGAAGAACTTGATGGAAGGGATATGGCGGTCGATGTGTAAAATTGTGTTGGGATCGTTGCGGTCATCGCCGATAAGTTCAAGTCGCTGTATGTAGGCGAAACGATCCCTGGGAAACTGGTGGCCAATGCCGTAAAGAGCTTTTGTGACAGCCAGGGTGACGTCGTCAAAGACTTCGCGAAATGCCGCGCTCGGCTTGCGGTTGTAGCAAAGAACGCCATCGCCTATTCGCGTGGGTTTTGTGTCTTTAATTGTTGTGAAATCTTTCATGACAACCTGCCGTTTTGCGTCAGGCAGAAAGTCTTCCAGAAGCGCTACTCCATGTTGTGCGCAGGGCCGCCTAAAAGTCCGTCCTGATAGCCCTTGGCGAGGCTGTCAGCATTGGGTTCGCTCGGCGGGTCTCAGTGCCC
>JBMSXZ010000047.1:0-16733 GCA_049426205.1 Cyanobium sp.
TTACAGTCCGCCCCCATTAACCACTCGGGCACCGACCCGAACCACACCCCAAGACATTACCAGCCGACCCCCCACCCCCCGCCAGGGGGCAGTGCCCAAGGTGGGCGGGGATCGGCTGGAGCAGCGGGCGGCCCCCTCCGGCCCCAGGCCGCCCTTGGGCCGGAGGGGCTCAGGGCCTCGCCTGCCGTTCAGGTCCTGGGACACCCTGCCTCCAGCCCCCATGCCCCCTCTGCCTACGATTCAGGGCCCGGTGGGGCCTGGTCCCCTCCCCTCGCGGACGCCCCGATGCGCGTGCTGCTGCTCAATGGTCCCAACCTCAACCTGCTCGGTCGTCGCGAGCCCGGGCTCTACGGCGCCAGCACCCTGGTGGAGATCGAGGCGGCCCTCGCTGCCCGGGCCCAGGAGTTGGGGGCTGAACTCAGCTGCTTCCAGAGCAACCACGAGGGGGCCCTGGTGGATCGCATCCAGGCCGCCAGCGGCCAGTGCGACGGCATCCTGATCAATGCCGGCGCCTTCACCCACACGTCTGTGGCCCTGCGGGACGCGCTGCTGGGGGTGGCGATCCCGTTCGTCGAACTGCACCTGAGCAACGTCCATGCCCGCGAGTCGTTTCGCCACCACTCCTTCCTGGCAGACCGGGCGATCGGGGTGATCTGCGGTTTCGGGCCCGCCAGCTACGGGCTCGCCCTTGAGGGGCTGCTGGGGCATCTGCGGCGCCAGGCCAGCGCCGCCCACCAGGCGCCATGACGCCCGCCGCCATCCCTTTGGGCTCGGCGCCAGTCCCGCCGCGCGGCCCTGGCGCCGCCGCCGCTCCTGCCCAGCGCTCAGCGTCGGTCCCGGCCCCAGTTGCGGCCCGTTCCCCAGCGGTTCCCCGGGATGCGCCTGCTGATGCCATGCCTGCTGCCCAGGCTGCTGCCCCCCAGGCTCCGCCCACAGCCCCCATCCCCCGGGTGAAGTGGCTGGCGGCCCCCAGCTCCAGCGCCTGGCTGGAGCTGGCCCTGGCCCATCCCGAGCCGCTGCTGATCGACCACGCCCACTGCGAGCGCAAGGCGGCGGGGGTGGCCCTGCAGCTGATGTTCCGCTACCCCTCCGATGGCGCCCTGGCGGCGGTGCTCAGCCCCCTGGCCCGGGAGGAGCTGGAACATTTCGAGCGGGTGCAGGCCCTGCTGGAGCGGCGTGGCATCGCCCTGCGGCCCCTGGCGGCACCGCCCTATGGCGCCGCTCTGGCGGCCCTGGTGCGTCGCCAGGAGCCGCAGCGGCGCCTTGACAGCTTTCTGGTCGCGGGCCTGATCGAGGCCCGCAGCCACGAGCGCATGGCCCTGTTGGCCCGCCACAGTCCCGATCCGGAGCTGCGGGGCCTCTACGCCGATCTGCTGGCCAGCGAAGCGCGCCACTTCGGGGTCTACTGGCTGCTGGCCGAGCGCGATTGGCCCCGGGCCCGGGTGGTCGAACGGCTGGACGAGCTTGCTGCCGCCGAAGCTGACCTGCTGGCCGATCTCTGGCGGGAGCCGCGCTTCCACAGCTGAGGGGGGCGCTACCCCATGCCGCTGGCGTCCACCAGCAGCCCATCCAGGAGCGGGTAGCGCTCGGCGATCCTGTCGCCGGTGAACTGGGCCACCCAGCCCTCGGGATTCTCAAAGAAGCGCAGGGCGCAGAACTGCGGTTCCGGGCCCATGTCGAACCAGTGCTTCGTGCCGGCGGGCACGGCGATCCAGTCGTTGCGCTCGCAGAGCAGCTGCAGCACCTCGTCACCGATGTGCAGGCAGAACAGGCCGCGGCCCTCCACGAAAAAACGGACCTCGTCCTCGCTGTGGGTGTGCTCGGAGAGGAACTTCTGCCGCAGGGCCTCGCGGTCCGGGTGGTCCGGGGTGAGGCGGATCGCATCGACCGTGGGGTAGGTCCCCAGGCCCTGCACCCGCTCGATCTCCGGGGCGTAGGCCGCCAGAATCTCCTCGGCGCGGGCGCCGGCCAGCGCTCGAAGCCGATCCCCCGGGCCGCCAGGGCGGCGCCGATCTCGGCTGGATCGCTGCTGCGCAGCAGCACCCGGCCGGATCCGGTTGCGGCTGCCCCCCCGGCGCCGGAGCCGGCAGGGCCGCTGCCAGCGGCGGCTGAACCGGCCGGGCCAGGGCCTGCAGATTCGGCGGCCGCCGTTTGGCCGCCAACGCTGACATCGCCATCGGCCGGCCAGGACCCGGTCGCAGCGGAGTGGATCACCAGCAGGGTCATGGTGGCAGTGGGGTGGCAGGGGCGGACCTGCAGGCCCGGGCGGCACCCTAAGGGGTGTTCCGCCGCGCCGCCGCCCGTGCCACCCCAGGAGATCATCGCCACCCCAGCAGCACCCGCCGGCCCTGGCCTGGTGCTGGTGGGGGTGGGCCCCGGGGATCCGGAGCTGCTGACCGTGGCCGCGGTGCGGGCGATCGCCGCTGCTGATCTGGTGGCTTACCCCGTAGCCCGCGAAGGGGGTGATGGCATGGCCGCCGCCATCGCGGCCCCCTGGATCGCCCCCGCCCAACGTCGGCTGCCGCTGCTGTTCCCGATGACCGAGGCGGTGGAGCCGCGGCGCCTCGCCTGGAGGACCGCCGCCGACCGTCTCGCCGCCGCCGTGGCCGAGGGGCAGGCGGTGGTGCTGCTCTGCGAGGGGGATGTCTCCCTGTTCGCCACCAGCAGCTACGTGCTCCTGGCCCTGCGCCGCTTCCATCCGGCCTGTCCGGTGCGGCTGGTGCCGGGGATCAGCGCCGTGGCCGCCGCTGCCGCCGCCGGATCCTGGCCCCTGGCCCTGCAGCAGGAGGCCCTGCTGATTCGCCCCACCCCCGAGCGGCCGGCCGAGCTGGAGGCGCTGCTGGAGCAGGCGGCCGGCACAGGGATGGTGCTGGCCCTGCTCAAGCTCGGTGCCCGCTGGGGCTGGGTTCGGCCGTTGCTGGAGCGTCGTGGTCTGCTTGAGCAGGCCCTGTTCGCCCGGCGGGTGGGCTGGCCGGATCAGCGGGTCGCCGCCGCCGCCTGCGTCCCTGGGGGTGAGGCCCCCTACTTCGCCCTGCTGCTGATCCGCCAGGGCTGGCCGGCGGTGCTGCCGGACAACTGATGTCCCGCTGCGGCCACCCGCTGCGAGCCGCCGCGCCCTGCTGCGGCGACCCGCCCTGGCGGCCCCTCCCCTCTGCTGCCATGGCGCAGCGGAGGCCCTGCGTCTGCGGTGCTTCGATGGTGGCGATCGCTACCGGGGCGCTCCCCGAGGTTGGCTGCCTTGACCGCCCTGAACTGGCTGGCCCTGCTCCATCCGGTGCTGATGATCCTGTTCGTCTACCCGGTGGTTGGGGCCACGATCCGGCTTGGGATCCTGGCCCGTGAGCGGCGCCTGAACCTCAACCCGATTGCGGCCACCGTGCCCAAGGAGCACACCGACCACGGCCGCTGGGTGACCACCGGCACCGTGGTGGCGGTGCTGATCGCCCTGCTCTGGAGCTTCTGGCATCACCAGGACCCAGGCGTGCCCTTCCCCGGTGGTCCGCTGCGGCTGGTCCGGTTGCTCGGCCTCGGCGGCCTTGCCCTGGCGAGCTGCCTGGCCCTGTGGCGGCTGCGGCGGCCCGGCCGGAGAGCCTGCGCGGCCCTGCTCTGCTGGGGCGCGCTGCTGGGGCTGGGGCTCGAGCCGGAGGTGTGGCGTCTCGGTGACCATCCCTTCGACCCAGCCTTCTGGCAGTCGCATTTCTGGGCCGGCTGGCTGCTTTGCGGCCTGCTGTTGTTTGCCATGGCGGCGGCCCCGGAGATCGCCCGCTCCGAGCGGCTGCGCACCCTGCACCGACTGGCGGCGTTCCTGATCGCCGTGTTGTTGGCCGTGCAGGCGATCAGCGGCTGCCGAGATCTGCTCCAGCTGGCGCCGGGCTAAGGCGGCAGGGGCCCGGCTGATGGCCGGTCCTGCTCGGGGGCATCCCAGGGCCTTGGGCCACGGGGGCGGCGCGGCTGGCCCGCGTCAGCAGCTCCAGGGCCGCGTCGGCCGTGGGGGCGCGCATCAGGCCATGGCGCAGCTCGGCCGCCCCCGCAAAGCCCTGGCAGGTCCAGCCCATGTGCTTGCGGGCGATCAGCAGCCCCTTGGCCCCGTAGGCCTCGATCAGCGCCCCGAGCTGCTCGGCTGCCAGGCTGATCCGTTCCGCCGCTCCAGGCTCAGGCGGCAGCGGCCGGCCGCTCAGGGCCGCATCGATCCGGCCCACCATCCAGGGGGCGCCCATCGTGGCCCGGCCCACCATCACCCCATCGGCGCCGGTGATCGCCAGGCAGCGCAGGGCCTCCTCGGGGCCGCGCACATCGCCGTTGGCGATCACTGGAATCTGCAGGGCCCGCTTCACCGCGGCGATCGTCGCCCAGTCGGCCCGGCCGCTGAAGCCCTGCTCGCGGGTGCGGCCATGCAGGGTGAGGGCGCGGGCCCCGGCGTCCTCCAGCTGGCGGCACCAGGCCACCGCCACGGCGCTGAGGCCGGCCTCGCCCTCGGCAGCGGCTCCGCACCAGGCCAGCCGGGTCTTCACCGTCACCGGCAGGCGCACCGCCCCTGCCACCGTCTCCACGATCCGTACCGCCAGCTCGGGATCGCGCAGCAGGCCGCTGCCGCCCCCCTTGCGGGCGATCTTGCGCACCGGGCAGCCCATGTTGATGTCGATCAGGAAGGCGCCGGCGGCTTCCGCCCGGCGGGCCGCCTCGGCCATCGCCTGCGGCCGGTGATCGAACAGCTGCACACCGATCGGGCCGGTCTCACTCGCCGGATCGGGGAGTTTGCCGAGGCCATGCCCGAGTTCCAGGCCGGTGGCATTGACCATCTCGCTGAACAGCAGCGCATCAGGGGCCCAGCGGCGCACCAGGGCGCGGAAGATCCGGTCGCTCACCCCGGCCAGGGGCGACTGGAGCACGCGACAGCGCAGCCGGCGGTCGATGCCGTTGCCCTGCAGCATCAGGGGGGCCGTAGCGGGGGGAAGGGCAGGCGCGATCATCGGGGCCATCCTCGTCCCTTCGCTCCCCAGTGCCGTGACCAGCGCCGATCCATCCGCGCCGTTTCCCCCCAGCCGCGCCTTGCTGGAGGCCGTGCTGGCCGACCGCCTCAGCGACCGCTTCGTCTGCGAGCTGATCTGGCCGCGGCTGGGCTACGCGCCCGATGGTGGTGGGGTCTGGCGGGCTGGGGCCACCACCCCGGCGGACTGGGCCGCGGCGTTCCCGGAGGCTCCCGAACTGATCGCCACCCGACCCGCCAGCGTGGCCCTCACCCGCTCGATCCCCCGGGAGCACAAGCAGCTGCTCAAGGAGCAGCTGGGCTTCGCCGGCTACCGCATCGGTGAGCTCTACCCCCGCCGCACCCGCCGGGCCACCGCCGTGAACTGGCTTCTGGCCGATCTGGCCGGCCGCGGCGAACCCCTTCCCGATGAAGGCCCGCTGCCGGCCTTGCTCGAGCCGCCCGTCGATCCGCTGGTCGGCCATCCCGGCGACCTGCCAGTGAGCTGAGGCCGATCAGGGCCGGATCGTGACCGGGGGCCGCGCAGTCCCCAGCCCGGGGAGGGCGACAGGCCAGGGGGACAGGTGCGGCGCATCCGCTGGGGATCGCCATGGCCGGCGCGGGCGGTAAGGTCGAAAGATGCCTGTATCGAAGGAATAAGATCCGTGCCGCTGCCTGTGGTCGCCATCATCGGGCGCCCGAACGTGGGAAAGTCCACCCTGGTGAACCGTCTCTGCGGCAGTCGCGAGGCGATCGTGCACGACCAGCCTGGCGTCACCCGCGATCGCACCTACCAGGAGGGGTTCTGGGGGGATCGCAGCTTCCGTGTCGTCGACACCGGCGGCCTGGTGTTCGATGACAACAGTGAGTTCCTGCCCGAAATCCGTGAGCAGGCCAACCTCGCCCTCGCCGAAGCCGCAGTGGCGGTGGTGATCGTCGATGGCCAGCAGGGGTTGATGGCCGCCGATCAGGCCATTGCTGAGTGGCTGCGGGGACAGCAGGTGCCGGTGCTGCTGGCGGTCAATAAATGTGAATCGCCGGAACGGGGCCTGGCGATGGCGGCCGAGTTCTGGAGCCTCGGCCTTGGCGAGCCCCACGCCATCTCCGCCATCCACGGCGCCGGAACCGGCGACCTGCTGGACCGGGTGATCAGCTTCCTGCCGGCGGTATCGGAGGAGGAGGGGGAAGAGCCGATCCAGCTGGCGATCATCGGCCGACCGAACGTGGGCAAATCCAGCCTGCTCAATGCCATCTGCGGCGAGAACCGGGCGATCGTCAGCCCGATCCGCGGCACCACCCGCGACACGATCGACACCACGATCGAGCGCGAGGGCCAGCGCTGGAAACTGCTCGACACCGCCGGCATCCGCCGCCGCAGAAGCGTGGATTACGGGCCTGAATTCTTCGGCATCAACCGCAGCTTCAAGGCGATCGAGCGCTCCGATCTCTGCGTGCTCGTGATCGACGCCCTGGATGGCGTCACCGAACAGGATCAGCGGCTCGCCGGTCGCATCGAAGAGGAGGGCCGCGCCTGCGTGGTGGTGGTCAACAAATGGGATGCGATCGAAAAGGACAGCCACACCATGCCGGCCATGGAGAAGGAGCTGCGCGCCAAGCTTTATTTCCTGGATTGGGCGCCGATGCTGTTCAGCTCGGCCCTCACCGGTCAGCGGGTCAGCGCCATCTTCCCCCTGGCCAAGCTGGCGGTGGAGCAGCACCGCCGCCGGGTGAGCACGGCGGTGGTCAATGAGGTGCTGCAGGAGGCCCTGCGCTGGCGCTCCCCCCCCACCACCCGCGGCGGTCGCCAGGGGCGCCTCTACTACGGCACCCAGGTGGCCAGCGGTCCCCCCAGCTTCACCCTGTTCGTCAACGATCCGAAGCTGTTCGGTGATACCTACCGCCGCTATGTCGAGCGCCAGATCCGCGAGGGCCTCGGTTTTGAAGGCTCGCCGATCCGCCTCTTCTGGCGCGGCAAGCAGCAGCGTGACGCCGAGCGCGATCTGGCCCGCACCACCAGCCGCGGTCGCTGAATGGACTGGCTGCGGCAGTTTCCGATCGGCCAGTACGTCGACAGTGGCGGGCCGGGCGCCGGTTCCTGGCTGCTGGGCCTCGATCCGCGCCTGAAGCTGGCCTGGACCGTGGCCTTTCTGGTCACCCCGATCCTGGCCGGTGCCCCATGGCGGCTCTCCCTGGTGGCGCTGCTGCTGCTGCTCACCCTGCTGAGCGGCCTGCCGCTGCGACTCTGGCGCCGCACCCTGCCGGCGCTCCTGGCCCTCGCCCTGCTGGTGGGCCTGCTCACGGCCCTCCTGCCCGCCGGCTCCAACCTGCGCTACAGCCCCCAGCGCCCGCCGGATGAGCTGCGGCTGCAACCGCCCCCTCCCGCTTCGGCACCGGGGGTGCAGGCACCGGGGGTGCAGGCACCAGCGGTGCAGGCACCAGCGGTGCAGGCACCCGCCGAGCGATCCGGCCTGCGCTGGGAGCTGCTGCGTTGGGGCCCGATCCAGGTCGGTCCCCTGCCCCTCGGGCCCCTGGTGGTGACCCGCCGTTCCGCCCAGCTGGGCATCAACAGCGCCACCCTGCTGGTGACCCTGATCCACAGCGCCAACCTGCTGCTGCTGACCACCACGCCCGAAGATCTGGCCTGGGCGATCAGCTGGTGGCTCGCACCCCTGGGCCGCCTGGGGCTGCCGATCGAGCGGCTCGGTTTCACCCTGCTGCTGGCCCTGCGCTTCCTGCCGCTGGTGCAGGAGGAGTTGCAGAACCTGTTGCGGGCGATTGCGATCCGCGCCGTCAATCTTCGCGAGCTGGGCTGGAAGGCCGGTTTGGCACTGGTGCTGGCGGTGGGCGAGCGGCTCCTGGCCAACATCCTGCTGCGCTCCGAGCAGGGGGCCGAGGCGCTCCTGGCCCGCGGCGGCCACTGGCTGCCCCCCGATGCCCTCCACCGCGCCGAGCCCGGCCCCCGAAGCCTCACCCTGCTCGGCTGGCTCGGCCTGGCCCTGCTGCTCGGCCTGCGCTGGCGGTTCGGCCAGGCCTGAGGTCGGCCGGATCGGGCCGCCGGGCTGACGCGCCGGAGGCGGTGGCCTTAAATGGCAACAGCACGTCCGTCCACGTGAGCGCAGAGCGTTATCTGAACCATCCCACCTTCGGGATGCTTTATCGGGTCGCCCCGGTGGGGGAGAACCGCGATCTCTATGCCACGCTCTACGCCCAGCGCATCTTCTTCCTGGTCACACTGCAAACCAAGGGCGCCATTTTTGAAGTGATCCCCCTGATGGATGCTCGCCACCACGCCGAGCAGAACCTCAGCCGCTCCCGCCGCATCTCCGCCGAGGAGCACGACCGCTGGCGGCAGCTCTTCGACCAGACCTTCCTCTGAGCGCTCCGGTGGCGGCAGCAGCGCAGCCAGACCAGCCCGGGCCATCCCATGATCCCCGGCGGCAGGACGGTCCCCTCGATCCTGGCCCGCAGGATCCCGGACCCCGGGATCCTCAGCTCCGGGGGTTGGGCGATGGGCCCGCAGGTGATCGACCCGATCCGGCGCCGGATCCGGAGTCCATCCAGGGTTCTCCTGATCGCGGCGCGGATCCCCTCGCCCTGCGGCTGGACCAGTTGCGCTGCCAGCTGCCCCCCGGCACCCGGCTGCTGGCGGTGAGCAAAGGCCAGCCGGCGGCTCTGATCCGTCGGGCGGCCGCCCACGGCCAGCGCAGTTTTGCTGAAAGCCGTCTGCAGGAGGCCCTGGCCAAGCAGGAGGCCCTGGCAGATCTCCCTGAACTCGACTGGCATTTCATCGGTCGCCTGCAGGCGAACAAGGCCCGCGCCGTGCTGCGCCGCTTCACCACGATCCACTCCGTCGACAGCCTGGAACTGGCGGAACGGCTGGCCCGCATTGCCGCCGAGGAGTCCCTGAGCCCGGCGGTGTTGCTGCAGGTGAAGCTGCGTCCCGATCCGGCCAAGGCGGGCTTCAGCCCCGATGGCCTCCGCCAGGCCTGGCCGCGGCTGCAGGCGTTGGCGCCGTTGCGGCCGGTCGGCCTGATGACGATCGCGCCCCTTGGCCTGGATCCCGAGGAGCGGCCGGCCCTGTTCGCCGACTGCGCTGACCTGGCCAGAGAGCTGGGTCTGGCGGAGCTGTCGATGGGGATGAGCGACGACTGGCGGGAGGCGGCGGCGGCCGGCAGCACCTGGGTGCGGCTGGGCAGCGCCCTGTTCGGGGCACGGCCGCTGCTGGGCTGACCCGGACAGCCGTGGGCCCGATCTGGCCCCGGCACCCTTGCCGACCCTGGTGTGGGACGCTATTCAGGTTCTGAGCGTCCCAAGCAGAGGCCTTCATCCGTGTCGTTGTTCTCCCGTCTGCGTGCCGTTGTCTCCGGCGATGAGTATCTCGACGGCGACTACGACGACGAGCTGGACTACGACCCCGGCGCCCTCGAGGAAAGCCGTCCCTCCTCCAGCACCAGCCCTTCGCGTGGCAGTGGTGCCCTGGCCCTGAGCGATGGGTTCGGCATCGAGGATCATCCCTTCTCCGGCAGCAATGTGATCGGCATGCCCGGTCTCTCCAGCGCCGTGGCGGAGGTGTTTCTGATGGAGCCCCGCAGCTTCGACGAAATGCCCCGGGCCATCCAGGCCCTGCGGGAGCGCAAGACCGTCATCCTGAATCTGACGATGATGGAGCCCGACCAGGCCCAGCGGGCCGTTGACTTCGTGGCCGGCGGCACCTTCGCCATCGATGGCCATCAGGAGCGGGTCGGCGAGAGCATTTTTCTGTTCGCCCCCAGCTGCGTCACGGTGACCACCGCTGGCGGTGAGGAGTCCGCCTCCCCCACCGTGGTTCCCTCCCGGCCCCCCGCTGAGCCCCGCGATGCGGCTCCGAGCCCCGCCTGGGGTCGCACGGATGCCCTGGGCTGACGCCCCAGCCGGGAGCCAGACCACGGATCCCGAAGGCCGCTTCGGGGTGGTCGGTCTTGGCCAGATGGCCCTGGCCCTGCTGCTCCCCCTGATCGATGCCGGACTGATCGATCCGGCTGAGGTGCGTGCCGCCGTGGCCAGCCCCGCTTCGGCCCGTCGCCTCGCCGCCGACCATGGACTGGTGGTGGCCACCGATGCGGCGGCCGCCTGGCGCTGTCCGACCGTGCTGCTGGCGGTCAAGCCCCAGCAGCTTGACGCCGTGGCTGCGGCCTTCCTCGCGGCTGGCGCAAGCCAGGGTGCCAGCGAGGGCCCCGCAGCAACGGCCGATCGCGACGGAGCTGGCATCGCTGCGGATGGCCGCGCGGCAACGGGCCCCGCAGCAACGGCTGGCGATGGCAGCGGGGCGGAAGCCGCTGACAACACTCCGGCGCCGCTGTTGATTTCCGTGTTGGCCGGGGTGCGGCTGGAGCGGCTGCAGCGGCTGTTTCCAGGCTGGCGCTGCGTGCGGGCGGTGCCCAACACCCCGGCGCTGGTGGGGGCCGGTCTCACCGGCCTGGCCTGGGGGGAGGGGATCGACCCGGAACGCCGCTCCTGGGTGCGCAGCCTGTTCGAGCGCGTCGGGGAGGTGCTGGAGCTGCCGGAGGGGCAACTCGATCCTTTCCTGGCCCTCACCTCCTCCGGTCCTGCCTTTCTGGCCCTGGTGGCGGAAGCGATGGCCGACGGCGCGGTCGCGGCCGGGCTGCCTCGGGCCCAGGCCCAGCATCTCGCCCATCGCACCATGGCCGGCACGGCGGCGCTTCTCCAGGGTCGGGAGCTTCTCCCCGGCCAGCTGAAGGACATGGTGAGCAGCCCGGCTGGAACCACGATCGCCGGCCTGCGGCAGCTGGAGCGCTGCGGATTGCGTTCCGCCCTGCTCGAAGCGGTGCTGGCCGCAGCCCAGCGCAGCCGCGAACTGGGCTGAGGGGCGAAGCGAGACCCCTCAGCCCTCGCGCTTCTCCCCCAGCTTCGGTTCGGTGCCCTGCAGCAAACGCTCAAGATTGGCCCGGTGCCGCCAGACCACCAGGGTGGTGGTGAGCAGGGCCAGGGCCAGGTAGGCGGGCCGGAGGCCACCGGAGCCGAACCAGCCCAGCATCAGCAACGGCAGGGACAGGGCCGCCACCACGCTGGAGAGGGAGACGATGCGGCTGAGGCTGAGCACCGTCAGGAAGATGCCGAAGCAGGCCAGCCCCACCGGCCAGGCCAGGCCCAGCAGCATGCCCAGCCCCGTGGCCACGGCCTTGCCACCCTTCCAGCCGAGCCAGAGGGGCCAGATGTGGCCCGCCAGGGCCGCCAGGCCGGCGGCCACCACCCAGGCATCGAGCATCCAGCTGCTGCCGGCGCTGGCCAGCGTCGATCCGCCCAGCACCACCCGGGCCAGCAGCACGGCGGCGCTGCCCTTGAGCACGTCAACCAGGAAGACCGCCAGGGCCGGCCCTTTGCCCACCACCCGAAGCACGTTGGTGGCACCGGTCGAGCCGGAGCCGTGCTCGCGGATGTCGAGCCCGGCCAACCAGCGACCCGCCAGCCAGCCGCTCGGGATCGAGCCGAGCAGATAGCCGCTCAGCAGCAGCAGCGAAGGGGTGATCCAGTCCATCAGTACAGCGTCTCCTCACTGATGATCTCGTCCGGACCGGCCGCGAAGGCCAGCCACAGGGGGAACTGCAGCACCGGGATGGCCACCCCCTCCTCGGCGGCATCGATCACGATGAACGGAAGCTCACCCCGCTCTTCGAGCCGGTCGGCGCGATCGATCAGGGCATCGGCCCGCTCGAACAGCACGATGCCACTGCTGGGGCCGAAGTCTTCACGGCCCAGGCCGAGGCAGTCCTGGAGCCCTCGGCGCCACTCCCCCAGCCGCTCCGGCAGGCCGGCCAGCACCAGGGTCTGGAAGCGGTCGCCGTAGAGCTCGCCGAGGATGGCGATCGCCGCGGCGGCCACGAGCACGTTGCGGTTGCGGCTGCCGCCGCTGGGCTGGGCGCCGCGGCCACCCTGGTTGAGGAACCAGTCGTCCAGCAGTGCCGCTGCGGCGGGCTCGAGGGTGCGCCGCAGCTTCCAGGGATCGGCATAGAAATCGGGCTGCCCCCCATAGCGCGCCAGGGACTGGCGGATCTGGTCGGCGTCCTGGCTGAACAGGCCGGCAGCGGCGGGTGGCGGCGGCTCGATCGGCGCCACCCGGTCGAGGGGGGAGGGCTGCACCAACACCGGTTCGCGCACCAGCTCGGCCTGCTCCGCCACCGCCGCCAGCTCCTGCAGTGCCCCCACCAGATAGGACTGGAACCCCTTGATCCGGTTGGCGATCAGCTCGGAGCGGCCGATCGGGTTGGCGCCGATCTCTTGCTGGAGACGGTCGCGCTGCCGTTCCAGGGCAGTGATCTCACGTCGCAGGGCGGCGCATCGGCCCTGGAGTTCCTGCTGCAGCTCGCTCAGGCCGTGATCGGCCGGCGCCCCGATTTCTGGATCCACCCCGGCCGGCACCTCGGCTGTGGCGGTCTGTTCCTCAGGAACGCTCCCCTCCCCAGGCTCCGCCGGCGGAGCCATGGCAGGCTGCAGGATTGGCGAGGCGCTGACGGGGTCCTGCTCGGACCACACCGGGGGGGTGGAAGGCCCGGCTGGGTTGGCGTCGGGGGCGGTGGTCATGGGGCTGGAGGGGGGGCCAGGCGGGGCAGGCGCTGCTCCAGCTGCTGCCGCAGGCTGGTGGCATCGAACAGCACCGGCAGCAGGTGGATGCTGCGCTCTTCCCGGAAATAAAACAGCACGGGCAGCACCGGCCAGAACAGGCGCCAGCCCAGCCAGGCCTGATAAGGGAAGCGGCGGATCTCCCGATCACCTCGCCACACCACCAGGGCCTCGTCCACAAACTCCAGCCGCAGCAGCCGGGCCTGCAGCAGCAGGACACCGCCGAACAGCACCAGCACCAGGGCCAACCAGCGAAAGCCAGCCCAACCGGCCTGCAGCGGGATGCAGAGAGCCCCCAGCAGCGTGATGCCCAAGGGAACGAAGAAGCGCGGCGCCAGGCTGACCGGACCGGTGGCGAGCGAGGCCGCCGCGTCCTCCGCAGCGGGAGGGGCGGCGGCCGGTTGGGCCGGATCGGGGGAGGATTGGGTCATGGCACCAGCATGGCCTCCGAGCTGGATGGGGCGCGTCGGTTCGCTCAGCGGCGGGAGCGGTTGGAGCGTTTGCCGCGTTTCCCCTTGCGTGGCTTCATCAGGCTTGCGGTCCTGTCCTGCAGCTCGTCGACCAGGCTGCGGGTGCTGCTGGTCCCGCCGACGGTGGCGCTGGCTCCGAAGGCGAAGGCCATGGCCAGAGAGGAGAGGGCGATCCGCAGGGTTTCCTTGAGCAGGCGCTGCACGGCGTCGGCATTGGGCGTGGCGTCGGTGGCCCGCAGCCGGGCGCGCGAGCGCTGCAGGCCTGCCGCGAAGCGCTGGCGCAGCTGGGGCAGTGGTTCGGCGAGCTGATCCGCTGGGATCTGCGGCGCTCCGGGGAGGCGGCGCAGGCCCTCCTGGATCTCGGCAGAACTTTTGGACTCATTGACCAGCTTGGCGATGGCATCGAGGCGCTTCTCCAGCCCATTGCGCTGAATCGCGAGGCGCTGTGAGGACTCGCGGATGCCGCGCCAGACGGATAACCCCTGAAGGGGGATCAACAGCAGGTACCCCGCCACCGCGATCGTGGCCAGCCGCCGCAGCAGCCCCAGACGCTGCTTGATCCCGGCCTGATCCGGATTCAGATAGCTGGCCAGGGCGACCAAGATCAGCCCCAGCAAAGCGATGGTGCCGTTGTTGACCAGGGTGCCGCTCAACTGAATTTGCCAGGCCGGATCGAGCAGGCGCGGCGGCAGGGCAGCGGTGATCAACGTGACCAGAAACAGGGCCAGCATGCCGTGGCCAGTGCGATTCAGCTGGCGGGCGAAGCCGGTGCGACTGATCTGACGGCCGAAACCGGACGAACTCATCACCGGCGATCCGGCATCAGCGGGGCTCGTACCAACAGGGGTGGTCTCTGCAGGGGGGGGAGCTTCGCTCATGAACCGATGAATTCTGACCGGGGTCATCATCCGCCATCGGGCCAGCCCTTGCACGAGCCCTGTCCATTGCCGAACAGGTCAATTGCCGAACAGGATGGCCGTCAGCACCACATCCGCCAGGGCCACACAGACCAGGATCATCACCACGGCGCTGGTGGTGCTCGTGCCCACCTCCTTGGGTCCGCCCCGGGTGGTCAGGCCCCAACCGCAGGCCAGAACCGCAATCAGCAGCCCGAAGACGATCGCCTTGAGCAACATCGCGGGCAGGTCGCTCGGCTCCATCCAGGTGCGCACCGAAGTCCAGAACACCGCTGGCGGCAGGCCATACAGCAGCGTGCTGCTCAGCTGGCCTGACCAGATCGCCAGCACAAAAAAGAGCAGGCATTGCACCGGAGCCATTACCAGCATCGCCAGCACCCGCGGCACCACGAGATAATCGACAGGATCGGTGCGCAGCATGGTGATCGCGTCGATCTGTTCGGTGACCTTCATCGTCGCCAGCTGGGCCGTGTAGGCCGTGGCCACCTTGCCCGTCAGCAGGGTGGCGGTGAGCAGGGGGGCGATCTCCCGCGACAGGCCCAGGGCCAGCAGTCCACCCACCGCAGCGCTGGCCCCCTGCTTGGAGAGCTCAGCCGCCACCTGGATGTTGAACACCGTGCCGGCCGCCAGGGAGGTGATCAGAACGATCAGGAAGCTGCCGGGGCCGGCCTCCAGCAGTTCCTGCATCAGGTCGTTGATGCCGATCCGACCCCGGGCGATGGCGCTGATCGACTGGCCGCCGAGCATCAGGCTGCTGCCCAGTCGCTTGAGCCAGCTCGGCGGTCGGATCATGGTGCCGCCCTGTGGAGCCGATGCAGACCCTTCTCCGGCCAGTGGCGCATCACCAGCATCCCCAGCACCACCAGGATGGCAGGGATCAGGCCCATGCAGATCCGGATGGTGGCCACGGCGCTGGGAGGTTGGGCGCTGCTGGCCAGGGCCTCCTGGTAGCCGCTGGCGGTGAGCAGAACCCCGAGCAGGGAGATCACGGCGCTGATGCACACCTTCTGGGCGAGCACCATCCAGGCGCTGTACTGGCCCGCCGGCCGTTCCGGGTCGGCATCGATCGCATCCGGCAGCAGCGACCAGGGGATCAGGTAGGCGGTGGAGGCACCCACCCCGGCCAGCACGATCGTCAGCACCAGGGCCAGCAGCTTCAGGCCATTGCCGGGGAAGGCCAGCAGCGGCGCTCCTGCCTGCAGGGGGTGGAGCAGCATCACCAGCAGGCTGGACACCACCCAGAGGCTGCCGCCCCAGCGCAGCGCCGCCAACCGGCCATGGCTGTGGGAGACGTTGTTCCAGAGCCAGAGGCCGGCCAGGGAGCTGACCAGGAAGGGCAGCAGGATCAGCTTGCTGAGGGTTTCGGGCACCTGCAGCACCACCGGCAGGAAGAACAGCGACACCGCCTGCATCAACTGCAGGGCGCACCAGAGCAACAGGTAGAGGCCCAGCACCATCAGGAAGCGGCTGTTGCGGGCCACCCGCCGCAGCAGCCGGCGGGTGGTGCCGTGGCTGCTGGCGGGCCGCTGGCAGCGGCGGGCCATCGGCAGCAATCCCCAGCCGCAGAGCAGTCCGGAGCTGGCAATGATCACCCCGGAGACCAGACCCACCGGCAGGTACGTGCGCGGATCCCCCAGATCGGCCACCAGAACCCCCGCCAGCAGGGCGGCGGCAATGGTGGCCAGGATCGAGCCGGTGAAGCGGGCGGTGTTGAGGCGGGTGCGCAGCCCCACGTCGCCGCTGAGCTCAGCGGCCAGGGCGGTGTACGGCAGGTTGACGCAGGTGTAGAGGCTGTTGGCCACCACCGAGATCAGCAGGAAGATCGCGAAGCGGATCGGCGTGCTGTCCCAGGGGGGGAGCCACCACATCGCCGCCATGGCGATGCCCAGGGGTAGGGCGCTCCAGAGGATCCAGGGCACACGGGGACCCCAGGGATGGTTGGCGGTCTTGTCGCTCAGCCAGCCCACCACCGGGTCATTGACGGCGTCCCAGAGGCGCCCGAGGCCGTAGGCCAGACCCGCCAGCCAGGGGGGGAGGCCGGCGGCCACATAGAAACGCAGCAGGTAGAAGCCGATCAGGGCCGCCCCCATGCCGGTGCCCACATCACCCAGGCCATAGGCCCAGAGCAGCCGCTGCCTGGCCCTTCCCTGCAGGTCAGCGGCATCACGGACCTCGGTCGACACGGCAGCTGGGCGAACACAGGCCATAATGCCGTGGCTGTCCTGGCCACCACGGCGAGGGGAGTCACGGAATCCACCTGACCTTGGGTCGGGGGGATGCCCGGCCCTCGGATGCTGAGGGTGTGAGGAGTCAGGGAGCGGTAGGTTGGGATGGTGTGGGTAGTGGTGGCTCCCCAGGGATCACCGCGGTGATGATCTGGTCATCACGAATCTGCGGGCGTAGTTTAGTGGTAAAACCTCAGCCTTCCAAGCTGATGATGCGGGTTCGATTCCCGCCGCCCGCTTCCTGTTCTCAATAAGGGTTTTCGGCTCAAAGCCCTTGCTGCGACTGGCTTTAGGGCTTCCAGCCTTTGCCAGCGTCTGTTTGGCCGTGCCAGGCTGTGAGACGAAACAGCTCACCAAATCTCACCTGCCGGTGGCCCGTGATTGGGAGGTGACGATCAGGGCTGTCGTGTCTCATGTGTTCTCTCCAAGCGGCTGGCGCAGGGGGGTGGACGGTTGCGAATCACTGTGGTCAGGCGCGCCTGACTAGTGTGCCGTCCCGGAGATTTGCGAGCAAAGTCGCTGGAGCTTCTCCAGGATT
>JBMSXZ010000048.1:0-16671 GCA_049426205.1 Cyanobium sp.
AGATCTCGCAGATGTCGTCGAAGCGGGTGTAGAGCGGGTTCTGCTTGTGGTGATACAGCATCCACTGGGCCAGGATGCCGCCGCCGCGGCTCACGATGCCGGTGAGGCGGCCCTTCACCTTGGGCAGGTGCTCGATCAGCAGGCCGGCGTGGATGGTCTGGTAGTCGACGCCCTGCTGGCAGTGCTTCTCAATGATGTGCAGGAAGTCGTCTTCGCTGAGCTTCTCGATCGAGCCGTGCACGCTCTCCAGCGCCTGATACACGGGCACCGTGCCGATCGGCACCGGCGAGGCGTTGATGATCGCCGTGCGCACCTCATCGAGGTTGACGCCACCGGTGGAGAGATCCATCACGGTGTCGGCGCCATACTTCACCGCCAGCTGCAGCTTCTTCACCTCTTCAGAGGCATCCGATGCATTGGGGGAAGCGCCGATGTTGGCGTTCACCTTGCACTTGGAGGCAATGCCGATCGCCATCGGCTCCAGGTTGGGGTGGTTGATGTTGGCGGGGATGATCATGCGGCCCCGTGCCACCTCCTCCATCACCAGCGATTCGGGCAGGTTCTCCCGCTTGGCCACATAGGCCATTTCTTCGGTCACCACACCCTGACGGGCGTAGTGCATCTGCGACACATTGGCTTGGCCTTTGCGCTTCTCGATCCAGGCGCTGCGCATAACGGGCTACGGCGAAGGTGAAGAAACCGGCAAAACCGGCAACAACGGGGCGCAGCCTGAGGTTCTCTTCTCACTTCCCTGCGCCGGCATGACCCGGATCAGGTTCGGAGGGTGTGATCTCAGCCCGCTGCCCACGGCATGGAAGCCGGCAGCCAGGCACCCCTAGTGACGTCTGCAACCTAGCAAGACCCCGACCCGCCAGCACTGGCAGGCCGCCCTCAGCCCTGCAGCCCGTCAAGGGCAGCCGCCACGACGCGGTGATCGGGATCGGCCTGCAGCTCCCGCAGCAGGCCGCGGGCCTGATCCGCAGGCGAACCAGACAGGGGCTCGGCGCCCTCGGCCCCCTCCCGCACCAGCCGGCCGAGGATCTCGGCGCCTCCCACCCGCACCGTGCCATCGCCATCGGCGATCGCCAGCCGGGCCAGCTCCAGCAGCCACGGCGGCGGCATCTCGGGCTGCTCGGCCAGGGCGGAGAGGATGCTGCAGCGCACCAGCCACTGGCCATCCCCCGCAAAGGCCGCCCGCAGCAACGGCCAGGACCGCTCCACCCCGTAGCTGGCCAGGGCATTGGCCGCCTCGGCCCGCACATTGGCATCCTCGTCGCGGCTGAGGCAGCGCTCCAGGGCCTGCCAGCCCGCCTCGCTGCGCTTCACCCCCAGCCCGGCGCAGGCCAGGGAGCGGATCATGAAGGTGCTCTGCTCCAGGCCGAGCAACAGCAGCGGGGTGGCCTGAGCTTCCGCCACCTCCCGCAGACCCGCCAGCGCCGGCATCGCCAGGGCCGGATCGCCGGAGGCGATCGCCTGGCGCCATCGCTCCAGATGGGCGGCGGGATCGGGAGCAGCGGGAACATCGGCAGGTGCCATGGCCGCAGGGACCGGGGATCGGATCCACTGTGGTGCATCGCTGCAGGCCGGCCCGCTGCGATCGTCAGGGGCGGCAGGCCCATGCGTGCGAGGCTTGGTCTGGTCTTGATCGCAGCTGGCAGAGGTGAAGAGCGTTGATCTGCTGATCCCCTGCCTCAATGAAGCCGAGGGAGCCGAGGCGCTGATCACGGCCCTCAGCAGTGCGGTGGCCGGGTTGCCCCCCCCGCGCCCTGGGCAGCCGGGGGAGGGCAGCGGTGAGGCCATCGCCTATCAGCTGCTGATCGTGGATGACGGCAGCAGCGATGGCACCAGTGAACGCTTCGAGGCCCTGCTCCAACGGCCCGGGCCCCTGGCCGGCGGCACGATCATCAGCCTCAGCCGCAACTTCGGGAAGGAAGCGGCCATCCTGGCGGGCCTCAGCCATTGCCGCGCCGATGCCTGCATCATCATGGACGCCGACCTTCAGGATCCGCCCGAGCTGATCGGTCAGATGGTCGCTGCCTGGCTGGAAGGGCATGAGGTGGTCAATGCGGTGCGCCGCGATCGCTCCAGCGACAGCCTGATGAAGCGCCTCAGCTCCGAAAGCTTCTATTCGCTCTTCCTGCGGCTGAGCAAACTGGAGGTGCAGTTCAACGCCTCCGACTTCCGGCTTCTCGATCGCGCCGCCATCGATGCGATCGTCGCCTGCCAGGAGCGGGTGCGTTTCTCCAAGGGCTTCTTCGCCTGGGTCGGCTTCCGGCAGACCAACATCGCCTTCAAGCGCCCGGCCCGCATGGCCGGCAGCAGCAAGTGGGGAAGCTGGAAGCTCTGGAACTATGCCCTCGATGGCATCTTCAACTTCTCCACAGCGCCGCTGCGGATCTGGAGCTACATCGGCCTGTTCGTCACCGCCGCTGCCTTTGTGGTCGGGCTGACGGCCGTGATCAGGGTGCTGTTCTTTGGCATCGATGTACCCGGCTATGCCTCGCTGTTCTTTGCTGTCACCTTTCTTGGCGGTCTGCAGCTGATCGGCATCGGCATCCTCGGCGAATACATCGGCCGCTCCTACCTGGAAACCAAGCAGCGGCCTCACTACGTGATCCGCCACATCGCCAGGATCTGAGCCATGGCCACGACGAACTGGCAACGGTTCCGCAGGCATCGCCTGGCCCGTTTCGGCAGCGTGGGCGTGGTGGCAACCCTGGTGCACGCCAGCCTGCTGGCGCTGCTGCTGGGTCTGCAGCGCTCTCAAGGGGAAGCCAATCTGATCGCCTTTCTGGCGGCCTTCGCCGTCTCGATGCTCGGCCAGCAGCGCTACACGTTCCAGGACCGTCTTCAGGGCAGGCGGATCAACAGCCTCGGGCTGCTGATCCTGTTCCTGATCAACGCCTCGGCCGCCTTCGGGCTGGGATCGCTGGCCAGGGGCGGGCTCCTGCTGCTGCTGCCGCTGCTGCCGGCACTGATCAACTACGTCCTGCTTTACGTGTTCAGCGGCAACTCCCGCTTTCGCACCTGAGCCGCCACCGCGATCCGAGGGCCGGCGCCCCAGTTCCGGCTCAGCGCTGGCGCTGGCGCCGCAGATCCCGCAGCATCTCTCCGCGGCGCTGACGACGGCGGACGAGGCTGGTGAGCAGCAGGGCGATTGCGATCAGCAACGCCGGCAGGGCCTCCCAGCGGGCGCTGCCATTGCGGAGTCCGAGGGCAACCAGGGCCAGCACGATCAGCAGCGGCGAGGAGAGGGCCAGCAGCACCGCCTGCCGCTGGACGGCGGCGGCGGCCCCAGGCCCCGGAGGCCCCTGGGCGGACCTCAGCACGGCGCGGCCATCCAGCGCAGCAGGCTGAGGGTGAGCAGGCGGATGCCCACCGGCAGGCAGGCCTCATCGGGAGCGAAGGTGTTGCTGTGCAGCGCCGTGCAGCCCTGGGCACCGGCCACCCCAAGCCGGAACATGGTGCCGCGGTAGCCCTCCAGAAGTTCGGCGAAATCCTCGGCACCGAGCGAAGGATGCTCCAGCCACTCCACCTGCTCCAGGCCCAGCAGCTCCACGGCCGCATCAGCCACCAGCTGGGTGAGCCGAGGGTCATTGTGCACCGGCGGCGAGATGCGGCGGTAGTGAACCCTGGCCTCGCCGCCGTGACCGCGGCAGAGGCCATGCACGGTGTCCTCGATCCAGCCGGGAAGCCGCTCATGCACGCCGGGGTCGAGGCAGCGCACCGTGCCGAGCAGGCGCACGTGGTCGGCGATCACATTGAAGGCCTTGCCCCCCTCGATCCGCCCGAAGCTCACCACCACCGGATGCAAAGGATCCAGCCGCCGGCTGATCGCCTCCTGCAGGCCGCTCACCACCCGCGCCGCAATCCAGATCGCATCGGTGCTCTGGTGCGGCCTGGCGCCATGGCCGCTTTCGCCCAGCACCTCGATCTCCAGCTCGCCGGCGGCGGCGGTGAGGCTGCCGCTGCGCACGCCGACACGACCGGCCGCAATGCTCGGAAAGACATGCACGCCGAACAGGGCCTGCACCCCGTCCATGGCGCCATCCGCCCGCATCCAGCCCGCCCCCTGGGCCGTCTCCTCGGCCGGCTGAAACAGCAGCCGCACCCGGGCGCTGAGCTGTTCGGGCCGGCAGCCCAGCAAGGCGGCCACCCCCAGGCCCACCGTGGTGTGGATGTCATGACCGCAGGCATGCATCAGGCCCTGGTGCGACGAGGCCCAGAGGAGGCCGGTGCGCTCCTCGATCGGCAGGGCATCCATGTCGACCCGCAGGGCCACCAGCGGACCGGCTTGAGGGCCCAGCTCGGCCAGCACACCGGTGCGACCCACGCCTTCGCGAACCTGCCAGCCCCAGCGGCGCAGTTCACCCGCCACCAGGGCAGCCGTCTGCTGCTCGTGGCCACTGAGCTCGGGATGGCGATGGATGTGGCGGCGCAGCTGGATCAGCTCAGGCAGCAGGTCCTGCAGACGGGATTCCAGACCGAGCTCTTGCCAGGCAGGGCAGCGGAGCAGGGCAGGTGAAGCAGACAACAGACTCGGAAAATGTTGGCCTAGCTTAGGCGAAACCAGCAGGGCATCCCAGCCTCAATGGCAAGGCCAAGGCCAAGGCCGAGGCCAGGGCCAGGGCCAGGGCCAGCAGGTTCAAGCGATCACAGAAAGGAAGAGCGGCAGGGAATTGACAGCCCACCGGCTGGACAGCGATGGAGCGTCTAGATCCGGCCGTAAGATCAGCTCCAGCCGTCCTGAATGGATGACATCCACTGGCCCCGAGAGCATCCCTGCCAAGGGGTCGCCCCAGAAGCAGAGAGGAAGCAGGATTCTGCGTCTGGCGGAACGGGTCATTCTGATTGCCTCCCTGTTGATCTCAGCGGTCTTGATTTTTCGAGATAGCGGCATCGTGCCAGCAGCGCCCATGGATCAGCATTTCGCCGAAACCGTTGATCTTCATCTTCGCCAGACCCAGGCTGGCTGGGTGTTTCAGTATCCATCGCTGCAGAACAGCGGCGGCATCACATCGAGCCTGATTGCAGGCCTCTACAAACTGATCATTCCCACCAGCCACGAGACTCTCAACTGGCACATACGGATCTTGGCGATGGCGACCTATCTGATCAGCTGCCACGCTCTGATCAACAAATTCATCGCCAATCAGCCGATCCGCATTCTGGCCTATCTGATCATCGCAAGTTCGGGCTTTCAGCTTCTGCAGCCCTCCAGCGATCTCTTTTCGGCCACCCTGTTGAATCTGTTCCTCCTTGGCGCCAACGGCCGCTGGCCACGAATCTGGACTGCCCTGTTTCTGGCCGCCTTTGGCTTGTGCAAGGTCGATATGATCCTGGCGGCGCTCATTCTTGCCGCTTTCTGGTTCTGGTGGGAGCAGCGCAATGGCGAGCGCCATGCCGGGCTGACGCTCCTTTACACCCTGGGATGGTTGTTTCTATTGCTGTCTCCTGGATTGGTTCTCCAAGGTGCCAACCCCTTCGAGGGATCAAGGAGCTTGATTGCCTTCCTCAGCGCCTATACTGAATTCTTTGGATACCATCAGTTCTCAGGCCCTGTCTCCCAGGACCTGAGCGCCAGCATGGAAAGCATCAGGATCAACACCTTTGGCGGCGCCGAATCCTTCCCGGCGATCGCCCTGAAGTATCCCTCCTTGTATCTGGACTTTGTCGGAGTGTCGGCAGCGCGCAGCATTCCAAACATCTGGAACGTATTCAAGTTCATGCTCGTGCCGATCGGCCTGGTTTATCTGAATCAAAACAAGATCACCTCCAATCGCTTCCTGTTCTGGGCTGCGCTGATCGCGGCGATCTGTGTGATCATGCCCGCCTGGCTGGTGATCTATCTGCGCCTCCGCTATGCCGTCAAAATCGCCGCTCCGCTGATCATCGTGGCACTGGCGGGGTGCCTGGCACTGAGTCAGCACAACCAACGCTATCGCCAGGTTGCCTGGCTCTGTGGCATTGGCACAATTTTATGGCAGCTTTACTTCCTCGATGACATGGCTGTCCATTCACACTGGAAATAACACATTCGCCATCAGGACCGACTTTTTTCAGCCCTTAGGCTTGCCGCTGCAACGACAGAAACCGTTCCAGCGCCGCCACCGGAGCCGGCGGCCAGCGACGGATCTGCAGGAGCCAGTCGCTCTGGCGGTAGCGGGGGTCGAGGCCGGAGGCCGCAGCCCAGTTGCTCTCCGCCTCGCCGGCGGCGCCCCGCTGCCAGAGCAGGGCGGTGAGGCCAGCCCGGGCATCGGCGAACAGGGGATAGCGGCGGATCAGGTTGCGCAGCTCCCGCTCAGCGGCGCCCAGATCCCCCAGCTGGAAGGCGGCCAGGGCGGCGCTGGAGCGGGCCATGGCGAAGCCAGGCCTGGCGGCGGCCGCCGCCTCAAAGCGCTCGCGGGCCGCCGGCCAGTCACCGCGGGATCCCTCGACGTTGCCGAGGTTGTAGAGGGCCGAGGCTTCGTCCGGATCGCGCTCCAGGATCCAGCCGTAGTCGGCCGCCGCCTGCTCCCAGCGGCCCAGGGCCTCCTCGGCGGTGCCCCGGTTGAGGTGGGCATCGGGGTTGTCGGGCTCCAGCTCCAGGGAATGGTCCTGATCGCGGATCGCCGCCTCGGCATCCCCCAGGGCCAGCTGCACATTGCCGCGGTTGCTCCAGGCGGCAGCGTCATCGGGTGCGATCTCCAGCACCTGGTTCCAAAGGGGCAGGGCCTCGGCGAAGCGACCGGCTCGGCTGGCCTCGAGGGCCTTGGCGAACAACCTTGGCAAGGCAGTGGCAGCTTCGCCGGGACTGGCTGGCCCGGCATCAGCCGCTGGGGGGCTGGCAACGGCAACGGCGAAAACCCAGCCAGCGGAACCGGACTCGGCTGCCGGGACGGTGGGGCGTGGGGCGGCATGGGCTGCCACGGGGTTGGCCAGGGCGGCGGCGGGGAGCGGCAGAGCCACAAGCGCTGTCAGCCCCAGGGCCAGCCCCAGGACCAACCGGCTGCGCAGACACCAGGTCATCCACCTGCTCAGACAGTCGTTCGGGCGCGGGATCAGGAGGGAGAGGCGGGTCACGGCCTGGCTCATGCCGCCGCCGGATCGTCGCCCGCCTGCTGATCCGGGGCCGTCGCCAAATGGGCACGGCCGGCATCGGTCACGACCCGGCCGCGGGGGGTGCGCTGCAGAAAGCCGATCTGCAGCAGGTAGGGCTCCACCACGGTCTCCAGGGTGGCGGGATCCTCGCCCAGGGCCGCCGCCAGCGTCTCCAGGCCCACGGGCCCGCCGCCATGGCTGTCGAGCAGCAGGCGCAACAGGCGGCGGTCCACCCCATCGAGGCCGCGGCCATCCACCCGGTGCAGCCGCAGGGCCTGGTCAACCAGCTCGGGGCCGATCGGTCCATGGCCCCCCACCGCCGCCACATCCCGCACGCGCCGCAGCAGGCGATTGGCGATCCGCGGCGTGCCGCGGCAGCGGCGGGCCACCTCCAGGGCAGCCGCCCCCCTCAACTCGATGGCCAGCAGCGCTGCGGTGCGCTCCACGATCGCCTGCAGATCCACAAGGCCGTAGAACTCCAGCCGCTGCACCAGGCCGAACCGATCGCGCAGCGGCGAGCTGAGTGCCCCGGCGCGGGTGGTGGCACCCACCAGCGTGAACGGGGCCAGGGGCAGGCTGCGGGTACGGGCCGTACTGCCCTGGCCGACGGTCAGATCGAGGCGGAAGTCCTCCATGGCGGGATAGAGGAGCTCCTCCGCCACCCGATTGAGACGATGGATCTCGTCGATGAACAGCACCTCGCGGGGCTGCAGGTTCATCAGCAGGCCAACGATGTCGCGGGGGCGCTCCAGGGCCGGCGCACTGGTGATCCGGCAGCGGACCCCCAGCTCCTCGGCCAGCACCAGGGCCATGGTGGTCTTGCCGAGACCCGGCGGGCCGTGCAGCAGCACATGGTCGAGGGCCTCGCCGCGGCTGCGGGTCGCCTGCACGGCGATGCCCAGCACCTGCTTGAGCTCCGCCTGGCCGATGTAATCAGCCAGGCGCCGGGGGCGCAGGCCATCCTCCCGCTGGTGAGCGGTGGCGGCAGCAGCCTCCGGCGCCGCGGCGACCTGATCGGCCCCTGGCTCCCCCCCCCCGCCAAAGCCGCCGCCGGGATCGGGGCCCGGATCCAGCAGGCCGCTGCGCCGGGCTGCGGACCGCCGCGGCGGCGCCCCACTGGCGGGGGCAGGCTCCCGGGGCTGACGGGGCTGATCCGATCCGGAGGAGATGATCGCCATGGGTGGAGGGTACCGGCCGCTGCCTAGGGTCGGGGCAGACCGGCGGACAACGGGGCAGACCATGGCCAAGGGGCCCGGCAGACGGGGGGGCGGCAGCAAGGGGGATCCGGCCCAGCGACTGCTGGCCGACAACCGCTTCGCTCGCCATCAATACGAGATTCTTGAAACCCTCGAGACGGGCATCGAGCTGCTCGGCACGGAGGTGAAATCGATCCGGGCAGGGCAGTGCAACCTGCGCGACGGCTTCTGCCTGATCCGAAACGGCGAGCTGCAGCTCCACAACGTCCACATCTCGCCCCACAGCCACGCCGGGCCCTACTTCAACCACGAACCCCTGCGGACCCGCCGGCTTCTGGCCCACCGCCGTGAAATCGAGCGGCTGCGGGTGGCCCTGGAGCAGAAGGGTCTCACCCTGATCCCCCTCAACCTGCACCTGAAGGGCTCCTGGATCAAGCTCACCCTCGGCCTGGGCCGGGGCCGCAAGCTCCACGACAAGCGCCAGGAGGAGAAGCGCCGGGTGGAGGCGAAGGAAGCCAGGGCCGCCATCGCCAGGATCTGATCGCCCGCCGCCGCGGCCGTGGCGAGATCAGGGTGGCGGTGGCGGCGCAACCGGGGCTGCCTGCTCGGATGACGGCGCTGGCGCGGGGCCGGCGGCCGGTTCGGGCGCGGCTGGGGCTGGGGTCGGTGAGCCCTCTCCCTCGCTGGCCGGGGGTGGCTGGGGGGCGGCGGGAGTCGTCTCCGGAGATTGGCCCTCAGGGGCACTGCCGGGGGGCGTGGTGCTCTGCCCGGCGGGTTCAGCGGCAGGGGGATCGGCGCGCAGGGAGAGGCTGATCCGGGCGGAGGCCACACCCTCGTTGGTGACGAGCAGCTGCACCGGTGAGGTCTTCTGGCGGCCAAGGCTGACCACCCGCAGCACCCCCCGGGGCGAGAGCGGTGTGCCATCGGCGGCGAACACCGCCATCTGCAGCAGCGGCGTGCCGTTGACCCCCAGGGCCAGGCTGTGGTCGGGCGGCAGCCGAATGGCGAACAGCCGTGCTCCGCTGGCGGGCACATCGGCTGCCATCACCTCGGTGACCTCCGGACGCAGCTGGATCGGATCAAGCCGGAGGTTTTCCAGGGTCGTCTCCGCCGAGGCATACCAGAGCTGGCGGAAGGGCTCCGGCGGCATGGTGCCGGCACTGTTACCGGGCAACAGGGCCCGGGTGCTGCCCGACACCAGCTGGGCGAGCACCGACGGACTCAGGCCCTGCTCCACCAGCGCCTGCTGGCGCCGCTCCCAGTCGGCGGCGCGGAAGCCGCCCAGACGGCTGCGCAGCGGCATCGGGATCTGCTCCACCCGGGCCAGCCATTCTTCGGCGAGTTCATTCCAGACCTTGCGCAGCGGCGCATCCTCCAGCGCATCGCTCGGCAGCCTTCCCTTGCGCTCGGGGTACTGGGCCATCAAGCTGGCATCCACAAGGCTGAGGAACCAGCCCCGATCGATCTGCAGCGCCCGCAGGCGGTTGAGCAGCTGCTGGCGTTGGTCCACCTCGGCCGGGGGCAGGCTGGTGGGCACCTCCACCACCGCCGTGGGAGCTTCGGGCCCACGGCTCCGGCCCAGCCACCACCAACCCAGGGCGGTGCCCAGCACGGCCGAGACCACCAGGGCGATCAGCACCGGCCAGAGGCCCCCTTCGGCGGCCTCCTCCCGCTGGATCAGCCGGTCCCGGGCCTGCCCACCCCTGGGTTCCCTGGCAGGAACCGGATCGGGTTCGGGGTTCGGCTCGTTGGCATCGGGATCGGAGCAGGAGGGTTCTGGCGGTGCCGCGGCGGCTTGCTGTGGGGGAGGCACGGCAGCAGCGAGGGCAGCCTGCTCCAGCTGGTCGGCGGCGGGTTCAACCTCCAGGGCGTTCGGATGGGATGGCGCGGCGGCCTCAGGAGCGGGGGCCGGCGGCGGCTCCGGGCTGGAGCCGGACGGTTCCGGGGCCTGGGGAACGAGCACCAGGGTGCGGTCGGCGCGCGGCACCGGACCGGTGCTGTCAGGCATCGGCAGGGCCTGGACGGCGGCCAAGGCCTCGGCGGCGCCGCTGAAGCGGCGGGATCGATCCGGGCTGAGCAGGCGCTCCAGCTGCTGGCGCAGGGCCGGTTCGGCCTCCAGGGCCACCGGCCACCTCCAGGCCAGGGTGACCGGATCGAGCAGGGAGGCGGGAGGATCGCCGCTGAGCAGCACCAGGGCCACCACCCCGAGGGCATGGAGGTCCATCCAGGGGGCGGCTGGCTCACCTCGGAGCAGCTCCGGGGGGGCATAGCCCGGCGTGGCCCCCACCAGGGTTTCGCCATCGGCAGCCCCAGCCGCCGCGGCACCACTGTCGCGCCAACCGCGGGCCAGGCCGAAGTCGAGCAGCACCGGCAGCCCGTCGCGGTCGCGGCGCAGCAGGTTGGCGGGGCTGATATCGCCATGGATCAGGTCCTGGCCGTGCAGGGCGGTGAGCACCGGCAGCAGCTGGCGCAGCAGCAGCAGCACCTCTCCGGCGCCAAAGACCAACTGGCGCTCCCGCCGGGCTTCCAGCAACTGGGCGTAGGTGCGCCCGGCCTGCCAGTCGCGCACCAGCCAGAGCGTCTCGCCCTGGCGGATCACCGCCCCGAAGCGGGGCACCTGGGGATGGAGCACCCCCTGCAGCCTCGTGGCCAGCTCGGTCACCGCCTGCGGATCGCTGCCGGCCGCCAGCTGTCGCAGGGCCACTGGCGCCTCAGCGGCGAGGGTGTCGCGGGCCAGCCAGAGCACGCCCTGATGCGGCGATTCCGCCACAGCGCGCTCCAACCGGTAACGCTCCCCGATCAGCTGGCCGGGTTGGGGCATGGCGGTGTGGTTCAAGACGCTGGACGGGGGTGGCGCTGGGATCGGGACCCCCGGCTCATGAGGGAGCCAGGGCGCTGGGCTGGCCGGGGGAGGGCAGGGGCTGACGCAGGCCGCGGCCTTCGAGCCAGGCCTGCTCATAGAGGCGGGAGCGGTAGCGGTCACCGCCATCGCAGAGCACGGTCACGATCCGATGACCGGGCCCCAGCCGCCGGGCGGTCTCCAGGGCGGCGGCGACATTGATCCCCACGGAGCCCCCCAGAAACAGGCCCTCCTGCCAGAGCAGCCGATAGAGGGTGTCGAGGGCGTCCTGGTCGCCAATCCGCACCGCATCGTCGATCGGAGCCCCGGCCAGGTTGGCGGTGACACGGCTGTTGCCGATCCCCTCGGTGATCGAGCTCCCCTCGCTGCGCAGTTCGCCGCTGGTGGCCCAGCTGTGCAGCGCGCTGCCGTGGGGATCGGCGAGCACGCAGCGCACCCGCTCGCTGCGCTCCTTGAGAAACAGCGCCACACCGGCGTAGGTGCCGCCGGTGCCGGTGGCCGCCACCCAGGCATCGATGTGGCCGTCGCACTGCTCCCAGATCTCCGGGCCGGTGGTCTCGTAGTGGGCGCGGCGGTTGGCGAGGTTGTCGAACTGGTTGGCCCAGACGGCGCCAGGGATTTCGGCGGCAATCCGACCCGAGAGCTTCACATAGTTGTTGGGGTCGGCATAGGGCACGGCCGGCACGGTGCGCACCTCGGCCCCGAGGCTGCGCAGCAGGCCGATCTTCTCGGCCGACTGGGTTTCGGGGATGACGATCAGGGCGCGATAGCCGAGGGCGTTGCAGAGGTGGGCCAGGCCGATGCCGGTGTTGCCGGCGGTGCCCTCCACCACGGTGCCGCCAGGCCGCAGCTCCCCGGAGCGCTCCGCCTCGCGCAGGATGCCGAGGGCGGCCCGGTCCTTGACCGACCCGCCGGGGTTCATGAACTCCGCCTTGCCGAGGATCTCGCAGCCGGTGCGCTCACTCAGGGCCCGCAGGCGAATCAGGGGGGTGTTCCCCACAGCGGCACTGAACCCTTCGCTGATCCCGCCCATCGCTGCTGACCTGCCGGTGCGTGCTTGCGTGGCCGGATCGTAGAGAACCTTCCTAGGGTCACAGCGCGATCAGGGCACTCGCTTGGACACTGCCGCTGTGCCCGCCGGCCGCCCCGACACCCAGACCCTCCCCCCGGCCCTGGCCCTGGCCAAGCGCCTGGCGGCGGTGCGGGCCCGCAGCGAGGCTCTGATTGCAGGCCTGGAGCCGGAGGATCTGATGCTGCAGGCCATGGCCGATGCCAGCCCGCCCAAATGGCATCTGGGACACACCGCCTGGTTCTTCGAGGAGTTTGTGCTGCGCCCCCTGGTGGACACGCACGCCCTGGCCTTCGAACCGGCCGAGCCGCGCTGGCGGTACCTGTTCAACAGCTACTACGACGCTGTCGGCGCCCGCCATCCGCGGCCCGAGCGTGGCCTGCTCAGCAGGCCGTCGATCGCTGAGGTGCTCGCCTGGCGCCGGCGGATCGGCGCGGCCCTGGCGCAGCTGCTCGAGGGCCTGGCCCAGCGACCGACCAACGCCCAGACACCACTGCTGGCGCTGCTCGAACTCGGCCTGCAGCACGAACAGCAGCACCAGGAGCTGCTGCTGATGGACCTGCTCGACGGCTTCTCCCGCAACCCCCTCGAACCCATTTACGACGCTGGCCCCAGCGGACCGGAGGCGGCCTTCCGGCAAGCCTGGCGAGAGGGAATGGCGGACAGCCGGGCACCGGCCGGCTGGCTGGAGCACCCGGGCGGCCTGGTGGCGATCGGGCATCCGGGCGACCCCAGCGGCGCCAGCCATCCGCCCACCCCCCTGAGCGGCTTTCACTTCGACAACGAGGGCCCCCGCCACCAGGTGTGGCTCGAGCCCTTCGCCATCGCCAGCCGGCTGGTGAACAACGGCGACTACGCCGCCTTCATCGCCGATGGCGGCTACCGGCGGCCGGAGCTGTGGATGAGCGAGGGCTGGGCGGTGCTGCAGCAGCACGGCTGGCAGGCGCCCCGCTACTGGCGTGACGACTCCGAGTTCAGCCTGGCGGGTCGCCTGCCGCGCCACCCCCAGGCGCCGGTGCGGCACCTGAGCTGGTTCGAAGCCGATGCCTATGCCCGCTGGGCCGGGGCGCGGCTGCCCAGCGAGGCCGAATGGGAGACCCTGGCTGCCAGCGGCAGCCTGCCCCAGGCCCACGGGGTGCTCTGGCAGTGGACCGGCAGCCCCTACCGCCCCTATCCGGGCTTCCGGGCCGCGGCGGGAGCGGTGGGGGAATACAACGGCAAGTTCATGAGCTCCCAGTTCGTGCTGCGGGGCGGCGCCTTCCTCACCCCCGCCGCCCACGCCGGGCCGGCGCGTTACACCTACCGAAACTTCTTCCCTCCGGCGAGCCGCTGGATGGCCAGCGGCCTGCGACTGGCCCGCGACACCGCCTGATGCCGCGAGGCCGTGCGGAGATAGGGTCGATGCAGCGTGGCTGCAGCGGCCCGATGGTTTTCCGGCTCCCGGTCACCCCGCCAGCGCCCTCCAGCCCACCGCCGCAGACCACCGCCCCCGGCGATGCCAGCGCGATGGCGCGGTCGGCGACGCCCGATCCCGCAGCGCACCACCACTGGATCGATCTCCACCCCGCCGCGGCCGACCTGCGCCAGCTGGTGCTCGAGGGCATGGCCCGCAGCCCCCGGCAGCTGCCCGCCTGGCTGCTCTACGACGCCGAGGGCTCCCGCCTGTTCGAGGCGATCACCGAGCAGCCCGAATACAGCCTGACCCGCACCGAAACGGCCCTGCTGGAGCAGAGGGCCCCGGAGCTGGCCATGGCGCTGGGGGAGGACCTGGCGGGCGCTCCAGTGCTGGTCGAGTTCGGGGCCGGCAATCTGCGCAAGGTGGGTCCGCTGCTGGAGGCCCTTCGCCCGGCGGCCTATGCCGCCCTCGACATCAGCGCCGACCACCTGGAGGCGGCCTGCGCAAGCCTGCAGGCCCGCCACCCCGCCGTGCCGGTGCTGGGCATCTGCTGCGACTACACCCAGCTCGACCAGCTGCCCCAGCACCCCCTGCTGCAGGGGCGGCCGCGGTTGGGCTTCTACCCCGGCAGCTCCCTGGGCAACTTCACCCCCACCGAGGCCCGGCTGCTGCTGCAGGGCTTCCGGCGACTGCTGGGGCCCGGCGGCCGCTTGCTGATCGGCATCGACCAGCCCCGCGACGCCGCCCGGCTGGAGGCCGCCTACGACGATGCCGCCGGCGTCTCGGCCGCCTTCGCCCTCAACCTGCTGCGGCGGCTCAACCGGGAGCTGGCGGGGGACTTCGATCCGGCCACCTTCCGCTACCGGGCCCGCTGGGAGCCGGGCCCCAGCCGGATCGCCATGGAACTGGTGAGCCGCCAGGAGCAGAGCGTGGAGCTGGCGGGCCGGCGCTGGCCGTTCGCGGCAGGCGAAGCGCTGGTGAGCGAATACAGCGTCAAGTACACACCGGCGGCGTTTCTGGCCCTGGCGGCTGAGGCGTGCTGGCGACCACTCGGCCGCTGGCATGACAGCGCCGACGAGCTGTCGCTGCACCTGCTGGCCCAGGCAGACTCTGGGACAGAGCGACGCCGCGACGGCGCCGCGCCCCATCCCCCTCTCCCCCCCCTGCGGAACCCCCGATGAGCCGTGAGGACCAGCGCCAGGCGATGCGCGACACCCGCGAGGGTCTGATCGCCGAGCTGGAGGAGCTCTACCGCCGCGCCTTCGATCGCATCTCCGAGCAGGATCTGGGCGAGGGTGCCATCGCCCGACTCACCCAGCTGCTGCTGCGCTCCCGCGAGGCGGCGATCACGCCGCTGCAGCAGGAGATCGAGGCGCCCCTGATCACCCGGGCGCCGGAAGCATGAGCAGCAGCAGCTGGCTGGAGGAGCTCGAAGACCGGCTGGAGCAGCAGCTGCAGGCCTTCCTGCGCGCCAATCCCCAGCAGGAGGCCCTCCTGGCGGAGCAGGAGCAACGGGAGCGCCAGCAGCGGCTGCTGGAGGAGCGGCTTCGGTTGCGGCAGGAGGCCGAACTGCAGCGGCAAGGCCTGCTGCGGCTGGCGGGCGAGATCCGCCAGTGGAAGGAGCGGGTGAAGCGGGCCCAGGGCGCCGGTGCCGGCGATCTGGCCGAGCGGGCCGAAGCCCACATCGCCACCCTGATGGAGCAGGGCCGCAGCCGCTGGCAGACCCTCGGCGAGGTGGGTGAGCGCTTCGCGGCGGTGGAGCGGGATCTTCAGCAGCTCACCGCCAGGGCCGCCGCGGCGCAGGCTCCAGGGCAGGGGGGGCAGGGCGCGGCCAGAGACGGCGGCAGGGAGAAGCAAGGTCAGGACAGCGCGAAGGCATCCCCGATGGAGGAGCTGGAGCGGGCCTGGGCCAGCTTCGAGACCGAGCAGGAGCTGGAGTCCCTCAGGCGGCGCCAGGGCTGAAACGATGGGATTCCTGCTCTCCAAGCTGCTCCCGCAGCTGGTCTACCCCCTGGGGGGAGCCCTGGTGCTGCTCAGCCTGGGGCTGCTGGGGCGGCGGCGCCGCTGGGGCCCCCTGCTCTCGGCCTCCGGGCTGGCGCTGCTCTGGCTGGCCTCGATGCCGCTCGTCAGCCGGCAGCTGGTGCGGAGCCTGGAGGATCGGGCCACGGCCCTGACGCCGCTGCCGCTGCCCAACGCCGACGCGGTGCTGGTGCTGGGGGGTGGCCTGGTGCCCCCCCTGCCCCCCAGGCGGCGCGTGGAGGTGTCCGATGCGGCGGATCGGCTGTTGACAGGCGTGGATCTGATCCGGCAGGGCAAGGCCCCCTGGCTGGTGGTTTCGGGGGGCCGGGTGAGCTTCAGCGGCGACGATCCCCTGCCCCCCGAAGCCAGCTATGCCGCCACCCTGGCGACGGAGCTTGGGGTTCCGCCCGATCGGATCGTGCGCAGCGAGACCCCGCGCAACACCGCCGAAGAAGCCGTGGCGATCGGGGCGATCGCCAGGGAGCGGGGCTGGCGATCGCTGTTGCTGGTCACCAGCGCCAGCCACCTGCCTCGGGCCACCGCCACCTTCCGCCGCCGCACCGAGCTGCAGATCGTGCCGGTGGCCTGCGACTACCAGCTGCCGGCGCGCGGGCTGTCGGGCCGGCCCACGGTTGAAAGCGTGCTGATGGATCTCCTGCCCAGCGCCGATGCGCTGGCCTCCACCACCCGATCGGTGAAGGAACTGCTGGGGCTTGGGATCTACCGGCTGCGGGGCTGGCTCTGAGTGTCTCGGGGGCCTCCCTCGGGGGGCCGGAGGTCAGGATCCTGGCCTAGCCCTTCGGGGCCGGCGGCACCAGGCTCACACCCTCGGGGGGCGGCGTTGGATCGGGATCGGCGATCAGCATGTGCTGCAGAACGATCTCGGGACGCTCACTGTCGCGCCAGCGGATCCGGTAGGCAGGCATCTTCGTGCCACGGCTGGTGGTCTGCTCCACCGGCTCCATCACCCAGCCGCGGCGCGAGCGCCCCTGGGGATTGCGCTTCACCACAGCATCGGCGTGTTTGAAGCGAAAACCGACGCGCTCGCCGC
>JBMSXZ010000049.1:0-16544 GCA_049426205.1 Cyanobium sp.
GCCCGGCAGGCGTATTCCCACTGGGCTTCGCTGGGGAGGGTGTAGGTGCGGCCGGTGCGCTGGCTGAGGCGGCGGCAGAACTCCATGGCGTCGTGCCAGCTCACCCGCTCCACCGGGCGATCATCCGTGCTGATTTCGCCCTTGACATCTCGGCGCTGAAACCTCGAGGGATTCGGCCTCAGCTCCCGCCCCCAGCGCTCACCGGGCCGCTCAAGCCAGCCCGCCACCTGCCACCACTGGGCCTGGGTGATCGGGGTCTGGCTGATGAAAAAGCTCCCCAGTTCCACCTCATGCTGCGGGCTTTCATCGCCGAAGCGCTCAGGTTCGGCCGGTGCTGAACCCATGAAAAAGCGACCAGCGGGGATCTCCAGCAGGGTGAGGGTGAGCGGATCGGGCCGCTCCACCGTGGCGCCGAAGGAAAGGCCGTCGCGCTGGAGGGGTTCGTGGAACGCCCAGGCGGTGGCGGTGGGCAGGCTGGCCCGGGCCGCCGCACCACCCTTCCGCTTCACCTGGCGCAGGAAGTCGGCCAGACCAGCTGGTGCCAGGGCCTGGAACTCCACCTGCCGCAGCGCCAGCTCCTGCCATTGAGCCGTGTTGATCTCCAGCAGCTCCAGGGGAGGCACCCTCAGCACCTGGGCGGTCTCAATGGTCACCGCCTCGATCTCCAGCCCCTGCAGCCAGCCCGCCTCGATCGCCTCTGGCGACGGCGGCCGCCGCCTGCGCTGCTCCAGCTGCTCCAGCTGCTCGGCCAACGCCTCATAACGCCCCCCCAGGCCCCGCAGGCAGCTGGGCGCCACGGTGGCAAAGGCGCGCAGCAGCTCCTGATCCGCAGGGGCCTCGCACTGTTCCGGCGCCAGCAGCAGGGCCACGAACTGCTCCTGGCTCAGCTTGAGCCGCTGCGCCACAAACTCCTGCACCCGGTCAACCACCGCCTGGGCCTCCCAGCGCCGCAGGCCCTCGCGCAGCCTTGGTCTCAGCTCCTCGGAGACAAAGATCAACCGCTGCTGATCGATCGGGATGGGGGTGAGCGTCGCCGATGGGGCCGGCACAAACAGACCGCTGAACAGCACCTCCGCCTGCTCGGCCACCGCGTCCTGCCCGCTGGCCGCCAACATCCGGCCATGGACCAGGCGCACGATCGGCAGACTGATCACCGGCGCAAAGCTGAGCAGGGCCAGCAGCTTGCGCGCCCCCTTGGAGGCGGTGAACAGGAACACCGCCAGTCGCTCCTCCCTATCAGCCGCCGCCGCGGCCTCCGTGACAGCCCGCTCGCTGGGCGGACGATCGCGGCCCGGGGCCGGCCCGGTGGCGGCCCTGCTGGTCCCGCTGGTCCCGCTCAGGGTGCTCCGCTGGGGCAGGGCAAAGCGGTAGGCCAGGGCGCTGCCCTGCCGCGAACCCACCAGCAACCGCGCCCAGGGCCCGAGGAAGGCAGGCTGCAGCTGCAGGACCGGCAGGGTCAGCCAGGGCGCCGGGCCGGGCCGGGCCGCCAGGGGCGGGCCACCCTCCACCGGCTGCCAGGCCAGCAGACCATGGGGCCGCATCGGCGTGGCTGAACGGATCCAGCCCGCGGGCTGCTGGGCCAGGGCCGTGCGCAGCCAGAGCCGCTGGGGGAACAGCTGCAGCAGCGCCACCGGCTGCACCGCCGCCCACCCCTGCAGCAGCTCGGCCATGGCGCCCTGATACCAGACGGGATCCACCGCATCGCTCACCACCAGCACCAGGGAGCGCTCCGTGCGCTGCCGCAGCCGCCGCGGCCCACAGGGCCGCCCCCGCCGGTCCGCCAGCCTCACCGTGCCCTCGGGCCCGCTGAGCAGCTGCCAGCAGCGCAGATCCCGCCAGCGCACCTCCGCGGCCAGCAGACGGGGCAGCTCCCGTCGCAGCCGCTGCCAGAGGGCCATCGAGGGGCTGCCGTCGAAGACAAGCTGCAGCTCCAGCCAGGGCTGACGCCGGGGCCGCAGGCAAGGCTGCCAGGCCAACCCCTCGCTGCGGGCGCTGGCGATGGCCTCCACCGTGGCCGCCACATCGAGCACGAGGGCTGGCCCCTCCTCATGCCAGCGGTTGAGCGGCGCCAGGGCCCGACCGCACTGGCGGGGGCGGGGGATCAGGGGGGAATCGGCGATGCCCAGCCGCAGGGTGTCCGCGGGCCTGGGGCTGTCGGCCGTGAGCGGCTCCAGCAGAGCCTCGGCAGGGGCGGGCGTTGGGGGCGGCGGGGTGACGGGCGCTGGCGGCAAGGCGCTGGGACCGGCCTGGGGCGGCCTGGCCGGCGCTGCGGCGGAATTGGCGGTGCTGCCGGTGGAGGCATCGCCCTGGCCGCCCGCCGCTGGGGGCCCGGGGGCGGCGCCCGCGTCGGGTGGCGGCTGGGGCAATGAGGCCGCCAATGTGCGCACCAGCCACAGCCAGTCGTTGATCTCGGCGGCCGCCCAGCCGCGGCGACCGAGCAGCTTGGCCAGCTCCGGCCAGCGCTCCTTTGCCGCAGGCGCCCCGCTCACGAGGGTTCTGACCCTGGCGGCGGTTGCTGCTCCGGGTCGGCTTCCAGGGCCTGCAACAGCACCTGGCGCAGATCCCGGCGCGTCGCCTCGGTCACCGGTGGCGTTTCCTGCTCCAGCAGATAGGCCAGGTTGAGCAGCTGATCGAGGGCCAGGTGATCGCCCACCACCTGGGCGGCCTGGATCGCCTTCTGGAAATCCTGCAGGGCAAGATCCAGCTGCGCCAGGGGCCTGGCCTGCCCCTGGCCCGCTGGCGTGCCGGCTGGCGTATCGCTGGCTTGCCAGTGGCGGCGCACAATCGCCTCCAGGCTGGCGGAATCGTCGCTGAAATCAGGCATCCTCACCCGCAGGCAGCGGCGGTTGAAGGCGGCTGGAAACTCCCGTTCACCATTGCTGGTCATCACCACCAGCGGAAATTCGTAGCACTGCACCACAGCGCCCTGGATCTCGACCGGGATCGGCTGGCCGTTGTCGTCCTCATCGGCACTGTTGATCACACGGGTGATCACACGGGGCTGGCCTTCGGGTCCGGTGCCGGCTCCGGTGGTTCCAGAGCCACGCTGCAGCTGGGGAAGGGTGAACTTGCCCTCCTCAAACAGGTGCAGCAATTCATTGGCCAGGTTGAGATCTCCCTTGTCGATCTCATCAATCAACAGCACCCGCGGCAGGGGCATCGGCAGAAAGGCGGTTCCCACCGGGCCGAGACGCATGTAGTGCTCCACCGGCTTCGGCGTCAGGTCCGGGGCGTCGTGGGCCGGCAGCGGCTGGCTGGTCTCCGCCAGCTTGCGGGCGATCTCCAGATCCTGCAGCCGGGCCAGGGGGTCGTAACTGACCAGGGCATCGGCGAGGGTGGCGCCCGGCGACACCGACCACTCCAGCACCGGCCCCAGCCCGAGCCACTGCGCCACCACATAGGCCAGGGTGGTCTTGCCGGAGCCCGGCCGGCCGCTGAGCAGAAGCGGCCGCCGCAGGCTCAGGGCCGCATTCACCGCCAGCACGAGGTTGCGGCTGGCGGTCGAATCCGGCAGCACGAAACTGGCGGCCCGGTTGCGGGCTCGCTCATAGCGGCTCGAACGGTCAGCCTGCTCCCACAGCTTCAGCCAACGCTCCCAGGCCTTCGGGAGCAGCGGCTCGAAGGCCGTCTTGCTAAGAAAGGTGCGCCAGGGCGGGGCCGGGTCGGCGGAGGCAGCGGGTGGAGGGCTGTCGGGATTGGCCTCTCGTTCCGATTCGGATGGCGGTGTAAAGAAGCGGCCGCGGCGGCAGCCCTCGGGGGTGGTGGCGAATCGTTGCCAGGTCATGGGGGGCTCGCTTGAAAAGGGATGTAGAAAGGATTGGCGGATGCAGTCGCGGCGCCCTGGCGCGCTGGAGCTTCGGGGGGTTCGGAGGGTTCGGAGGGTTCGGTGGGGATATGGCGGTGATCCTCCCAAAACAGGGTGCTGTGGCGGATGAAAGCGCGAATCGAACCATGGGCCTGATCGGCTGGCGAGGCTGGATCAAGCCGATAGCGATAAAAGTGGTCAAGGAATGACAGCCCATCCCAGGCCAGGATCGAATCCATCGGATCGGAGCCATGGCCACCCTCCACCGGCTGGGCCCGGGCCTCGCCAGCCAGCGGGTTAGCGCGCCAGATCAGCGGGATTCCCCGCAGCAGCAACGGCTCCAACACCCCCTGACCGCCCGGGCCCCGATCGCGTTCTGCCGACTCGCTCAAATACACCGCAACACAGTCAGCCAAGGGATCGGGAGCCTCGTCAGCGTCGCCTGGCCCGCCATCGCGGCCTGCCTCTGCTGAGGATTGCCCTTGCCCCAGTGCCTCAGCCGCGAGGATGGAGGCGATGGCCGCAGGTTTGGCGATCGGCCGCCCAGCCAGCGGCGCCGACGACGGCGATGGGGAACCGGCCGTGATCATCAGCCAATCCAGGCAGCCCAGCTTGGCCGCCTGCGGCCCGGGATCCTGGAACAACGTGCGCACCACTCGCTCCGACGCCCGGCGGAGTGAATGGCGGGTCATCCCAAGCCGTGGGTGGGCCGAGCAGCCGACGCGCCAGCGACTGGAGCAGCCCAGCACCACTGGAACTCCGGTGCAATGCGGCAGCTGTTCGCAGGTATGGCGGCGCAGGGCGTCAACAAAGCCCTCCAGGCGATCACTGGCCAGCAGATCAAAGGGAAGGAAAAGGGCCAGCAGCAGGCGGCCGCTGGGGGAGTCATTCAACTGCTCGGCATAGACCCTGCCGATCTCGGCCGTCAGCTGATCGCCTCTCAGTCCCTCAATCCAGGCCTGATCGAGGGCCTTGGGCAGGCCATCCGCTTCGGTGAGCCAGAACATCAACCGAAACTGCTTCCCCTGGCGGCTGGCCATGGCCGGATCGAAGGCACCCAGTTCAGGCACCACAAAGCAGAGCAGCCGCAGCGGTTCATGGGCGTCGCCACAACCAACGCGCTGCACCAGCAATGGCACGCTGGGCACCGGCGCTTGCAGCTGGGCGGTGGCCCTGCATTCCTGATGGATGCGAAGCAAATCATCCTTGATCTCACGGTAGGGTGAATCACCCCTGTTCTCTGGTTTTGCAATCCGATTATGATTGCGGGAAATAGTGACAGGAATCACGCCTTCAAGCTCGGCTGACGCTGCACCCACAACGCTAAAAAATTCCTTGCCTTGGCGAAAATTGAGATTTTGCATTCGCTGAACCATCGTTCTGACATACCAGGCATGCAAATCCCTCAGCTCGTCGTCCGCTTCACGCAACTCGCGATGAACCCTCTGCCGCAAGCCTGGAATAAGCCGTCCAAGCCGTCCGGCAACCCAGCTACCACGGTGAGGTGTGTCAATGAAATAAACCGCCTTTGTCGCCTCCAGAATGGCCGCCGCCGCCGCCGGCTTTGCCCTGTTCAGGTCACCAGCGCATTCCAACTGGCAAACATACAAGAGTTGCTTGACAACGTTGCCCCCCTCGCTATGGGCCACCCAGCAGATCGGCCGGCGCGGCGATTGCGGCGATGCGGGGTCGAGGAGCTGCGAGCGCATCAACTCCGCCAGCACATTCTGTGCCAGCTCTTTGCGCGTCAAGGATCCCTGTTGCCCTCTCCAGAATTTATCCGACTCGTGCTGCAGCGACCAGACACCGAGACCGGAGAGATCAGCGTCGCCAAGCAACCAGTGCAGCATCGAATCAGCGTCGCCCCCCTCTTGCTGACGCCGCAAACCCCAGCTGTTCAAATGATCACCGCCCGCCCCATGCACAAACACCACATCCAGCAGCCGCTCAGGGCGGTTCAGGGGATCTGGTGGGATTCGGTGCAGCTGGGTCATCCTCAGGCCGTGTCCCAGCACGCTCGGAGCAGCCCAGCGCGCCAGCAGGTGCCACCCATTCTGCAGGGCTATCCCCACGGAGGGGTGTTGACCCCGGGCATCGGCCCTGGCTTCTGGAGACGATCACAGCAACGGGCCGATCAGGGAATCGTGTGCTACCCCTAGGGCGCGGCATTGATCGAGGCCATGGCCGAGCCCAACCCCTCCCCTGCGCCCCCGGCCGGCAGCGCGGCGGAGCAACAGCTGGTTCAGCAGCTGGGGCGCTTCTGCCGTCGCCTCCACTGGGGAGCCACCGCCCTGCAACTGCTCACCGTGGTCACGGCCCTGGCCGCGATCGTGCTGTCGCTGCTGGTGGCCACCTACACCGGCTCCAAGGACTTCGATCCGGGTCGCCTGAAATTGATGGCCTTGCTTTCGGCGATCTGCACCGCCCTGTTCAGCGGATTCCGGTTGCGCAGCAAGGCCGCCGATCTGCGCACCGCCTTCCGCATGCTCAATGCCGATCTGATGCGCTACCAGATCGGTGAATGCAGCGCCGCCCAGCTGATTGCCAGCTACAGCAAAGCAGAAGAACGCATCGGCCAGGTGGAGGTCGATGGCCTCGCTGAACGCAGCCCATCCGAACCGCCGCCAGCCTGAAGCCTGATCCCCACCCCCCTCGATGCGCGACGCCCTCGCCGCCCTCGCCGGCCTGATCCTGCTGCTGCTGCTGGCGATGGGGCTGCTGGTGGCGCTATGGCCCTCACTGATGGTGCGGCACCTGCTGCAGCCCCTGTTTCCGGAGGTGATCTTCTGCGGCGACGGCCGGCGCCGCGAGCTGGCCCTCACGATCGACGACGGCCCCAGCCCGGAAAGCTTCGGCCAGGCGTCGACCGGCAGCATGGCCCTGCTGGCCCTGTTGCGGGAGCTGGAGCTGCCCGCCACCCTGTTTGTGATCAGCGGCCACCTGGCCCAGGGGCCACCCGACTTCCTGCCCCAGGCCCTCGCCGACGGCCATGGCATCGGCCACCACATGGACCGCGACAGCCCCTCGGCCTGTCTTGGCCCCACCCGATTCCGCCAGGCCTTCGATCAGGCGGCCGACCAGCTGGGGCGCGCCGCCGCCCCCCACAGCCTGGCGTTGCGCTGGTTCCGGCCCGGCGGTGGCTGGTTTCGCGCCTCCATGCTGGCCAGCCTCAACGAACGGGGCTATCGGCTGGTGCTGGGATCGATCTTCCCCTGGGACACCGTCCACCCACCCGTGGGCTGGATGCGGTGGTTCGTGCTCCACAACGCCCATCCCGGCGCGATCCTGGTGTTGCATGACCGGCCGGACACCCTGCCGGCAACCCTGGCCCTGCTCCGGCAGGTGGTGCCGGCCCTGCGGCAACGGGGCTACCGCTTCGTGACGCTGGAGCGTCTGCTCAACGCCTGAGGCCAAAGGGCCAGGGCCACAGGCCCAGGGCCGCTGGGACCAGCCCTAGGGCCAGCCCAGTTCACCACTTGCGATAGGGCAAGAACTTGCCATTCATCGTCACCTTGACGCGATCGCCCTTGGGGTCCTCGATCTTGTCAACGGTGAGGGTGAAATCGATCGCCGACATGATGCCATCGCCAAACTTCTCCTGGATCACATCCTTGAGCGGCAGGCCATAGACCTGCAGGATTTCGTAGAAGCGATACAGCAGCGGATCGGTCGGGATCACCGGATCGAGGGCGCCCTTCACCGGGTAGGTGGTGAGGCCCGCCAGCAGCGCCGGCGCCTCCGGGCTGGCCTCGAGGGCCAGGGCGGCCAGCAGACTGCGGGCCTCCTCAGAGCTGGCGGTGGCCTGGCCGTGGATCAGGCTGGCGATCCACACCTCATCCACCCCGAGGCGGGCGCCCAGATCCGCGAAGCTGAGCCCGACCTGGCGCTTGGCGGCCAACAGGGTGGAGGTCAGAGCGGACACGGCCATGGCGTCAGCGGGGCAGGGGGATCGGGATGACCCTATGCAGGCGACGGGGCCTGACTGGCAGCCGTTGCTACATCCCGGCCCCGGAACGCCGGCCAGTGCCGGGCTGCCCCCCCTGCGCTGCTGCCTGCTCAGCGGTGGCTCCAGCCGTCGCATGGGCCGCGACAAAGCCCTGTTGCCCCATCCGGACGGCGGCACCTGGCTGGAGCGCAGCCTGCTGCTGCTGGCCTCGCTGCAGGCGCCGATCACCCTGCTCAGCCGCCACCCGGCCCACCTGGCCCTGGCCCGCCAGCTGGCGGCGGCCGGCCGCCTCGACGCCAGCGCGCCCCTGCTGGCCCTGGCGGAACCGCCTCCCTGGGAAGGGCCGCTGCGGGCCCTGGAGCGGTTGCTGCGCACCCACCCGGAGGAGCGGCTGCTGCTCTGTCCGGTCGACATGCCCTGGCTCGATCCCGCCTGCCTCCGCACCCTGCTGGCGGCCTCCGAGGCGGCCGGCACCGGCCCGGCGGACCCGGCTTGGGCGGCCGGGGCCACCGGTCCGGCGCTCGCCAGGCCCCGGGGGGCCCTGGTGCCTGAGGCGCCAGCGATCGTGCTGAGCCACGACGGCACCAGGCTGCAGCCCCTGCTCGGCCTCTATCCCCCCTGCCCCGCCCGCCTGGAGCGACTCAGCGCCAGCCTGGCGGCGGGGGAGCGCAGCCTGCTGCGCTGGCTGGCGGGGGAGCGCTGGCACCCCTTGCCGCTGCCGGGCCCCGCCCTGCGCAACGTCAACCGACCCGAGCAGCTGCCGGGGGCTGCCCCACCGGCCGCTCCCCCGCCGGAAGGCAGCCAGCCGGCCTGAAGGGAGCCGGCCGGAACGGCCGCCGGCCAGAGCAACCAACGCCCAGGCGCCGGCCAGCCGCCGCAGCGCACTGGCGAGACCGGGGGCCAGGCGCCGGCGAGGGGCCGCCAGATCCTGCTGAACACCTGGCGCAGCCTGGCCGTGCAGCCCCTGGGCCCCTGGGTCCATGGGCCCCTCCGCCCTGCTCAGGACCAGGCGCTGCGCCACAGGCGCCGCAGGCGGCCGGAGATCCGGCGCCCCAGGCCGCAGCCGAGCCCCCGCACCCCCTGGCGGCTCCGGCCGACCGGCACCAGCCCCGCCGCAGCGGGCCAGGCCTCAGGCCCTGGCTCGGTCCGCCCCTGCAGCGGCGGCCGGGCCGGCGCTGGTTCGGTGGGCCCGGGCGGAGCAACCTCCAGGACAGCCTCCTGACCCTCAGCGCCCGCGAAGGCATCGCGACCGGCGAAGCGCAGCCGCGTCTGGCGGTCGTAATCGCCCAGCACCGCGCCGGTGAGGCCGAAATCGGTGATCGCCAGCAGCAACAGCTCCCGCTCGCAGCAGAGGTTGCGGCTCTGGTGCACCAGCCAGCGGGGCACGTAGGCCACACCACCCGGCCCAAGCCGCAGCACCGCCTCACCGACGTGGATCTCAGCCCGGCCTTCCAGCACCACAAACAGCGATTCATGGGCGTGGCGGTGCCGCTCGTTGCAGGCCCCCGGCGCGATCCGCACCAGCCGGGGATCAAGCACCTGCAGGCCCTCGAAACCAAGCCGCTGCACCTGGAAGGCGATGCCATGGGCTGGATCGTGGTGCTGGTAGTGGATCGGCAGCTCAGGAGCTGGGGGTGCCGCACTGGCGGCGCCCGGGCCGTTGCTGCCGTTGATCGCGGCAGCCGCAGGGATAGCGGCACCGGCGCTGGCGGCAGCCCCATGGCCCCCCCCATCGGCCGCTCCCTCGGCTTGCCGCTCCCCCCCGTCAGCGGCCCCGTCAGACGCCGGACTGCCCGGGGGCGCCCAGCCACAGCGCTCGGCCGGCGGCTGCAGCGCTGGCTGGCGGTGGCGGATGCCGGCCTCAAGGCGATCCAGGGTCACGGGGGGAGGCGCGGCTGGGGCTGGATCTGGACTGTAGGCAGCGCGAAGGGGCGACCGGACGACAGCCGGCCGATGGGTCGATCCACGTGGGACCCCGGCGGGCCAGCGCCGGCAGGCAGCGGCCCGCCGGATCAACGCACCCCGGAGACGCCTAGGGTCGCGGCCATGGAGCCCAGCCAGCCCCGCGATCGCCTTGGCCGCCCCCTGGGGGTGTTGCGCCTGTCGCTCACGGCCCGCTGCAACCTGGCCTGCCCCTACTGCCTGCCCGATGGCCACGAGCCGCCGGGGCTGCTCGACCAGGACCAGCGGCTGCGGCTGATCGCCGCGGCGGTGGCGCTGGGGGCGAGCAGCCTGCGGCTGACCGGCGGCGAACCCCTGCTGCACCCGGGCCTGGAGGCCCTGATCGCCGCCGCCGCCGCTCGCCACCGGGGCGAACGGGCCCAGGCCTCAGACCCTCCCACCGCTGCCCTGCGCGAGATCGCCCTCACCAGCAATGGCACCCTGCTCAGCCGCGAACGGGCCCTGGCCCTGCGGGCGGCGGGGCTGGATCGCCTCACCCTCAGCCTCGATGGCAGCGATGGGGCGAGCGTGGCTGCGATGGCGGGGCTGGCCGATCCGGCGGCCGGGGCCCGGGCCCTGACAAAGGTGCTGGAGGCCCTCGACCACGCCCGGGCCGCCGGCTTCGCTCCGGAGCGGGGCGCCCTGAAGCTCAACGCCGTGATCCAGCGCGGGCGCAACGAGGAGCAGCTGCTGCCCCTGGCCGCCCTGGCGCGGGAGCGGGGGGTGGAGCTGCGGCTGATCGAGTTCATGGAGGTGGGCAACCGCAACGGCTGGCAACCCGCGCAGGTGCTGCCGGCGGCGGTGATGCTGGAGCGGATCCAGGCGCGCTGGCCCCTCGAACCCCTGGGCCGACCCAGCCACGGCACCGCCCAGCGCTATCGCTACCGCGATGGCGGCGGCCACCTGGCCCTGGTGGCCTCGGTCAGCGCCCCCTTCTGCGGCGACTGCAATCGGCTGCGGGTCAGCGCCGATGGCATCGCCTACACCTGCCTGTTCGCCAGTGCGGAGCGAGGCCTGGACCTGCGCCCCTGGCTCAACGCCAGGTCCGATCCGAAGGATCTGCAGGACGCCCTCGCCTCCCTCTGGCGTGGGCGCCACGACCGCTGGAGCGAGGAGCGATCGGCCGGCGGTGCGGAGGGGACGATCGAACCAGCGCGGCCGCGGGCCGAGATGGCCTATCTGGGGGGCTGATTCATAACCCTCACAACCAGTGGCGCGGGTAGGGCGCCGCCCCCGGCACCCAGCGGCTGAACCCCCAGGCGAGCAGGAGCAACAGCAGCGAGCCGCCAAGCACCGGGAAGACCAGAAACCGCCAGGGCACGGCCAGAAGCACCGCCAGAAAGGCCATGCCTCCGGCGGGGGGATGGAGGCAACGCCAGATTTGGCCGAGCAGGATCGTCAGCGCCACGGCCAGGGCCAGCACCAGCGGCCCCTGGCCCAGGCTGCGCACCAGCAGCGCCCCCACCAGGCCGCCCAGCAGGTTGCCGAGCACCAGATTGCGGGGCTGGGCCAGGGGGCTGGCGGGGTAGGCGAAGAGCAGCACGCAGGAGGCCCCCAGTGGCGCCACCATCAGCGGATGGCCGCTCCAGAGCGAGAGCAGCCCGAGCAACACCAGGGACGCCAGGGCGCCGAGGGCGTTGACCCCGCTCTGGCGGGCCCGGAAGCTGGGCTGGTAGCGCCGGCCGCGGCGTCGCTCCCGCCGGGCCAGGATCCGCAGCCGTCGCAGGACTCGACTCAAGGGCCTTCCCGCAGGCGAGGCAGCAGCTGCACCAGGTTGCAGGGGCGGGTGGAGGCGTCGAGCTGGGCCTGGATCAGCCGGTCCCAGGCGGTTTCGACCGCGTCGCGGGACCCCGGCAGCACGAAGATCAAGGTGCCATTGGCCACGCCCGCCAGGCAGCGGCTCTGGAGGGTACTGGTGCCGATCGTTTCGAAGGAGAGCACCCTGAACAGTTCGCCGAACCCGTCGATCATCTTGTCGAGCAGGGGCGCCACCGCCTCGGGGGTGCCATCCCGGCCGGTCAGACCAGTGCCGCCGCAGCTGATCACCACCTGCACGGCCGGATCGGCGATCCAGCGGCTGATCTCGGCCCGGATGCGGTAGCGGTCGTCGGGCACGATCCGCCGCTCCAGCAGGCGATGGCCGGCTGCCTCAAGGCGGGCCTGCAGCGCATCTCCGGAGACGTCATCGGAAGCGGTGCGCGTGTCCGACACCGTGAGCAGGGCGATGGCGAGGCTCAAGGGGTACGGGGCGGCGACGGGGCCATTGTCGGCGCTGGAGATGGCAGGGCGGGGCCGGTGCTTTGGCGCCGAACTTGCTGCAGGCTCAGGTGAGAGCACTGGCGACAGCGAACGGCGGGCGACCGGGCCTCCTCAGAGCGGACCAGGGCGAGTGGGAACCAGCAGGGCGGCAACCAGAGTCGGGGCGAGACCACCATGGAGCAGCGAGCCCGCCAGCGCAGCACGCCGCCGGGGCCAGGCTGGCGAACCAGCAGGCGAGGCCCCGCTGGCTGTGGGGCTGGAGCCACTGTGGGCGGGTTGGCTCCCCGCTGTGGTGGCGGCGGCGGAAACGGGAGGGGCCATGAAGGCTGGTCCCAGGCGATGGCGCCGCCGCAGCGGCAGACTGTGACCACGCCGAGGATTGCGATGGTCGCCCCCGCTTCCCCGCCGGCCGGAGCCGCCCGGGCCCTGACGCTGCGGGTGCGGTTGTTCGCGGGGTTGCGGGAGGCGATGGGCTGGAGCGAGCGCCAGGTGCAGGCCGCCGCCGGGGCCACCCCCCTGACCCTCTGGCGACAGCTCGGGCTGGCGGTGGCCTGGCAGAGGGCCAGCATCGGGGGCGCGGCGGAGCAGGAGCCGGCGGCGGGCGGAGGGGGCAAAGGATCGGATGAGGCGTCGGGCGGAGCAGCCGCAGCGGATGGGGCGAATGGTGCAGCGACATCGCTGGGCGAGGGGCTTCCTGATCAGATCCGGGTGGCGATCAACCAGCAATTCGCCGCAGCCGATGCCGCCCTGACCGATGGCGATGAGCTCGCCTTTCTGCCGCCGATCAGCGGCGGCTGAGATCAACACGGAGCGATGCACCACCCCGAGACGCCCCCCCTGGGCAACCCTGTCCCCGCCGCCCCCGACCAGCCGGCCGCGCCGCTCAGCCTCAGCCTCCACCCCGACCGCTTCGAGGCCTGGTCCGAGCTGCAACGCTGGGAGGAGGGGCTGGCGGCGAGCACCGCCGCAATCCCGGCGGCCACGGCGATGTTCATCGGCCGGGTGCGGGGCCAGACGGCGGCGGGCCTGCCCCTGGAGGCCCTGGAGCTGGAGCACTACCCCGGCATGGCCGAAGCGCAGCTGCACCAGCTGGCCACCGCCTGCGCCAGGCGCCATCGGGCAACGGCGGTGCTGGTGCGCCACCGGGTGGGCCTCATCCCCTGCGGCGAGGCGATCGTGCTGGTGGCGGTGGCCGCCGACCGCCGCGGCCCGGCCCAGCGCTGCTGCCAGGAGCTGCTGGAGGCCCTCAAACATCACGCCCCCTTCTGGAAGCGCGAATGGAGCCGGGGCCAGGGGGCTTGGGTGCTGGGGAACACGCCGTTGGCAGAAGCGGTGGGAGAGGTGGGAGAGGTATCGACACACGGGCCAAGACGGGAATGATGCCGCCCTCAAAGAAGGCAAGACAACCAACACGCTCCAGCTGCCTGCCAGAGCGGCCGACCAGCCGGTTGGCCGAAGCGATGGCGAGGTTGGCTGCAGGCGTGACTGCGGCGATACGTTGCCAGCAAAGCCGTCAGCAGGAAGCTGGTCGAATAGCCTTCAGGGCCTGATCCATTGCCATTCAAGTGCCGCCGCAAATAGGCTGGATAGCATGAGTCAAAACCATGACCACCATGGATCAAGAAAGCTATCTGAGCAAGCGCGTCGAAGACCAGCTCAGCTGGCTCAGCAAGACCAGCAAGGCCTCCAAGCGGGGGTTCATGCGACTGCGAATCCTTGAAATCCTGCTCGGCACAGCGATCACGGTGTTCAGTCCCTATGCCGGGCAGTTCGGCTGGGGACCCCTGGCGATCGCCATGGCCGGCGGTGGCATCGCCCTGTCCGGATCGCTGCTGGCCCTCAATCGCAATCAGGAGAACTGGGTGCGTTATCGCAGCCTCAATGAAGCCCTGAAACGGGAGAAGTTTCTGTTTCTCACCCGCGCCACCCCCGCGTATCAGAACGACCAGCAGGCCTTCGCCTCCTTCGTCATTGCTGTCGAGAGCCTGATGTCGGAGGAACGCAGCGGTTGGGCGCGGCTGATCAGCCAGCAGAACGATCTGCCGGGGGCGACCTCCCCCAAGGCTGCAACCGCAGCGCCCGAGCCCTCCCCTGAGGCGCAGGCAGGCGCCAACGCCGAGGCCGAAGCACCTGCCCCGGACATGGCAGAGGCGCCATCCGCCGCCGCGCTCCCCGAGGATCTCAGCGTCGCCCCGCCCGCCGAAACGCCCCCGCCGAGCCGCTGATTCTGAAACGGCCAGGGGGCCACCCCCCAGAGCTCTGGGGCTTCCCCACGGCGGAGCACCGCCGCAGGCGCAGCCCGGCCCAGCGCTGCTGCCAGGAGCTGCTGGAGGCCCTCAACCATCACGCCCCCTTCTGGAAGCGCGAATGGAGCCGGGGCCAGGGGGCTTGGGTGCTGGGAAACACGCCCTTGGCGGAAACGGCCAGCGTGGGTTGACTGCCTACGACCGCTGATTCGGCTGCCCGCGCTGGCGCTCCAGCTCGGCGATCTTCTGACGCGTCCACGCCTGGGATGGCCCATCGCCAAGGCGTTCGAACACGGGCAGCACATCATTTTGGAGGATCCGCAGCGCCTCCTCCAACTGCCCACGTGAATGAAGGGCATCGGCGATCCTTCCGATTGTGATCGCCTTCGCGCGTACATCACCAATCCGTTCGAACACTGGCAACTCTTCCTCCTGACGAATCCGCAGCGCCTCCTCCAGCCGCCCCTGCGCCTGAAAGACATCGGCAATCCGGCCCATCGTGATCGCCTTCGCACGCCAATCATTCAATCGCTCGTAGACAGGCAACTCTTCCTCCTGACGAATCCGCAGCGCCTCCTCAAGCTGCCCCTGCGTCTGTAAGACATCGGCAATCCGACCCATCGTCACTGCCTTGGATCGCAAGTCACCCAGGCCTTGGAAGACTGGAAGTTGCTCATCCTTGCGAATCCGGAGCGACTCCTCCAGGTGCCCCTGGGCCTGCAAAACATCGGCGATAGATCCCATTGTGATCGCCGTGGCTCGCAAATCGCCCAATCGCTCGTACACAGGCAGCTCGTCCTGGCGCCGGATCCGCAGCGCCTCCTCCAGGTGCCCGCGCGCCTGCAGCACATCCGCAATCCTCCCCACCGTCACCGCCTTCAATCGCACATCCCCGATCCGCTCAGACACAGGCAGCACTTGCTCCTGCCAATGGCGAAGGGCCTCATCGAAATCGCCAAGGCTGAACAACACGTCACCCAGTTCCGCCAGGGCCGGCACCCGTAGCTCATCCGGGGCATCCGGGTGCTGGGCGAGCCAGGTCCTGATCTCCGCCACCCTGCGGCTCTTTTCCGCCATCGAACGGGGGTCCGAGCCGGTCAGGGCGGGCGCAAACGGCGTGAACGGGGCCAGGGATCCGCTGGGGGCCGCCGCGGCTGGCGGTGCCGTGGCCGCCGCAGTGAAGACATAAACCCCGGCCCGCCAGGCCCAGAGATCGGGGGCGGCGCGGGAGGCCAGCGCCAGTGCCTCAGCATCGAGCCAGAACACCAGCCGCGCCCGGGCCTGGGTCGCCAACCGCTCACGCCGGATGTTGAACGCCTCCCAGCGCGACGCATCAAACCAGCCCGGCCGGCCGATCACATGCACCACCGGAGCCGTGCGGGCAATGGCCACCAACCGCACCTCCAGCATCGGCACATCGCCAATGCGGCCGCTGAGCGGCAGCCGGTTGCTGGCCAGGCCGGCAGCGCGCAGCACCCGATCGAGGGCCGCGATCACCTGCCCGCGCAGCCGTTCATCGGGGGCGTCGGCCAGCAGCCATTGAAACGGGGGCCCGTGGATCAGGGTGCGACTGAGGCGCAGGAAATCCTCGTAGCAGCAGGCCGGCAGCTTTCGCGCCTCGGCGTTGCGGGCCTCCTCGATGGCCAATGGCGACTGGGGCACGGCTGAGGGCTGGCTCCAGCTCAGGCGGAAGGCGGAACGGCGGCCCCGGCCTGGGGACGGCCCGCCTCGCCACTGGCGTGCCGATAGCCATCGAGAGTGCGCACCACCGGATGGCTGCGGCGCCAGCTGCCATCGTTGTATTGCAGCAAGGCCAGCCGATGCAGCAGCTCCTGCTCACGCCGGTCGGTGCCAGCGTTGATGGCTGTGAGGTCGATGCTTTTGAGCAACTGGTAATCATCCGGCTGCAGGAAATAGCGGTATTCGGCGGCGAGCTTGCCGATCGCCTTCTCGACCACGGCAGCGTCGATGCGATCATCGGCGTACTCGCAGCAGAGTTTCAGCAAGCGCAGCAGTTCGCGGGGATGGCCGCCGCTGAAGTCCACCAGCCGCTCCACCTCCGCGTCGGAGGCGAACAGACTGCGATCCGCCCGCTTCAACAACAGTTCGCGCATCGCCATCAGGCCAGGCGGAAACGGACTGCCGTCCTGCTCCTGCAGCTTGATCATCGGCAGCACGATGTCGGCATCCAGCTTGCCGCCGAGCAAACCATCGTATTTCAGATGCAAGGGCGCCGTATAGATCACCAGGCTCATAATCGCCAGCAGCTGTTCCGCATCCTGCACAAAGAACTGCTGGGTGTCCTCGCTGCGCATCTTGTCGGTTCCATCGATCAGAAACAGCAGGC
>JBMSXZ010000050.1:0-16231 GCA_049426205.1 Cyanobium sp.
ATGAGCCCCATCAGAAAGAAGCTCATCATCATCGTGTTCAGAACGTTCTTGGCGCGGGTGAAGCCGCCATAGAAGAACGCCAGTCCAGGGGTCATCAGCAGCACCAGCGCTGAGCCCATCAACATCAATAAGGTATCGGCGCCATCATTGACGGCCTTGGGCAGGGCGGCATGGGCCGCACCGCCGAGCAGCGGCAGCAGGCCTGCCGCGATCGCCATCAGCACAAAGGCGGAGCGGCGCAACTGGGGATCCTGTACACCGGCGAGCCAGCGACGGCGCCATCGGTCAAAGACAGCGTGTGGGGTAGAACCACCCCTGGCCGGAGGAACGAGTGCCATGAAGGAGAGGGACCTCAAGGTTCACAGCGCTACCTTCCGATGTGGCCTGGGAGTGGCCCTGTATCATCGGTTACCGATCCTCCAAGGCATGTTCATCACTTGTCACTCTTTGTTGATCAGACGGTTGGTCGACTCGATTGGCCAGGGCCCTGAATGGGATCGGGGAGTGGATCCCGGCAGTCGATGACGGTCAGCCAAGGCCGGACTGGTGGGGGATGGCTGGACCATGACAATGGCCAGGACACGATCTGGCAGCCCAAGGCTGGATTGGGTTGCGCTGGGTGGAAGGGGCAGCCGCAGCCCCAGTGAGGTGGCAGGACCTGTTGGTCAGACTGCTGGCTGCGGCTTGTCGGTCCGATCAGTCCTCTTATTTGGCTGAGGCGAAGTCGGGGTAGGCCTCCATGCCGTGTTCGCCGATGTCAAGGCCTTCGATTTCTTCCTGCTCTGTCACCCGGATGCCTCCGAACAGGGCCGCGATGATCGACCAGGTGATCCAGGATGAGACCAACGCGAACACGGCGAAGCAGAGGGCCCCGAGGATCTGGATGCCGAGCTGGCCGAAGCCATGGCCGGTGAGCAGGCCTTTGTCGAGGTTGAACAGGCCCACCGCGAGGGTTCCCCAGATCCCGCAGGTGCCATGGACAGACCAGGCTCCCACTGGATCGTCGATGCCGAGCTTGTCGATCAACGACACCGAGTAGACCACCAGCACGCCCGCGATGAAGCCAATCACCCAGGCCGCCGGCATCGAGAAGCCGTCGCAACCGGCGGTCACACCCACCAGGCCGGCGAGGATGCCGTTGATTGTCATCGAGAGATCGGGCTTGCCTCCTGTGAATTGGCTGATCAGGGTGGCCGCGATCCCGCCGCCGGCGCCGCCGAGGGTGGTGGTGACAGCGATGTAGGGAACGTGCTCATTCAGGGCGAGCATGGAGCCGGGGTTGAAGCCATACCAGCCAAGCCAGAGAATCAGGCAACCAAGGGTGGCGATTGCCAGGTTGTGGCCGGGAATCGCCTGCGGTTTGCCGTTGATGTACTTGCCGATCCGAGGCCCCAGCAGCATCGCCCCCACCAGGCCGGACCAGGCCCCAAACGAGTGGACAACGGTTGAGCCGGCAAAGTCGATGAAGCCGAGTTTGTTGAGCCAGCCCTCACCCACATTCCACTGCCAGGAGCCACTGATCGGGTAGAGGATGCCAGTAAGGACGAGGGAGAAAAGGATGAATTCGCCGAATTTGATCCGCTCCGCCACCAGGCCGGAAACGATTGTGGCGGCGGTGCCGGCGAAGGCGAGCTGAAACAGGAAGTCGACACTCGGAACGAGCTTGCCTTCCTTCACCATCTCGGCAGTGACGGTGGGATCGAAGAACAATCCCCCAAACTTGAGCCAGCCAGGGATCACCCAGCTGGCATTATACATGATTTTGTAGCCAATGAACCAGTAGGCCGTTGCCGCCAGGGCGAAGACGATCAGATTCTTGGCCAGGATATTGACGGCATTCTTCTGGCGACAGAGGCCCGCTTCCACCATGGCGAAGCCAGCATTCATGAAGATGACCAGAGCCGCGCAGATCAGCAGAAACATGTTGTTGGCCAGAAAGGCCGGTGTCAGCTCTGGAAGTTCAGCGGCCCGGGCGGAGAGATTGAACAGACCCAGACCCAGCAGGGCCATCGGGATGCAGGCCAGCCAGGTGAGGGTCCGCCGCGAGCTGTGACTGCGGATGGCGCGGAGCAGAAGTGGCGGGGCATCCATGAGGCTGGTTTGCTGGAGCGTGCGCAAGGCCGGACTCCGAGAAGGGGGGGGGACAACGGTCATGGAGGGGATGGTGATAGCAAGGTGGCCGGCTGGACCACATTTGGCCATGGTTGGCCATGCCGATAGATGTGTCCGTAGCCGCTATTACGAAATACTTTTGATTCGTATTTGTGGCCCCAGGGGCTTGGCCCTTTCCCTGGGGTGTCGAGGCGGTGAACGGCCGATGACAATCCGTGACAATTGATCTCGAATGTTCACCATGAACATCGTGTTGCAGGCAGTCTTTCACTGAAGGCACAAGCAGCCTTTTCCAGGGGTGCTGTCTGATTCGGGTTCGGGTTGCCCCAGGGCTCCTGGTCCGCAGGTCGGTCCCCGGTCCCATGTCTTCCTCTGTCCGTCCACGGGCCTATCCCATGACCAAGCTTCAGTACCGAGGCGTCAGCTACGACAACGCCAAGCACCAGCCCCCCGCCAGCACCCCGGTGGAGCATGCCTACCGTGGCCTGCGTTATTCCAGCTCCCTGCGCCACGAGCCCGCCACCATCGATCCCAATCGCGAGTTCCATTACCGCGGCCACGTCTATCGCCTCCGGGATGGGGCGACCAGCGCCTGAGGACTTTCAGGCAGCCCTTGCTGATCCAGGCGAATGGGTGGCCCCGTGTCCTGAAAGGCACGGGGCCTTTCTTTGATCCTGCACGGCAGGCACCGGCTGGTCTTGCAATCCCGATCTGTGGAGCCTGCCGGCAGGAGTCGCCCTGCGACACCGTGTTGCTGCCCCCGGCCCGGGGTCGCGCTGGGGCTGGCCCTCCGCCAGGATCGTTTCGATCCCCTCGCCCTTTGCCTTGCCAGGTCCGCCCCTCGATCCTCCCCCCTCCAGCTCCAGCGCCGATCCCCTTCTCGAAAGCCTTCCGGCCAGCTGGGAGCAGTTGGCGTGCTGGGCAGCACCGGAGGTTGATCGCATCCATGGCCCCGCCAACCCCCAGGCCCGCCTGCGGCTGTTCGGACAGGAGGAGGCCGCGGTGCGGGTGACCCTCTACCGCGATCACCACGCCTGGTGTCCTTACTGCCAGAAGGTCTGGCTCTGGCTTGAGGAGCACCGCATCCCCTATCGGGTGCGCAAGGTGACGATGGTCTGTTACGGCGAGAAGGAGCCCTGGTTTCTACGTCTGGTTCCCTCCGGGATGCTGCCGGCCCTGGAGCTCGACGGTCGCCTGATCACCGAGAGCGACCGGATCCTGGAGGCCCTCGAAGCGACCTTCGGGCCGCTCGGTCGGCCGCTGGCGGATCCTCAGGTGTTGGCGCTGCGGAAGCTGGAGCGGCTGCTGTTCCGCGCCTGGTGCCAGTGGCTGTGTGTGCCCGGGCTGGGAGAGCGGGGGGAGCGCCTGGCCGCTGAGGCCTTCGAGCGCCTGGCGACCGCCATGGACGAAGCCCTGGAGTCCGGGCCTGGTCCCTTCTTTCTCGGTGAGCTGAGCAGCGCCGATCTGGTGTTCGTGCCCTATGTGGAGCGGATGAATGCCTCGCTGGCGTACTACAAGGGCTATCTGCTTCGCCAGCGCCACGGCGCCATCGACCGCTGGATCCGGGCCCTGGAGCAGCGCTCGGCCTACCTGGGCAGCCAGAGCGACTTCCACACCCACGCCCATGACCTGCCTCCCCAGATGGGAGGGTGTTACGCCAATGGCTCCGATGCGCAGCGGGCCCTGGCGGCCCGCATCGACCACGGACCCTGGCCGATCCCCTCGGCGGACGGCGCTGATCCTGAGACCAGTGCGAGCGAACCGGGTGATGCCGCCGCCGTTGCCCTGGCCAGGGTGCTGCGTCACCGCCGGCCCCTGCTGAACCGCTATGGCCAGGGGGAAGAGCGCTTCGCAATCGCTCTGCGGGCGGCACTCACCACCCTGATCGGCCGCCGGCCGATCGCTCCTCCGGCGGGTAGCGCCATGGAGCTGCGTAGCCTGGCCCAGCGGGTCAGCGTGCCTCGCGACATGCCCTTGCATGCGGCCCGTCGCCTGCGCGAGGCCCTGGAACACACGGCACGGCTCGATCCACTCGATCCAGGGGCTGCACCCGCCCCCCTGCCCCTCCACCATCGTCGCGATCAGGATCCGAGACCCTTCCTGGAGGGACGCCTCTGATCGGTTGCGCCTTCAACCGGCCGGGTGGCGCAGGGTGCGCCAGGAGCCGCAGCTGGTGCTCACTTCCACGCCGATCTCCACGGGGTCGGCTTCGCCTCGCTGTTCGGCCCACCAGGACTGAGCTTCGGTCCAGGCAGCCTCCAGGGTGTCGTAAAGGTCGTCGAGCACGGGATGGGGGTTGCCCTGCCGATCAACGAGGCGATACACACGACCCAGCACGGCCGGGCCTGTGGAAGATCCGGAGCGTCCTGTCACCGGAGCGATACGGAGCGCAGACCCAGCGCTGGAACGGAGGGGGGGATTGGACAAGGACAAGGCGCTGCTCCCATCTCGGTTCACTACCATCGTGGCGGTTGTGCCAGCTGCTGACTGTCACCATCGCGACATCCACACCGGGGCGGATGGTGGTAACAGGTTGAAAACGCCTGTTTCAGCACCCTGGCGCCGGCCGGTTCCGCTCAGCGCAGGTACTGGCGGATCGCCGGACGGCACCAGTAGACCAGCACAGCCGCATTCGCCGCCCACAGCAGCGGGCAGAGCAGCGCCAGCTGCAATCGACCTTGCTCCACCAGAACCATCCGCACGATCCCGTAGGGCAGGCTCACCGCCAGGCTCAGGGACAGGGCCACGATCGCCAGAACCTGGCCCCACAACCGCCAGCGCAGCAGCGCCGCACTGGCCACCACCCCCACCACCGCCGTGGGCAGCACGGCCGCAGCCCCGACCACGATGTTGGTGGTGCGCCAGGTGGGATCGGCCCGGATCAGCAGCATCGCCATCGGCACAGCCAGAACGTTGAGCAGCAGCCCCAGCCAGGCCAGGCGTCGATAGCCCAGGGGCGGGTCGAGCAGGCGGGCGTCGCTGAGGCTGTTGCGGCGGGGGCTGGGGCTGGGGATCAGGGGCATGGCTCAGGCGCCGGCGGAGATTGCACCATCCAGGTCGGAGCGGAACATCGGGGTGAGATGGGGCATGGTCTCCCGGGCGACATCAATCAGCCGTTGGAAGCGCTCCCGGGTCACCGGCGCGCCGCCGCCCATGGCTTCACGGCTCATCACCACCACTTCCAGCACCAGTCCCCCCAGCTTGGACTGCACATCAGCGAACAGCTGGGTGCGCAGGTTGTCCGACCCCCCCAGCAGGGCGCTCAGATGGGCCGGAGTTCGGTGGTCCACATCGGCCTGGAGCCGCTCGATCAGCGGGTCAAGGCTGGCGATCAGCCCTCGGGCCTCCAGGGGAGCGCTGGGCTTGAGCACCAGCACGAAACGGGCCATGGCCATGCGCAAGCTTCCCCCATCCTGCTCCGTCATCGTCCCCTGGTCCGGGGCGGTGGGCTCAGGTTCACTGGGTGCGGCGCAATCGCGGTCAATGGGGCACACCTCCGGCATCCAGCTCACCTCCTTCCCGGCGCTGAACCGGTCCCGGCTCCGCACCCTGCAGGTGAACCTCACCTACCGCTGCAACCAGAGCTGCGGCCACTGCCATGTCAACGCCAGCCCGAATCGCAGCGAGAGCATGGACGACGCCACCCTGGCCTTGATCCCCAGGGTGCTCCAGGCCCGCGGCCTCGACAGCCTCGATCTCACCGGTGGCGCCCCGGAGCTCCATCCCGGCTTCCGGGATCTGGTGCGGGAGGCCCGGCGACTGGGGGTGGAGGTGATCGACCGCTGCAACCTCACCATCCTGTCCGAACCCGGCCAGGAGGATCTGGCGTTGTTCCTGGCGGAGCAGGGGGTGCGGGTGGTGGCCTCCCTGCCCTGTTATCTGGCCTCCAATGTCGATCGCCAGCGGGGGGATGGGGTGTTCTCCCGCAGCATCGCCGGCCTTCAGGCGCTCAACCGGCTTGGCTATGGCCAACCGGGCTCGCCGCTGATCCTCGATCTGGTCTTCAACCCCCAGGGGCCGGTGCTGCCCCCGCCCCAGGCGGCCCTCGAGGCCGACTACCGCAGCGTGCTGGCCCGGGATCACGGCGTGGAGTTCCACCACCTGCTGGTGCTCACCAACATGCCGATCCAGCGCTTCGCCGCCAGCCTCCGGGCCAGCGGGGACTACGTCCCCTACCTCGATCGGCTCCGGCAGCACCACGACGACGCCAACCTCAGCCTGGTGATGTGTCGCAGCCTGATCAGCGTCGACTGGAGGGGGCGACTCCACGACTGTGACTTCAACCAGCAGCTGGGCCTGGAACTGGAGCCGGCCCGCCACCTGGCCGACCTGCTCGACGGGGATCTGGAGGGTGCGCCGATCCGGGTGGGGGAGCATTGCTTCGGCTGCACCGCCGGCGCCGGCTCCAGCTGCGGGGGGGCGCTGCGCTGAGCCGGCGCTGGCAAGGGGCACCAAGGCGAAGCTGCCCCCGGGTCGCCGGCCAGCCAGGGGATCGGTGCTGGAGCCCGGCTCAGCTCGCGGCGGAACCCTCCGGCTGCGGACTGGGCAGCGAGGATCCGGAACCAGCCGCGCCTGCGTCACGGCGGCGCTCGGGAGCTTCGGCGCCGAGCAGGCGACAGCCGATCTGAATGCTTCCCTCATCGAGAAGACGGCCGATCTTCAGGGCCATCGCCTCCTCTTCCCGGCTGAACTGGGACTGGCGGATCGTGAGCCAGTCGATTTCGTCCTGGGTGATGATCCCGGTGGCCATCGTTTCCAGGAACACCTCTCCCACGAGCATGGCGGTCTGGCGTGAATTGGCGGGATCGTATGTCCGCCAGCCCAATCTTGGGCAAGGTGTCATAACCGGCAGCCATTGCTCCCGAGCCAGGCCCCTGCGCCCGTGATCGCAACGACCGCCGTTGTTGGGGTCCGCCAGCCCGCCCTGGTGGGGCCATGAAGAAGCCCGACCCCCCGTGGGGATCGGGCTTGTGGAATGGATTTGTGGTCTGAGGCGTGGTCGTGAATGGGCTGCAGCGCAGGCTGCAGCTGGTGATCGTTGGGTCTGTGATCGGAACCGGAGCTGAGGCGACGAGGGGGCCTGTCAGGGCCGGTGATGGGTGATGGGCCAGGTCGGGGGGTCGAGGTGCCCGGTGACCTGGCGCCATGCGTTCACCATCGATGGGTCGTCAGCGAATGGTGATCGACGTGCGATCAGAAGGATGGGTTTGGGGTCGGAGCTGCGGAAGGCGGCACCTGGGGCCATGGCATCCATGCGATCGGTTTCCGCAAACCCGGGGGCACCTGGGGCGGTGCATCGGGTGATCCGCCTGGGACCTGGAAACCGTAGATCGGATCAAGACTGTTGGAGCAGGGACCTGCGGTCAGCGCACTCCTGGAACCTGATTGGGTGGCGTGTCATCCATCACTGGAGCCTCCTGGTTCGTTGTCACCAGTGTTGCCTCGCCGCCGGACCATGGCCATAGGCATTCATGCCTGTTTTGTTGGCAGTCGCTGACCTGGGCCGGGATCGGCTGCTCCCCGTGGGGCGGGGCGCTGCGGTTGCTTCGAGGGCCTGGCCGCGCCGCCGCCGCCAACGCCCCGATCCGTTGCCACCCTGAACCAAGCCCCCGCGCCACCGCCGCCCCGCCATGACGACCCCCCACGCTGATCCCCTGGCGACTCTTTCCGAGCAGGAGGAGCTGGAGCGCATCGATGCCTGGTGGCGGGCCGCCAACTACCTGGCGGTGGGGATGATCTACCTGCGGGCCAACCCCCTGCTCGCCGAGCCGCTGCGCCCTGAGCACATCAAGGCCCGCCTGCTCGGGCACTGGGGGTCGAGCCCGGGGCAGGCGTTCATCTGGGCCCACGCCAACCGGGTGATCCGCCGCCAGGGCGCGGCGATGATCTACCTCTCCGGGCCTGGCCATGGGGCCCCCGGCGTGCTGGCCCCCACCTACCTCGACGGCAGCTACAGCGAGATCTATCCCGACAAGAGCGAGGACGCCGAGGGGATGGCGCGCTTCTTCCGCCAGTTCTCCTTCCCCGGCCAGATCGGCTCCCACTGCACTCCGGAGACCCCCGGTTCGATCCATGAGGGCGGCGAACTGGGGTATGTGCTCTCCCACGCCTGCGGCGCCGTGTTCGACAACCCCGAGCTGATCGCCCTGGCCTGCGTGGGTGACGGCGAAGCGGAGACCGGACCGCTGGCCACCTCCTGGCACATCAACAAATTCATCAACCCGATCAGCGACGGCGCCGTGCTGCCGGTGCTGCACCTCAACGGCTACAAGATCGCCAATCCCACCCTGCTGGCGCGCATCCCCAAGCAGGAGCTCGAAAGCCTGCTGGTGGGCTACGGCTGGCAGCCGCTGTTCGTGGAGGGCCACGAGCCGATGGCGATGCACCGGGCGATGGCCGCGGCGATGGATCAGGCCGTGGCGCGGATCCGGGAGATCCAGGCCGAATGTCGCCGCAGCGGTGAGGCGGAGCGGCGGCCCTGGCCGATGATCGTGCTGCGCTCCCCCAAGGGCTGGACCGGTCCGGCCACGGTCCACGGCCACCGGGTGGAGGGGTTCTGGCGGGCCCATCAGGTGCCCCTGCCCGCCCCGAACAGCGATCCGGAACAGCTGGCGCTGCTGGAGCAGTGGCTGCGCAGCTACCGCCCCCAGGAGCTGTTCGATGCCAACGGCTCCCTGGTGGCTGAGCTGCGGGGCCTGGCACCCCAGGGAGCCCTGCGGATGGGCTCCAGCCCCCATGCCAATGGGGGCCTGCTGCGCCGTCGGCTGCGTTTCCCGGCGATCGAGTCCTATGCCGTGGCCCTCGAGGGTCCTGGCCTGCAGGAGGCGGAGAACACGGCGCCGCTGGGGCAGCTGCTTCGCGATCTGATCGGCGCCAATCCCGATGGGGTGCGGGTGTTCGGGCCCGATGAGACCGCCTCGAATCGCCTGCAGGCGATCTATGAGCAGTCGCCGAAGGTGTGGATGGCCGAGATGCTGCCGGAGGATGCCGACGGCGGCCACCTGGGGCGCGATGGCCGGGTGGTGGAGATGCTGAGCGAACACACCCTGGTGGGGATGATGGAGGGCTATCTGCTCACCGGTCGCTATGGCTTCTTCCATACCTACGAAGCCTTTGCCCATGTGGTCGCTTCGATGTTCAACCAGCACGCCAAGTGGTTGGAGAGCTGCCTGCTGCACGCCCCCTGGCGCGCCCCGATCGGGGCCTGGAACTGCCTGATCTCCTCGACGGTGTGGCGGCAGGATCACAATGGTTTCACCCATCAGGATCCCGGCTTCATCGACCTGGCGGGCAACAAGAGCGGCGACGTGGTGCGGGTGTATCTGCCGGCCGATGCCAACAGCCTGCTGGCGGTTGCGGAGACGGCCCTGCAGGAGACCAATGTCTGCAACATCATCGTTTCAGATAAGCAGAAGCATCTCCAGTACCTCAGCCTTGAGCAGGCCCGCCAGCATGTGGCCAAGGGCATCGGCCTGTGGAGCTGGGCCAGCAACGATGACCAGGGCACCGAGCCGGATGAGCCGGATGTGGTGATGGCCTGCGCTGGCGACATCCCCACCAAGGAGACGCTGGCGGCGGTGGAGATTCTGCGCCGTGAGATCCCGACCCTGCGGGTGCGGGTGCTGAACGTGGTCAAGCTGTTCGCCCTCACCACCCCCGAGGAGCATCCCCATGGCCTGAGCGATCGCGACTTCGACGCCCTGTTCACCACCGACCGGCCGGTGATCTTCAACTTCCATGGCTACCCCTGGCTGATCCACCGGCTCACCTACCGCCGCACCAACCACGGCAACCTGCATGTGCGCGGCTATAAGGAGCGCGGCAATATCAACACCCCATTGGAGCTGGCGATGAACAACCAGATCGACCGCTTCAATCTCGTCATCGATGTCATCGACCGCGTGCCCCGCCTCGGCTCCCGCGCCGCCCATGTCAAGGAGCGGATGAAGGAGGCGATCCTCGGCCATCGCCGTTATGCCCACGACCACGGCACTGATGCACCGGAGATCACCGGCTGGCGCTGGACGCCGCCCCAGTCCCAGCCCCAGTCCCAGTCCCAGTCGTGAGCGCGGCCCCGGCCCATCGCGGCGCCCCCCTGGTGCTGGTGCTCAATGCCGGCAGCACGGGGCTCAAGGCCTCCCTCCATGGCCGGGCCGGGGCCTGCCTGTGGCGCGACCAGCGGCGCTGGCAGGAGCTGGGGATCGATCAGGGGCCCGCGGCGGCGGCGGCCCATGGCGCGGCTCCCGCAGCGCCGGACCCCCCAGCGCCTGAGCAGCGGCGGGCGCCTCCAGACCCCGCTGCGCTGGCGGGCGACCTGCTGCCAGGGTCCGCGGCGGGGGAGGCCCTGGCGGCCTGGCTGGACCAGGCCGTGGCCGGGCTGGCCGGGCTGAGCGGCTCGGTCGGGGCGCCGGCCCTGGTGGCCCATCGGGTGGTGCACGGCGGCGAGCGTTTCACCGTTCCGACCCGCCTGGACCCCGCCGTGTTGGAGGCCCTGGAGGCGCTCACCCCATTGGCGCCTTTGCACAACGGTCCCGCCCTGGCCCTGGTGCGCTGGGCCCGGCAGCGCTGGCCCGAGCGTCCCCACTGGGCCTGCTTCGACACCGCCTTTCACGCCGATCTGCCCCCCGAGGCCCGCACCTACGCCATCCCCGCCGCCTGGCGCCGCCAGGGCCTGCGCCGCTACGGCTTCCACGGCCTCAACCACCAGCACGTGGCCGAGACCGTGTCGGAGCGCTTCGGCCGCCATGGCCGCGCCGGTGCACTGCGGCTGGTCAGTTGCCACCTCGGCGGCGGCTGCTCCCTCTGCGCCATCCGCGACGGCCGCAGCGTGGCCACCACCATGGGCTTCACGCCCCTGGAGGGCCTGGTGATGGCCAGCCGCAGCGGTTCGGTCGATCCGGGGCTGCTGCTGCACCAGCTGCGCCGGGGGCTGGGTCTGGCGGAGCTGGAGCGGGCCCTGCAGCGGGAGGGTGGGCTGCTGGGACTCTCGGAGCTCAGCGCCAGCATGGAGCTGCTGCGGGCCGCGGCGGCAGCGCCGCCCCAGGGCCAGGGCCACCCGGGGGCCTCCCTGGCGATCGCCGTGTTCCGCCGGCGGCTGCTGGAGGGGATCGGCGCCATGGCCGCCTGCCTGGAGGGGGTCGATGTGATCGCCCTCAGCGGCGGCATCGGCGAGCACGACCAGGCGCTGCGGGCCGAGCTGCAGGCGTCCCTGGGCTGGCTGGGGCCCCTGGAGCTGCTGGTGGTGCCCGCCGATGAGGAGGGGGTGATCGCCCGCAGCTGCCTGGCGGCTGCGGCGATCTGAGGGGACCGGTGCCAGGGGGCGTCCAAGGCGCCTGGGGATCGCGGTGCGGGCCCCGTCGCGCCGCTCTCGCGCCGAGGCCCGTCAGGGAGCGCGCTCCGGATGGCGGGCCAGCAGCTCCCGGTAGGCGCCGCAGAACTCCTGCCCCAGGGCGTCGCTGAGGAGGGTGTCGGCGGCGAAGGCCTCCAGGGCAGCGTCGAGGCTGGCGGGCAGGGGCCTGGCGCTGCCGGGGGGCGGCGGCTCGGCGTGAAGGTTGCGGTCGCTGCGGGGTCCCGGGTCGAGTTGGCGTTCGATGCCATCGAGCACGGCGGCCAGCACCGCCGCCTGCAGCAGGTAGGGGTTGGCGGCACCATCGGCCAGGCGCAGCTCCAGCCGCTGGGCGTCCGGGATGCGCACCAGATGGGTGCGGTTGTTGCCGCCATAGCTGATCCAGCCCGGCGACCAGCTGGCGCCGGAGCTGGTGCTGGCGGCCCCGAGCCGGCGGTAGCTGGCCGGTACCGGATTGGTGAGAGCGCAGAGGGCGGGGGCATGCTCCAGGAGGCCGGCGAGGGCGTGGTACGCCAGGGCTGAGAGCCCCAGTTCGCCGCCCGGGTCGTGGAACAGGTTGCGCTCCCCTTGCCAGAGCGAGAGGTGCAAGTGGGCGCCGTTGCCGGTGAGGCCGGCGATCGGCTTGGGATCGAAGCTCACGGCACAGCCATGACGTTCGGCCAGGGCTGCCGCCATCACCCGGAAGAAGGCATGGCGGTCGGCGGTGATCAGGGCATCGGCGAAGGTCCAGTTGAGCTCGAACTGGCCATTGGCATCCTCGTGATCGGCCTGGTACGGCCCCCAGCCCAGGGATTCCATCGCCTCGATCAACTCCCGGATCAAGGGAAAGCGGCGCATCAGGGCCAGCTGGTCGTAGCAGGGCTTGGTCTGGCTGTCGAAGCGGTCGGCGACGCCGCCCTCAAGGGGATCGAGCAGGAAGAACTCCGCTTCCACGCCGGTGCGGAAGCGCAGGCCCATCGCCTCGGCCCGGGCCAGCTGGCGTTGCAACACCCGCCGCGGCGCCTGCTCCAGGGGCCGGCCCCCCATCTCCAGGTCGGTGGCCACCCACCCCACCTGGGGCTCCCAGGGCAACACCATCAGGCTGTCCGGATCGGGCCGGGCCAGCACATCCGGATCGGCCGGGGTGAGCCGCAGCCAGGCGGCGAATCCCGCGAAGCCGGCGCCTGTGGCCGCCAGCTCAGCCACGGCGGAGAGGGGCACGAGCTTGGCCCGCTGCACGCCGAACAGGTCGCTGAAGGAGAAGAGCAGGTGGCGCAGGCCGCGCTCGGCGGCGACGTGGGCCAGGTCAGACATCAGGGCAGGGCCGCGGGGCTTGGGGTGGTCCTAAGGCCTTGGCGCCGACTGGCTGGTTCAGGGTGGGCGGAATCGGGGCGCTGGCCAGCTGCGGGGGCGGCCCTGGCAACCCGCTCCCTGACCAGCGGGCTCCGGCCGACGCAGGGGCTTCGCGGTGCCCGGCGAGCGTTTCTCTCAGCGCCGCAGCAGGGCGTCCAGCTCCTGCCGCAGCTGGGCTTGCAGCGCTGGCGTCTGGGCGGGATTGCCGGCCCGGTGGCCCAGGTCGGAGTCGAGCAGCACGAACCGCGATCCCGGGATCAGGGCCGCCTCGGCGGCGCAGTCGGCCGGGGGGAAGTAGAGGTCGTGGCTTCCGGCCACCACGGTGGTGGCCGCCTCGATGCGGCCCAGGGCCGCCGCCAGGTCGAGCTCCGGGTTGTCGCCGCGGTGGCCGGCGGCGGCGGCCACGTCGTTGGCCAGCCAGACATCCAGCATGGCGATCAGATCGCGAGGGTCATGGCGGCGGTAGGCCGGCAGCCAGAACCGCTCCACATAGGCCTCCACCACCATGGCGCCCTGCTCCAGGTGGCCGCCACGCCGGTAGAAGGGCTGGCTGGCGGCCCAGCCGGCATAGATCAGGGCGAAGTGGCGCAGGCCCCGCTCCGGCATCGCCGCGAAGCCGGAGCCGGTCCAGCTGGGGTCGTTGGTCAGGGCCTGGCGCAGGCTGAGCAGGAACAGGCGGTTGTGGGGGGTGGTGCGGGCTGTGCCGCAGACGCAGCAGAGCCGCCGCGGCCGCTCGGGTTCCAGCACCCCCCAGTGGTAGGCCTGCTGCGCCCCCATCGACCAGCCGTAGATCAGGGCCGGCCGCTCCACCCCGAACAGCTCCTCCAGCAGCCGCACCTGGGCCCGGACGTTGTCGCGGTGGTCGAGGGGCCAGCCCGCCGCCGCCAGGGGCGGCCCGCCCTTGCTGGGGCTGCTGGAGCGGCCGTTCCCGAACTGGCTGACCAGCACGATGCAGTGGCGCCGCGGGTCGAACAGGGGCCCCACCGCCCAGGCGAGGTCCTCGGGCCAGGCCCCGTAGGAGCTCGGATAGAGCACCAGGTTGGAGCGTTCGGCGTTGAGGGCGCCGTAGACCCTGTAGTCGAGCCAGGCCTCGGCCAGGGTGTCGCCGCAGGCCAGGGGAAAGGGGCCCAGGGGGAAGCGACCGCCGCCATCGCTGGGGGGCGCCGGCCTCATCGGCGGCCGGCCGGCCGCACCAGCGGCGAGGGGCGTGGGGCGTGAACCGCCATCAGCGCCGCGGGGCTGCGGCGGGCAGGGCCCGGCCCCGCAGCTCCGCCAGGAACCGGAGATGGACCGCCAGGTAGCCGGGGCTCAGCTCGGCCAGGGCGGGGGCCAGCAGCCGGTGGGCGCGGCCGAGGGCGTGGAAGGGGAGGGAAGGGTAGAGGTGGTGTTCGGCATGGAACGGCATGTTCCACATCAGCCGCCGCAGCGGAGCCAGGGTGAGGGTGGTGCGGGTGTTGCGCAGGCCATCGGCCACGTAGGGACAACCGCCGTGCTCAGCCAGCAGCACGAAGCGGAGCAGGGGCTGACCCACCGCCAGGGGCAGCAGCCAATACCAGAAGAGGAAGCCATTGGCGCCGGGAAGGGAGAGCAGGGCCAGCACGCCATAGACCAGGGCCTGGAGCCCGAGCGAGCGGCGCACGGCCGGGACCGCGTCGGCGGGGATATAGGGCCGGCCGGCGAAGTCGCCGCGCAGGCCGGCCAGGTGGACCTGCAGCTTGCCGAGCCACCAGCCGACGCCACTCAGTTCGCGCAGATAGGCGGCGGTGGTGGTGGGCGGGGCATCCTCCAGCTCCGGGTCCAGGCCCGGCAGGTGGGTGTAGCGATGGTGCCACTGGTGGTAGCGGCGGTAGAAATCGGCGTTGTAGAAACTCAGCACCCCGGCCCACCAGGCCACGGTGTCGTTGAGAGGGCGGCTGGCGAAGGCCGTGCGGTGGCCGCATTCGTGCATGGCGCAGAAGGCGAAGGCCAAGGCCCAGCCCAGCAGCAGCAGCCCCAGCAGGGCGAGGGGCCAGTGAAGCGCGGCCGGCAGAGCCTGGGCCCAGGGGCTGGTGGGCTGGATCGCCACCGACCAGAGGCCGGCTGCGAGACCGAGCAGGACGAGGTGGAACGCGAGCTGGGCGAGCCCGGCGGCGTCGCTGCGCTGGTTGAGGGCAGCCAGCTGGGCGCCATCGAGGGCTCCGGAGGGCGGGGCGGCCATGGGCGTGGAAGGATCGGGCCCTGGGTCGGGGCCCTGGCGGGATCCCTCCATGGCCTGTTCCCCGGGAGTCGGGTTGGGACTGCCTGGCCTGGCGACGCTCCCCATCGGTCCTGAACCCTTACGGCTGACGCGATTGTGGCGCCGTTGGCAGGGACGGCCTGTTTGCCCTGAACCGGCGGCCAGGCTGCGCTGGACCTGCTCGGGGGGCTGACGGCCGCTCAGTTGCAGTGCGACAGCTGGGATCGCTGACGGATCGGCGCCCTCCCCCCTGGCGGTCCCCCGGCGGGACGGCATCATGGGAACCGAACAGCCGTTCCCGGCGTTTCCCCCAGGCCCTCCCCACCCCCGTTACGGCAGGACAGCAGCGTTCGGCACTGCCCCTGCAGCCCATCGGATGGCCATCTGCTTCACACAACGCAGCAAAACCGTTGCCAAGGTTCATGGAGAACCCTTCGCGGCCTCTGCTGATTCTCTTAAGCTTTCCTCAGTCCGCCCCACCCCGTTCGAGACCCGCATGGATAAGAGCCACCCTGTTCGCGCTTCGATGGAGCTGCGGCTGGACGATCTCCGCGAGCGCTACCGCCAGCAGCCCAACGAGCACACCCGCTACGAGCTGGTGCGTTGGGAGCAGTTGATCGCCCAATGGGCCCCCTCGGTGCTGGCGTCGCCCTGAGTTCTGCGCCTGTCCTGGCACGGGACTGGCCCCCCTTGCGGTGATCGTGTTGCGTTTCTTGCCCCCGCTGGATGTCATTCCGGCAGGGGCCGTAGAACGGAAACACCGACGCCTGAGCCCCAACCGCCGTCGGACTGAGCGCCATTCCTTGCCCGGCAGCTCCAGTGGACCCCTCGGTTGATCGCCGGGGGGTCTTCTGTTGGTGGGGATGTGTCCTGTCCCGGGGCCTGGGTTGTTCCACGCTCTGGCGGCCGGCGGCCATGGGATGGGCCGCGAAGGCGGCTCCGATGGAGAAGGGACCCGCTTGACGCGACCCCAAGGTCACGCGGCCCCAGGCTCAGGGGAGCAGCAGCAGCTGGGGCGGCTCCAGATCGAGGCGCCAGAGCTGGCGGTGCTGGCGCAGCCACTCCTGCCCGGCGATCGCCTCCACCCCCAGGGCCGCGAAGACCGGGTTGTCGGTGACGATCCCCTCGACCGTCGCCGTCGCCGTCGCCGTCGCCGTCGCCGTCGCCGTCCCCGTCCCAGTCGCGGTCCCGGTCCCGGTCCTGGTCGCCGGCCGGCCGGCCGCCGC
>JBMSXZ010000051.1:0-15863 GCA_049426205.1 Cyanobium sp.
TCGCTGATCTGACCGCCGGCCAGCTGGCTGAGCAGCTGACCCAGGGTTTCCGCCAGCTGCAGATGGGGCTTGAGCTGCTCCATCACCTCGGCGTTGAGGCCGGGGATGTTCACGGCGCTGCGGGCGGGCAGGCCCAGCAGCACATCGCGGATCTGCTCAGCCACGTCGATGGCCACATTCTCCTGGGCCTCTTCGGTGGAGGCACCGAGGTGGGGGGTGAGGATCAGCCGCTCACTGACGCTGCGCAGCGGCGAATCGGCCTCCAGGGGCTCCTTGGCGTACACATCCAGGGCGGCGCCGGCGATCACGCCGTTCTCCACCGCCTCGGCGATGGCGGCCTCATCGATGATGCCGCCGCGGGCGCAGTTCACGATGCGCGCCGTGGGCTTCATCGTGCGCAGCAGCTCGGCATTCACCAGGTTCTCGGTGTCCGGCGTGCGGGGCAGGTGGAGGGTGATGTAGTCGGCTTCGGCGAACAGCTGGGGCAGGGGCAGCAGCTTCACCTGCAGCTGCTGGGCCCGCTCCGGCGAGATGAACGGGTCGTAGGCGACCACCTCCATGCCCATGGCCCGGGCGACCCTGGCCACGTGGGAGCCGATCTTGCCGAGGCCGACCACGCCCAGCACTTTCTTGTAGAGCTCGTTGCCCACATAGGTCTTGCGATCCCAGCCGCCGGCCATGGTGCTGGCGTGGGCGTGGGGAACGTGGCGCGACAGCGCCAGCATCAGGGCGAGGGCCTGCTCGGCGGCGGCGATCGTGTTGCCCTCCGGCGAATTGACCACCAGCACGCCGCGGCGGGTGGCGGCCTTGACATCGACGTTGTCGACGCCGACGCCGGCCCGGCCGATGATCCGCAGGCGGCTGGCCGCTTCGATCACATCAGCGGTGACCTGGGTGCCTGAGCGGATCATCAGGCCGTCGTACTCGCCGATGATCGCCTTGAGCTCCTCGGGAGCGAGGCCGGTGCGTACATCCACCTTGGCCACCTGGGCGAGGATGTCGATCCCCGTTTGATCGATGGGATCGGAAACCAGAACCTTCGTCATGACCGGCGCGGTGAGGGGCCCCTGGGGGCGCGTTGAGGGGCTCCACCCCGGCGGGGCAGGCCGGAGGTGCAGTGTAGTGATCCGGGTCGCGGGTCCATCCCGCCCTTCCGGATGCCAGCCTGGCCATGACCGGCGATCGAAGCGACAGCGTGGCTCTTTGTGTGGTGGTGGTGCTGGATGACCGCAAACGGCTGGCGACCCTGAAGCAGCGGCTGGCGGCCGCCGATCCCGCCCCCCAGAAGCTGCTGACCATCGGCCAGGGCGAGACCGACATCGCCAGCGTCGAGCGCCTCGATCCCACCGCCAGCCGGCGGCGACGGCAGCGCTCGATGGTGCGCTGGCTGCTGCCCTTCGGTTTCCTGGCCGGCCTCACCTTCACCCAGATCACCGATCTCCACACCTTCGATGCCCTGGGCCCCTGGGGCCAGCCGGTGGTCGGCGGCCTGCTCGGGATGATCTCGGGCTGGATGGGCAGCTATGCCGCCGCCGCCAGCGTGGCCTCCGAGGAGGACGACCGCATCCGCAGCCTGCGCAACCGGCTCGATGAGGGCAACTGGCTGCTGCTGATCGAGCCCGCCGGCGACGGCGAGCCCCCCTGGACCCTGATCCAGCAGGCCAGGCCCCGGGCGGTGATCCGGCTCGGCGACAGCTGAACCGCCGGCCGCCGCCATGCTCCCCAACCGCGACCTGCTCGCCGGCAGCAGCCGGGCCGAGGACCTCGCCCCCCTGCTCGCCCTCGCTGACCAGGCCCTGCGCACCTGGACCCCCACCTGGACCCCCTTCCTCGACGGCGGCCTGCGGGAGGAGGCCGAAGCAAGGCTGGCGGCCCTGGGGGAGCTGGTGGTCGGGTGCAACGGCGGCCATCCGGCGGCCGAGCGCTGCCGGCTGCTGTTCCAGCGCGCCGAGGGGGCCCTGCCGATGGCGGAGCTGCCGGGCGACTTCGCCGGCCTGGAGATCGCCGGCAATTTCCTGTTTGATCCCGCCGATCCCGCCGATTTCCGCAGCGGCCTGGCGGCAGCCGGCGCCCTGACAGGCAGCTGCGGCGACCTCTGGACCCGGGGGGACCGCGGCGCCCAGGCGATCGTCGACGCCGCCCTGGCGGCCCGGCTCGATCGGCTGGAGGGTCTGGTGCGCACCGTGCCGGTGCGGTTCGAGGCCCGGCCGATTGCCGAGCTGCAGCCGCCGCCGCCGCGGCTGCCCCGCAGCCTGAGCACGGTGGAGGCGTCCTGCCGGCTCGATGCGGTGGCCTCGGCGGGCTTCGGGATCTCCCGCAGCCGCATGGCCGCCCTGATCCGCCAGGGGGCGGTGCGGGTCGACTGGACCCCGGTCACCCGGGCCAGCCGGGAGCTGGCGGTGGGCGAGCGGGTGCAGCTGGAGGGGCGGGGTGAGCTGCGGATCGAGGCGGTGGAACCCACCCGCAAGGACCGCTACCGGATCCGCATGGAGCGGCGCTGAGCCCGCTCCGCCTGGCTTCGGGCCCGCTGGGGTGGAGCAGCGGGCTGGTGGCAGTGGGCTGGTGGCGGCGGCCGGGGCCGCTGGGGCTGGGGTGCCTCCTGGGCGTCAGAGACCGGGGGAGTGGCCGCGGCAGCAGCCGCAGGGGCGCCATGGGCTGGTGGCGACAGCCACGGCACTGGCGGCAGCGGTGACGACCGACGCCCCGGTGACGTAAGTTGCCTCCATCGGTTCACGCCCACCCCGAGGTGCGGCATGGGCCGCTGCCGCGCCTCCCCGGCGGGGCGGCTTCCATTCTCTGCAGCCGCCAGCCATGGCAGCATGCATGGACCCCATTCCCAAGGGGTCAGGCCATTGCGGCCTGGAAGCCAATCCTGATCAACGGATCAGGATCCCGCGATCCCATTCCTGCCCCAGTTCCCACTGAAGGCAAGCGCGGGCGATTAGCTCAGAGGTAGAGCACTACCTTGACACGGTAGGAGTCACTGGTTCGATTCCAGTATCGCCCATCTGCATCAGCATGTCCTCCGCGGAAGCTTGACCAACTTTTGGTTGCTCTCGTTCGGCGTGGTTCTGGGGTTATTTCCTTGCGGCCCCCTGTCCAAGGCCAGCTCTCAGGGCCATCGCCTAACGGCCCGCGCCTGCCGGCCCTTGCCCCATGACCAAGGCGCCACCATCCCTGCCCTGGCGCGTCTTGCCGGAACACCCTTGCCCAGCCCCCCAGGGGCCACAATCGGGCCTTTCGCCCCGGACCGATCCGGACCCCGCCATGGTCAGCATCCAGCGGCACGGCACCGTTGTTGTCGGCCTCGGACGCTCCGGCATCGGCGCCGCCCGCCTGCTCCAGGCGCTTGGGGAACCGGTGCAGCTGATCGAGAGCCGGCGGGATCCTGCCCTGGAGCAGCGCGCCGCCGAGCTCGCCGCTGAGGGGATCGCGGTGCGGCTGGGCATTCCGTTGGAGGCCGCCAGCATCGAGGCCCTCGATCCGGCACCGGCTCGGGTGGTGGTGAGTCCGGGCATCCGCTTCGACCACCCCGCCCTTGAGCAGCTGCGGCAGCGGGGCGTGCGGGTCGAGGGGGAGCTGGTGGCCGCCTGGGAGGCGGGCCGGGTGGTGCCCTGGGTCGGGATCACCGGCACCAACGGCAAGACCACCGTCACCCATCTGGTGCACCACCTGCTGGTGGCCGGCAATCTGGATGCCCCCCTCTGCGGCAACGTCGGCACCTCGGCGGCCGATGTGGTGCTGGAGCGGATCGTCGGCCAGGCCGGTGGGCCGCCCCCCTCCCCTCTGCCCGACTGGCTGGTGGTGGAGCTGAGCAGTTATCAGATCGAGGCCGCCCCCCAGCTGGCCCCGCGGATCGGCATCTGGACCACCCTCACCCCCGATCACCTGGAGCGCCACGGCACCCTGGATGCCTACCGGGCGATCAAGCGGCAGCTGCTCGACAACGCCGGCCTGCGCATCCTCAACGCCGATGACCCCGACCTGCGGGCCCGGGCGGCGAGCTGGGACCAGGCCAGCTGGATCACCGCCGGCCCCCGCCAGGCGGCCCGCGATGCCGGCATCGATCCCCATCTCTGGATCGAGGACGGTCGGGTCTGGGATGCCACCGGCCCTCTCTTCCCCGCCAGCGCCCTGGCGATGCCGGGGGACCACAACCGCCGCAACCTGCTGATGGCCTGCGCCGTCGGTCTGGCGGCCGGGCTGCCACCGGCGACCCTGGAGGCCGGATTGCGCTCCTTCCCCGGCGTGCCCCATCGCCTCGAACGGATCCGTGAGCACCAGGGCGTGGTCTGGTTCAACGACAGCAAGGCCACCAACTACGACGCCGCCGAAGTGGCGCTGCAGGCCCTGGAGGGGCCCCTGGTGGTGCTGGCCGGCGGCCAGGCGAAGCAGGGGGAGGCGGCGGCCTGGATTGCCCAGCTGCGCCGCCAGGCAGGGGCGGTGATCCTGTTCGGCGCCGCCCGCGGTGAGTTCGCCGCCCTCCTGGCGGCCGGCGGCTACGGCGGCCCGATCGCCAGCGTCGAGGGGCTGGAGGAGGCGGTCCCCCTGGCGGCATCCCTGGCCCGGAGCAGCGGCAGCGGCGCCGTGCTGCTCTCCCCGGCCTGCGCCAGCTTTGATCAATACAGCGACTTCGAGGCCCGCGGCGACCACTTCCGGCGCCTGGTTCTGGCACTCTGAGGCCGGGCCCGGATCCACCGATCCCGGGGCCGTCCCCGCCACCACCCACCGCAGCCGCCATGGCCCACTGGCTGATGAAGAGCGAGCCGGATGTCTATGGCATCCACCACCTCGAAGCCGAAGGCAGCACGCTCTGGGATGGCATCCGCAATTACCAGGCCCGCAACTTCATGCGCGCCATGGTTCCCGGGGACCTGGCCTTCTTCTACCACTCCAACACCAACCCCCCCGGCATCGTCGGGCTGATGGAAGTGGTGGAGACGGGCCTGGTCGATCCCAGCCAGTTCGACGCCGGCTCCAAGTACCACGATCCGCGGGCCACCCCGGAGAAACCGCGCTGGGACTGCGTGCGGCTGAAGCACCGCCGCAGCTTCGCCCAGCTGCTCAGCCTCGAGACCCTGCGTGAGCAGTTTGAGGCTGAGGAGTTTGCGGTGGTGCGCCGCGGCAATCGCCTTTCGATCCTGCCGGTGAGCGAGCCGGTGGCCCTGCGCCTCTACGCCCTGCTCGGCGAAAGCCCTTGAACCTGGCCCTGAGGGCGCCCCCGCGACCCTCAGACCTCGCTGCGGTTGCCACGGCATGGCGCCGCCCCAGCGCCTCGACTGCCGGGACGATGGGGCGGGGAGGCGAAGCGCCGCTGGGCGGGGAACAGGTTGGCCAGGTAGCAGCGGGTCACGCCCCGGTCCTGCACGCCGTTCTGCACCAGAAAGCCCGCCAGGGCGGCCTGAAACAGGCGGTACTGGTCCCAGTTGGGGTGGCGCTCGATGAACGCCGCCATCGCCTTCAGCAGGGTCTCCGGCACCTCGGCCCGCAGGCTGACCATGCATCCGCCCTCCTCCTCCGCCACCGCCGCCGCCGCCGCGGCAGGCAGCACGGCGGCGGGGACCTCAGCGCCCCTGCCCCGCTCCCCGGCCCCCCCGTCCCCTGCCAGACCCCCAACAGCCCCTGCATCCACCTTGATCATGCATGTCCTGCGTGTGTGCCACGAACCAGTTCCTCACAAGCCGGCGCCCCCGTCAAATCGACCCCGGGACGGCCGGTCCGCCCCGTCCCAGGGGTGAGATCGCCGGCGCCGCAAGGGGCAGGGCCAGCCCAGAGCGGTCGAACTGGCGGCGTTGAGGGGAGCGGCGCCGGCGTCAAGGGCTCGGCGTCGATTGCCGCCGTTCTCCCCTGATCCGGCCGTTGCCAGGGGCCCCCTGGGGAAAAGCCTGGGAAAAGGTGGGGGCGATGGGGAAAGTGCGGGGAAAACCGCGCCGATCAGGATTGCTGATCAGCACCCCTGAATCTCCAGGGTTCTCAGCTGGAGTCCGGCCCGGACCCCGCCCCTTCGCCGAGCGGCAGGGCCGCCAGGGCGGCCGCCACTGCCGCGCTGGCTGCTGCGTTCCAGCTGCCCTCCACAGCCCGCTGGCCCGGGCCGGGGCTGAGCACGAAGCGCAGGCACCAGTGGCTGCGCCTGCCCCCCAGGCCGAGCCAGAGCGCGCCAGCCGCGCAGGCAACCTCCAGCTCCAGGTCGATCGCCTCCTCTTCCAGCAGCAGGGGCACCAGCGCGGCATGCTCCGCCTGCAGCCGCAGCACGGCGCCACGCAGGGCCGTGGCCTCGGCCGCGGTCAGTTCCGCCGCCCAGCCGCCCTGCTCCGGCCCGCCGCCGAGCAACACAACAAAGGGGTGGCGGGCCGGATCGTGCTCCAGCCGCCACCCCTCGCCCTCACGGACCTGCATCGCTGCCGGTTCAGCCGGGCAGCAGGTCGGGCTGGTCCTGTTCGTCGGAGAGCTCGATGATCGCCCGCTGCACGGGCTTGACCATGGTGTCGTCGAGCAGACCGTCGAAGTCGTCGAAGCGCCGCTGCTTGGCCCGGAAGGCGATCCTCACGGTGGTGAGGTAGCGGTTGTTGGAGTGGCGGATCAAACTCTCGGCCCGCTGGGCCAGCTCCTTGGAATTCAGTGGGGCGCTACCGGGCATGCGTCGCTTCATCCTGCCGATCCACCACCCTAGGGGAGCGACGGCCCCCTCCCTCCTCCGCCATGCCGGGAACTCTTGCGATCGATCTCGGCAGCAGCACCACGGTGGTGGCCTGGCACGACGGCTCCGCCGCCCCGCCCCAGCTGCTGGCACTGCCCCCCTACAGCCTCGGCGATCCGGCCGTGGTGCCGAGCCTGATCTGGCTGGCGGCAGCCGATGGCCAGCAGCGGGCCCTGCTCGGTCGCCAGGTGCTGGAGGCCGACCTGGCCGACCGCGACGGGCCGGGTCTGTGCCGTGATTTCAAGCGCCGCATCGGCGCCCCCCCCCCCCCTGCCGGCCGCGCCGCGCACCCGGCGGCGCCGGCGGGCGCCGGGGGGGCCTGGCTCAGCCCCGAAGCGGCGGGGGCCCTGCTGTTGCGGCGCCTCTGGCAGGCCCTGCCGCCCCGGGTGGTGCCCGAACGGCTGGTGCTGACCGCCCCGGTGGAGGCCTACCGCGGCTACCGCCAATGGTTGCGGGAGGTGTGTCGCGATCTGGAGGTCCCCGAGCTGGCCCTGGTCGATGAACCCACCGCCGCCGCCATCGGCGCCGGACTGCCGCCGGGAAGTCGGGTGCTGGTGGTGGATGTGGGCGGCGGCACGATCGATCTTTCCCTGGTGGTGCTGGAGGGGGGGCAGGGGCGGGCCGCACCGATCGCCCAGCTGCTGCGCTTCGCCGGCCGCGACCTGGAGGGCGACCGCCAGGCCCTGCGCTGCGCCCGGGTGATCGGCAAGGCGGGGCTGGCGATCGGAGGCCGCGACATCGACCGCTGGATTGCGGCGGAGCTCTGCCCGGACCTGCCCCCCAGCGGTGCGCTGCTGCGGGAAGCGGAGGCCATCAAGTGCCAGCTCAGCGACCAGGCCCGGGCGGTGCGTCTCTGGGCCCCAGCCGAGGCGCCGCGCCGGGAACTGCGGCTGGAGCGCCCGCGCTTCGAGGCGCTGCTGGAGGAGCGGGGCCTGATCAGCCAGCTCGATGCCCTGCTCGACACCATCCAGGCGGCGGCACGGCGGGAGGGGGTGGATCCAAGCCGACTCGATGCCGTCCTGCCCGTGGGGGGCGGCAGCCGCATCCCCCGCCTGCGGCGCTGGCTGGCGGAGCGCTGCGGCACCATCCCGCTCAAGGGGGAGAGGCCGGTGGAAGCGGTGGCGCTCGGGGCCCTCGCCCTCACCCCTGGCGTGCGGCTGCGGGATGTGCTGCGGCGGGGAGTGGCGCTGCGCTGCTGGGACCAGCGGCTCGGGGCCCACCGCTGGCAGCCCCTGTTCATGCCGGGCCAGCCCTGGCCCACGGAGCAACCCCTGGAGCTGGTGCTCGCCTGCAGCCGCGATCAGCAGCAGGCTCTGGAGCTGGTGCTCGGCGAGCCGGTGGCGGAGGAGCGGGCCGAGGTGGTGTTCCGCGATGGTCTTCCAGTGCTGCGGCGCCGTCCGGCCGGTGATCCGGATGTGGAGGCCTGGTGCCGGCAACCGGCGCCCCTGGAGCTGCGGCCCCCGGGCCAGCGGGGCGAGGATCGGCTGCGGCTGCGCTTCAGCATCGATGGGGAGGGGCAGCTGCTGGTGGAGGGTGAGGACCTGGTCGGCGCTGCCCCCCTGGCCCGCCGCCGGCTGGGTCCGGTGCGCTGAGCGACCACCGCGGCCCGCCCCGGGGGCCGAAGCTGCATACAACGGAGCCAATCACGGTGCTTGCCCACCCCTTGAGCCCCCGCCGGTCCAGGTTGCCGCGCTTCTGGCTGGCCCTCACCCTGGGAACGCTGACCCTCGGCCTGGCCGGTGTCTACTGGTGGGAGTGTCAGCTGCCGGGCCGCCTCGCCGCGGCGGCGGCGGCCGGCCAGCTCGACCAGTGCCTGCGCTACGGCGAACAGCTCAGCGCCCTGAGCTGGCTGCCGGCCCGTTCGCCCCTCGACCACGGCCGCTGTCGCCGCGAGAAGGCGTTGCAGCTCTGGCAGCGGGGGCGATGGGACCAGGCCCTGCGCCTGCAGCGGCAGCTGCTCCACTCCACGGCGGCGACCCGGGCCGATCAGCAGCGCCTTGAGGTCTGGCAGAACGACCTGCAGCGCAGGGCCCTGCAACGCTTCGAGGGCGGCGACCTCAACGGTGCCCTGGCCTCCCTGGCGCCCCTCGGCGAGGACCGATCGGCCGATGGCCAGGCCCTGGGCGATCAGCTGCGGCTCAACTGGCAGCGCAACCGGCTCGAACTGGAGCGGGCGGCGAGGCTCGTCGGCCAGGCCCGCTGGTGGGAGGCGCTCGACAGCCTGCACCGGATCGACCACCCCTGGTGGCAGCGTCGGGCCGAGACCCTGCGGCGCAAGGTCGACCAGCAGATCGCCAGCCTCGGCAAGGGCGAACGGGAGCACGATGGCCACGGTGCCGTGCCCCATTCGGTGCCGGTGGCCGACCTCGACGCCCGTGTCCAGCAGCGGATCAGCGGTGGCATGTCGGAATGGCAGGCCTTCGAGGCGGCCTGCCGGGAGCTGGGCGGCAAGGTGGTGGAAGCCGGACCCGACTCCGCCTGCCAGCGCTGAGGCCGGCGGCCTCGGCCAGCGGCTGAGGCCGCAACGGCGGACGGGCGGCGCCTGGCCCGGCCCAAGCCGCCCTTGACCATGACAGGATTGGCGATCGAGCGAATCGGCCCTGACGATGCAGCAAGGAGACCGGGTGAAGGTGTGCCGCAGTGTCGTGGTGTTCACCCACCCTGAGCACCGCGGCCAGGCCTTCGACATGGAAGGGCAGGAGGGGGAAGTGGTGGTGGTGCTGAACGACTGGAAGGGGCGTCCGATCAGTCCGACCCTGCCGGTGGTGGTGGCCTTCGGCCGTTTCCGAGCCCACTTCCGCGAAGACGAGCTCAGCGTCGCCTGAGGCGCCCCAGGCCCTGAAGCTGGTCAGCGGCGTCTGCGTGGCGGGACACCACCAGCCCTGGGCCGGCTGCTCGGGCAGGGCCGCTGGGTCGCTCTGGGCCGCTGGGTCGCTCTGGGCAGTTGGACCGCTCAGGGGCGCAACAGGTACACGCCCTCCTCGCCATCGACCGAGCGAAGACAGAGCTGGATGCTCTCCTGGCGGGTGGTCGGCACCACCCGACCGCAGAAATCCGGCTGGATCGGCAGTTCGCGGTGGCCGCGATCGACCATCGCCAGCAGCTGCACCCGCCGCGGCCGCCCCCAGGTGTGCAGCGATTCCAGGGCCGCCCGCACGGTGCGCCCGGTGAAGATCACGTCGTCGACGAGCACCACGTGACGCCCCTCCACGCCGGTCGGCAGCTCCGTGGCCTCGCCAAGGCGGGTGCCGACCCGTTCGAGATCATCGCGATGGAAGGTGGGGTCGATGCTGCCGCACTCCGGCGGTTGGCCGCTCAAGGCCTCCAGCCGGCCGGCCAGCACCCGGGCCAGGGCCACGCCCCGTGTCGGGATGCCGAGCAACAGCAGCGAACCGCTGTCGCCAGCGCTCTCCAGCACCTGGGAGGCGAGTCGGTCGAGGGTGCGGGCGAGCTCAGCCTCCGAGAGCAGTTGGTGCCGGTCAGCCGCCATGCCGGCACCAGAGTTGCGGAGGATTCATGGTGGCTGGGGTCGGGATCAGGATGTAGTCAAAGCCTGACGCGCGCACGGCGGGGGTGGGCGATGACCGACCCCGCTGTAGGTTGGATTTACTCAGGCTACTGACCGTTGGCCGATCGGGTGAACGCAGCGTCCTCCCCTCAGCATTCCCCGAGCCGTGCCGCCCAGGGAATGGGTTCCCTTCACGGCTCAGTCGCCACGACCTCCCCACCCCCCCCCTACTCCGAGTCATCACCAGTGGCCCCTGTGGTGCTGGCGATTCTCGATGGATGGGGGTACCGCCATGAGGGCGAGCACAACGCCATCCGTGCAGCTGTCACGCCGGTGATGGATGCCCTCTGGCATGCCTATCCGCACACCCTGATCGAGGCCAGCGGCGGCGCCGTCGGCCTGCCGGACCACCAGATGGGCAACTCGGAGGTGGGACACCTCACCATCGGGTCGGGCCGGATCATCCGTCAGGAGCTGGTGCGGATCGGCCAGGCCGTGCGCGACGGCAGCATCTCCGCCAATCCCGCCCTCAACGCCCTGGCCGACACCCTGCTGGCTACGGGGTCCACCCTCCATCTGATCGGCCTCTGCTCCGATGGGGGGGTTCACAGCCACATCGACCATCTCGGCGGCCTGCTGCACTGGGCGGCCAAGCGCGGCCTCAAGGAGGTCTGCATCCATGTGATCACCGACGGTCGCGACACCGCCCCGAACAGCGCGGCGCCCTTCCTCGCCACCATCGCTGATCAGATCAGCAGCGCTGGTGTCGGCCGGATCGCCACCCTCTGCGGCCGCTACTGGGCCATGGATCGCGACAACCGCTGGGAGCGCACCGAAAAGGCCTATCAGCTGCTCACCAGCTCCGTTGAACCTGGTGCCGCCAGCCCCGAGCAGGCGCTGAACGCGTCCTATGCCGCGGGGATCAGCGATGAGTTTCTCGAGCCGGTGCGGCTGGCCGGCCAGGGCATCAAGGCCGGCGATGGGCTGGTCTGCTTCAACTTCCGGCCCGACCGGGTTCGCCAGCTGGTGCGTGCCTTGGTGCACGACGAGTTCAGTGGCTTTCCCAGGGAGCGGATCGACCCCCTCAGCGTGGTCACCTTCACCCAGTACGAGCGGGGGCTGCCGGTGGCGGTGGCCTTCCCGCCCGAGTCCCTTGACGGACTTCTGGGGCAGGTGGTTTCCGAGCATGGCCTGCGCCAGTTCCGTACGGCCGAAACCGAGAAATATCCCCATGTCACCTATTTCATGAACGGTGGCATCGAGCAGGCCTTTCCCGGCGAAGATCGCCACCTGGTCCCCTCCCCCCGGGTCGCCACCTACGACCAGGCCCCCGGCATGTCGGCCGAGAAGCTCACCGAAAGCTGTCTGGCGGCAATCCAGAAAGGCATCTATTCGCTGGTGGTGATCAACTATGCCAACCCCGACATGGTGGGCCACACCGGCCAGATGGAGGCCACGATCGAGGCGATCAACACGGTCGATCGCTGCGTCGGACGGCTGATGGAGGCCACCAATCGCATGGGCGGCACCCTGCTGATCACCGCCGACCATGGCAACGCTGAGGTGATGCAGGGGCCGGATGGCCTTCCCTGGACGGCCCACACCACCAATCCCGTTCCCGTGATTCTGGTGGAGGGTGAGAAGCGCAAGCTTCCCGGCCATGGCACCAACGTGCAGCTGCGCGACCATGGCGGCCTCGCCGACATCGCCCCGACCCTGCTCGACATCCTCGGACTGCCGAAGCCGGAGCGGATGACCGGCGAATCGCTGATCCTGGCCGCCGGTACCCTGACTGCCACCAGCCGCACCCCCCAGACCCTGGGTCTCTGAGCCCCCTGCTCCCTGCGTTCCTCCCACCAGCCGCCCCCGCCACCATGCTCAGGACTGTGATCTCCGCGCTCTGGATGCTCAGCGCCGTGCTGCTGATCATCAGCGTGTTGCTGCACAGCCCCAAAGGCGATGGCATGGGTGGTCTGGCAGCCAGCGGTGGCTCGATGTTCAGCAGCGCCCGCAGCGCCGAACAGACCCTCAACCGGATTTCCTGGACCCTGCTGGCCCTGTTCATCGGCCTGGCGGTGGTGCTCAGCGCCGGCTGGGTCGGCTGAGGCGGTGGCCATCCCCGAGCATCAGCCGCCCTTGCCACGACGTCGGGCGTTGGCTTTCCTGGCCGGTGGCCTGGCTGGATCCGCGCCCTTGACGGTGCTGCTGGGTCTGCCGAGGCGAGCCCAGGCGGCAGCACGGGCGGCCGATCCCCAGTGGCAACTCACTGACCAGGCCTGGCGGCAGCGGCTGCCGGCGGCGGCCTACGCCGTGCTGCGCCAGGAGGGCACCGAACGCCCGTTCAGCAGTCCCCTGGCCGCAGAAAAGCGGTCGGGCACCTACGTCTGTGCCGGCTGCCGCCTGCCCCTGTTCAGCTCCAGCCGCAAGTATGAGAGCGGCACCGGCTGGCCCAGCTTCTGGGAGCCCCTGGCCAACGCGGTGGCCACCAAGGCCGATTTCAAGCTGCTCGTGCCCCGCACCGAATACCACTGCCGGCGCTGCGGCGGCCACCAGGGTCATGTGTTCAACGATGGCCCCCGGCCCACGGGCAAGCGCTACTGCAACAACGGGGTGGCCCTGCTGTTCCTGCCGAGCTGAGGCCGGCGGGGGCCGCCCCTGACCCCCTCTTGGGCCGATCAGAGAGCGGGAGGTTCCGGCTGAGCCAGCCCCGGGGCGACGTTGCGCTGGTTGACGGTTCCGAGCCCTGAGCTGTTTTCTTGGTCAAACCCCATTACGGTTCAGGGTTCGTGGTCGCAGGCCACCCCTCACCGCGCCACAGCCGCTGACGATGGGATCACCGATCAGTCGCGAGACCTTTCTGGAGCGGGCTCAGGCCCGTTTCGCTCAAGCCTACGACTACAGCGAAATCGTCTACAAGAGCTACAAGACTCCGGTCAATATCCGCTGCCGCATTCATCCAGTCAAGCTGATTTCAATCACTCCTGAGAAGCATCTCCAGACCAGCGGCGGCTGCAAGTTCTGTTTACGTCAAAGCCGGATTCGCATGCTGGAGCGTGAACTGCATCGCGATTCGGTCGAGGGAGCCAGCCTCGGCATGGACCTGGTCGAGCGGGTGATGCTCAGTTCCGGTGGCAGCGTTGGCAGCTGCGGCCCAGTCGAAGAACAGCAGGCGCCGCTGCGCTGAGCACCTGCAGGGCTGATCGTGGCCCAACCCTGCAGGAGCAGCGAGTGTTCAAATTGGACGATCCCGTCAGACTGAGAGGATGACACCTGGGTTCCAGCCAAAACCATGCAGATTCTGCATGAATCGAGCCCAGGCGAAATCCGCATTCACCACCGACAGGACTGCAGCCGCTCCTATGTGGGTTTGCATCATTTTGCTGCAAAATCATGCAGCACTCTTGGCGGCGCCAGCCACGGCGCAGCCGAGATCGCTTGCGGCAGCTTGGTTTCCGGGATCGACTTCAGACAACCATGTAGCGTCGATGCTATGTAGTGGTGATCTACAGAAGGACTACAGTAGTGATAGTCTTATGTGCGTTATGTGCGTCCCAGGTCAGTCCCGTGATCAACAGCTCTCGCTCCTTAGCCATGAGTTCTGCAGTCGCAACCGATGCGATCGTGCGCCCGGCCTTCCGCTCGCCGCGGCGGGTGACGATCACCCTGCCCTATGCCACCTATCAGGACTTGCAGGAGCGCGCCGATGATGAGGGCCGCTCATTGAGCAACCTTGCTGCCTTCCTCCTGGAATCCTCCCTCCAGGTCAAAAACGAATCCCCGTCTGTCCCCGCAGGCCAGAGTGAGTTGATCAACATCTTTCGCTGATTCAGACCGCGAGGTTGGGCTTCGGAGGTTTGGCCGGTCAGGACGACAAGTCCGGCGATCCGCCTTCCAGCCCCGGCGCCGGGGCGGCATCAACGGCCCGGCAGAGTTGCTGATCGATCAAGGCGAGGGCGATCTCGCCGACGTCACGGCCGCTCTGCCGGGCCCGCTGCAGGAGTTCCAGCCAGATCGGTTCGGAGAGCTCTACCGCCACGCTCCTGGGCAACCGGCTGGGATCGAGAGCCCAGGGACCGATCGGGGATGGCCCCGGCATGGGCTGGAGCTCCAGGGGAGCAGGCGATGGAACAGGACTCGCCGGTAAAGACTGGCCCTTGGATTCAGGGGGACCGGAACTGGACATCAGGCAGGAAGGGAGGCGGCCATGGAGAAGGGCTGATCACTGAGGGCAACAGTCACCCCGATAGGCTTGGCCGAAGATCAACCAATCGACAACAGCCAAGCAAAAAAGGCGACAACAGCCCATCACGAACGCAACATCGGCCTAAATTGTACAGAAGTCCAACCCTGATTGTCGCCGTCGTTACAATGCTTAAGCGTGACAGAGATGCTGCGTTTATGCTGAACTTCCTGCCGGTCACAGCGAAGCCACCAGGGAACAGCGGAACCAGCGACAAATGCGGCGCTAGGTGCAGCGATGCGGAAGTGCTTTTGCACTCGCCTCTATGGTTGGGGCGAGGTCTGTACGCTTATGAACATTGACCCAACACCGTTGTCTCGCATCACCATCACGCTGGACGACAGCCAGCATCGCTCGCTCAAGTTGCTGAGCATCCTGGAGAACAAGACCCTCGCCCAGGTGCTCCAGGAAGCGATTCACGACCACCTGCAGCGCAAGGGCGCCGACCGGCTGGAGGTCACCCAGGGCCAGGAGCTGGGCGGCACCGGCTGAGCGGTTCCCCCGCTCCACGAGCCCGGTTGTCAGGGTGGAGCTGGCGGCTGGCGGCCCGTGGTGGGCGCGAATCCCCAGGCCTGGAGGGTGCACAGCAGGCCCCAGGGTCCCCAGCTGCCTTCGCTGGGGCGTTCAAGAGCGTGGGGCACGGCCGGAATCCCACGACCGGGACCGTGGAGCCCCGCGCATCCGGCGGCTCCCCCCCCATTCACGGGTGCTTCAGCTGTTGGCTCCGAAGCCTGATCGGCCGCGCTGGCCCCACGTCTGGAATCCAGGCAGAACAAACAAAAAAAGGGAGGGCCGAAACCCTCCCCATGGCCATCTCAGGTCAGACAACGGAGTCTGACCCTTGGCGATCAGGCGATCAATAGTCGAAGTCGCCGCCGCCCATGCCACCACCACCGGCGGGAGCAGCATCCTTCTTCTCGGGCAGATCGGCCACGATGCACTCGGTGGTGAGCACCATGCCGGCAATCGAGGCGGCGTTCTGCAGACCTGAGCGGGTCACCTTGGCGGGATCGACGATGCCGGCAGCCAGCATGTCGACATACTCGCCGGTGGCAGCGTTGTAGCCCTCGTTGAAGGGCTTGTTGCGGACATGCTCAGCCACAACGGCGCCGTTGGCACCGGCATTTTCGGCAATCCGCTTGAGGGGGGCGGTCAGGGCGGACGCCACGATCGTGGCGCCGATCAGTTCCTCGCCGCTGAGGTTGGCCGCAGCCCACTCCTCAAGGGCAGGAGCCAGGTGGGCCAAGGTGGTGCCGCCGCCGGGAACGATGCCTTCTTCAACGGCCGCCTTGGTGGCGTTGATCGCATCTTCGAGGCGAAGCTTTTTGTCCTTCATCTCGGTTTCGGTGGCGGCACCCACCTTGACCACGGCCACACCACCGCTCAGCTTGGCGAGACGCTCCTGCAGCTTCTCCTTG
>JBMSXZ010000052.1:0-15853 GCA_049426205.1 Cyanobium sp.
CCCGGCGGGAGGTGCTGTTGGTGGCCACGAGGCGGAAGCTCGCTTCCCGCTTCTTTCCAAACCGCTTCAGGCGGAGCTTGATCATCGTGGCCGTTTCGAATGGTGTCCAATCAGTGATCGTAGCGTCTCGACCTCCGCCCTTCCGGAGGCAGGGGATCAGAGATCCCCAAACCCCTTGCGCCGGCGTGGTGGCGCTTTGGGCGGCTTCGGTGCCGCCGGCGCCCGTCCCCCGGCCCCGGGCCGGCCTGGGCCCCCTCCAGGCCCCCCCAGACCCGGAAAGCCTCCGGGCATGCCTGGAAAACCGCCACCCATGCCCGGCATGCCGCCCATGCCGGGCATGCCACCGCCCCGGGTCATTTGCTGCATGAAGCCGCGCATCTTCTGGAAGTCAGCCAGCACCTTGTCGACATCGGCCGGAGTGTGGCCGCTGCCGGCCGCAATCCGGCGGCGCCGCGATGGCGGCGACGCCAGCAGATCGGGGTCGCGGCGCTCGGCCTCGGTCATCGAACTGATCATCGCTTCGATCCGCTTGAGCTGAGCTTCGCCCTGCTTGAGCATGCCGTCGTCGATCTTGTTCATGCCGGGGATCAACTTCATCAGCCCCCCCAGGGAGCCCATGCGCTTGATCAGACGCATCTGCTGCACAAAGTCCGAGAAGTCGAAGCTGGCTTCCTGGAGCTTTTGCTGCATGCGGGCCACGTCGGCCAGCTCCACCTCCTTCTGGGCCTTCTCAACCAGGGTGAGCACATCGCCCATCCCCAGAATGCGGCTGGCCATCCGTTCGGGGTGGAACGGCTGCAGCGCCTCGACCTTTTCGCCGGTTCCGATGAACTTGATCGGCGCGCCGCTCACCTTGCGGATCGACAGGGCCGCCCCGCCGCGGGAGTCGCCATCAAGCTTGGTGAGCACCGCTCCGGTGATGCCCACCTGGTCGTGGAAGGCGCGAGTGAGCTCGGCGGCCTCCTGCCCGATCATCGCGTCCACCACCAGCAGCACCTCATCGGGCTGGCAGGCCTGGCGGATTCGCACCATCTCCTCCATCATCGCCTGATCGATCTGGAGGCGGCCGGCGGTGTCCACCAAGACGGTGTCGAAGCCCTCGGCCCTGGCCTTGGCGATCCCCGCGGCGGCGATCGCCTCCGGGGTGGCCTCGGTGCCGAGGCTGAACACCTCCACCCCGATCTGCCCCCCCAGCGTCTTCAGCTGCTCGATGGCAGCGGGACGGTAGACGTCGGCTCCGACCAGCAGGGCCTTGCGACCCTGTTCCTTGAGATGGAGCCCGAGCTTGGCAGTGGCGGTGGTCTTGCCGGCACCCTGCAGGCCGGCCATCAGCACCACCGATGGCTCGCCTGGCTGGCCACCAGCCGCCAGCGGAGCGTTCTCGCCACCCATGATCTCGACCAGCTGCTCATGAACGAGCTGGATGAACTTCTGGTCGGGGCTGATGCCGCGCACCACCTCCGCCCCCACGGCCCTGCGTCGCACCTCCTCGACGAAGTCCCGGACCACCGGCAGGCTCACATCGGCCTCGAGCAGGGCCCGCCTCACCTGCTTCAGTGCCCCTTCAACATTGGTCTCCGAGATCGAGGCCTGGCCCCGCAGACCCTTGACCGCGTCTTCAAAACGCTGGGAAAGCTCATCGAACATGGGATTGGGTCGCTCGGGTGGGGGAGGGATCAGCGGGCCGACCGGGTGGCGGCCAGGCGCCAGGTCTCGCCATCTCGTCCAAATACATAAACATTGCGCAGGCTCGTCGGGGGCGTGCGTTCGATCACCCGGCCGCTGCCATCCCGGGTGGTGTCGGTGTAGGCGAGATCGGCCTGGAGTGCGATCCGGCGCGGCGAGCGCTCCTGGATCGCCACAGAGCGGACCTCGGCCTCGATCGCCTGGATGCGCCCCCGGGCCCTGTCCTGGGCCCGTTGCTGCTCAAGCTGGCTGCGCAGCTCCTGCCGCGCCAGCTGATCCAGATCCGCCGGCGGGGTGGCGCCCGACAGCACCGTGGCCTTGGCCTTCAGCCAGCGTTCCAGCAGCCCCTTCAGCTGCGTCGCCGATGGATCAGCCACGGTGAGAGCCGAGCCGGGGACAGCGCCGTTGGCACCGGCCGCCATCGGGCTGGCGGGACGGGGGAGTCCCGTCGCTGGCGGCGCGGGGGGCGATCCGGCGGGAGGGTTGGCCGGTGCAGGCGCCAGCCGGGGGGCGGGGCTCTCCATCACGGTCGGGGATTGCCGGGGCTGGGGGCGGAGCAGCCAGGCCCCGATCCCGAGCAGCAGGGCCAGGCCCCCGGCCGCCGCCACGGCCGCATCCCTGGGGCTCAGATCGATGCTCCAGCCGCGGGGCCAGGGGAAGCCGAGGGAGATCGGCTCCGCCCGGTCGGGCTGCGGACCCACCAGGGAGGCGGCGCTGGAACTCCGTCGAGCGGGCCGCTCCGTCCCGGTTGGGTCGGCGGCACCAAGGTCGCCAACGTCGGCACCGAAGCTGTCGCCCAGGCTGGATCCGAAGCTGTCGAACGGATCTGGGGTGCTGCGCCGGCCGGCGCCGGCCGGCACGGTCCCCGGCGCCGGCCAGAGGGAGGCGTCCTGGCCGAAACCGGCTGGATCAGAGGCGAGGCCGGCATTGGGGAAGCTGCGACCGCTGCGGCGATCCTCCCGTTCCACCCAGGCGAGCACATCGCGGTCGCTGAAGTAGGCCTCCAGGTCGGGATCGGCGTCAAGATCCCGGTAGCCGGGCAGCACATCGCGGGCCAACCAATCGCGGCACCAGGCACAGACCTGAGCCAGGGGATCGCTGCTCTGGCGCTCAGCCCACTGCTGCAGCTCCGGGCTGGCGCCTCGGCTGAACCGCTCGGTTGCCCCCTCCACATCGCCGAGAAGAAGATCGAGATTGGCCAGCAGCGGCTCGATGCCCTCGCGGCCGCTGCTCCGCAACTGCTCCCGAGCCGCGGCGATCCGCTCCGGTTTGCGCTGGGCGAAGCCGGAGGCGGTGAGGGTGATCGTGCCGAGGAAAGCGGCGGCGGCTGATCCCTGGCTGCCCCAGCGCTGAAACAGATCGAGCTGCTCCTGCACCGTGAGGTAGGTGCGCATCTGCTTGAAGAACGTCTGGAAGTCCTCCTGGGCAAAACCCTCGTCGCCATCTCCTTCCAGCCCCCCTCGTCGCTGCACAAGCTGTTCGAGAAGGGCAAGACCCTCCTGCCGCTCCTGGCTGGCGGCGGGATCGCGGCTGAGCAGATCGAGCACCCGGAACGGGGTCAGGGCATCGAGTTCGGCGTGGATCCGTTCCCTCAGCTGCGGGAGCTGCCCCATGCGCTGCAGCAGCTGCAGCCCCTGCTGCAGGGTTCGGGCGGCCAGCTCATAGTGCCGATCCTGGCTTTGGTCTACGGCGGCGGCCAGGGCGGCTTCGCCGGCCACCAGGGTCAGGTCCGCTTCGCGGCTGCTGCCGAGGGCGGGGGCCTGGGGAGGCTGCAGGGCTCGGCAAGCCATCTGGAAGGCTTCGATCGGCTGGCCCGCCTCGAGCAGCAGCAACAGACCCGCCACCTCCCGGCTGGAGGGGATCTCCAGCGCCGGCACCAGGGGCTCGGCGGCGGCGGCCAGGGCGGTGAGGTCGGATTCGTAGGCCTGTCGCCGGGCGGTGTCGCTGAGCAGATCGGCGCTGGCCCTCAGCAACTCGGCGCGGGCATGCAGGGTCTCAACGGTGTAACCCTGCTCGGGGGGACGGTCGAGCCGCAACTGGAGTTGGCGGAGCACGGTCTGGGCATCAGTCGCCGGACTCACGCCCAGCAGCCGGAAGTGGTCGAGCGGCAGGTCCAACCGTTGTTGACAACGAGGCACGGACTGTAGTCATAGGCAGCGGTTTTGACCGCCCGGCGGTGACGGACCCCGTACAGTCGTGCCACTGCTGTGCCCATGCCGACGGCCATGACCCAGGAACTGACGGCTGCCCTGGACCTTCGCGGCGCCGCCGGCGACCCCGGCAGCGCTGGACTCACCGCCACGGCCGGCAGCCACGCCGAGCGTCTCCAGTCCCTCTACCCGGCCGAGCGGGCCAGGGTGACGCGGGAGGAAGGGCTGCTGCTCTATCGCGACATGAACCTGGGCCGGCGTTTCGAGGACAAGTGCGCCGAGATGTACTACCGGGGCAAGATGTTTGGCTTTGTGCATCTCTACAACGGCCAGGAGGCTGTCAGCACCGGGGTGATCAAGGCGATGCGCCTCCAGCACGATTGGTTTTGCAGCACCTATCGCGATCATGTCCACGCCCTCAGCTGCGGTGTGCCGGCCCGGGAGGTGATGAGCGAGCTGTTCGGCAAGGCCACTGGCTGCAGCAAGGGGCGCGGCGGTTCGATGCACCTCTTTTCCCGTGAGCACCACCTGCTCGGGGGCTATGCCTTCATCGGCGAAGGAATTCCCGTGGCGCTTGGGGCAGCTTTCAGCAGCCGCTACAAGCGTGATGCCCTCGGCCAGGCCGATAGCGATGCGGTAACCGCCGCCTTCTTCGGAGATGGCACCTGCAATGTCGGTCAATTCTTCGAATGCCTCAATATGGCGGCTCTCTGGAACTTGCCGATCCTGTTTGTGGTGGAGAACAACAAGTGGGCGATCGGTATGGACCACAACCGTGCCACCAGCGACCCTGAGATCTGGCGCAAGGCCGCCGCTTTCGGCATGGCCGGCGAGGAGGTGGATGGCATGGATGTGCTGGCGGTGCGGGCCGCGGCTGAGCGGGCGATCGCCAGGGCTCGGGCCGGTGAGGGGCCGACCCTTCTGGAGTGCCTCACCTACCGCTTCCGTGGCCACTCCCTGGCCGACCCCGATGAGCTGCGGGCTGCCGCCGAGAAGGAGTTCTGGGCCCAGCGCGATCCCATCAAGCGCCTCGCCGCCGACCTTCTCGAGGCCGGTCTGGCCTCCGAGGTCGAGTTGCGGGAGCTGGAGAAGGAGGTGGATGCGGAGGTGGCCGACTGCGTCAGCTTCGCCCTTGCGGCCCCTGAGCCCGATGGCAGCGAGCTGACCCGCTTCATCTGGGCCGAGGACTGAGGACGCTCAGATCCCGATCGGTTGGCGGCGGGTCAGATTGCGCAGCTTGCGCAGGGCTTTGAGTTCGACCTGGCGCACCCGCTCCCTCGACACCGACAGCTGACGCCCGATCTCGGCGAGGGTGTGGCGCTCCTGGCCGTCGAGGCCGAAGCGCAGGGCCAGCACCTCCCGTTCCTGTTCGGTGAGATGGTCCAGCCAGCGGCTGAGTTGCTCCTGGTGGATGCCACGTTCCACCTGGTCGAGCGGCTCCTCCAGCCGAACGTCGGCGATCAGGTCGCCGAGGTAGCTGCGCCCATCCTCGGCGTTGATGGGTGCATCGAGACTGGAGGTGGTCAGCGACTGGCGCAGCAGGGAATCCAGCTCTTCGAGGGGCATCGAGAGGGCTTCGGCGATCTCCTGGCGGCTGGGCATGGCTCCCAGCTTGTGGGCCAGATCGAGGCTCACCTTGCGGATGGTGCTGAGCCGTTCGCTCAGGTGGACGGGCAGCCGGATCGTGCGGCTCTGGCAGGCGATGGCACGGGTCATGCTCTGGCGGATCCACCAGAAGGCGTAGGTGGAAAACTTGTAGCCGCGGGTGGGGTCGAACTTCTCGACGGCCCGCTCCAGGCCGAGGGACCCCTCCTGAATCAGATCGAGGAGCTCAAGGCCCTTCCCCTGATACTTCTTGGCGACGCTCACCACCAGACGCAGGTTGGCCCGCAACATCCGCTCCTTGGCGCGGCGACCGATGCGGATCAGCTTGCGCTCCAGGACCGTGTAGTCGTCGCGGCCCTGCTCCACCAGCTCCATCATCGTCTGGACCTGGTTTCCCAGCTCAATCTCTTCGGCAGGGGTGAGCAGGGGCTCGCGACCGATGCTGCTGAGGTACCAGGTGATCGCGTCGCTGCCGCGTCTCCCGGATCTATCGCTGGCGCTGACGGAGGAGGCGGTCATAGACGCCGAAAAAAGTGTATCGACTATCGGGCATGCGGCACATCGGAGCAGGGTTTTTCAGCTTGCCTACAGATTTGCCTTGCCTTTCCATACAATTTTTCGGCTGCCGCACACTTTTGCGCCTGGAGTGTTGCGTTCTCCTGATCTTGTCTGGGAATCAGGATGAAGCGCTGGGGTGATCGTCCAGTCGTATCAGAGTTGGGATTACCTCCACCGTGTCGCGCCGGCCATCGCGCTGGCCACTGCGCCGTGCTCCTGGGCCCGCTCCAGTTGCCGGGCCACCGCCAGAGGAGAGGCTCCGCCTGTCCCCTGGAGCTCCTTGGCACGGCAGCCCGCCAGGGCGTGATCAAGGGCGGCCAGGGCCAGCAGGGATCCATCCGCGCCTCCGCAGCCATGCCCCAGGGCGGCCAGGCCTGCTGCGTAGCCCGCCAGCACGTCGCCGAGGCCGGCCCGGGCGGCCTCGGGGCAGCTGCGCAGCACCTGCCAGCGCCGGCCATCTGCCGCGGCTACCACCGTGCGCGCACCCTTGAGCAGCACGGTGGCACCGCACCGGGCCGCGGCCGCGGCCGCCGCCGCCAGTGGCGGGAGCTCGGCCAGATCGGGAAACAGGCGCTCGAATTCCGAAGCGTGGGGGGTGATCCACGTGGGCCCGGCCCGCCGGCTCAGCCAGTCGCCGCTGATCCGGTTGAGACCGTCGGCATCGAGCACCAGGGTGCCGGCGAAGCCCCGCAGCCGCTGCCAGAGCTCCTCTGTTGTTGCAGCTCCTGCATCGTCTGCCCCGGCGGCCGGCCCGAGTCCGGGCCCCACCAGCACGGCGTCGAGCCGCTCGCCCCCAGCACCCCCAAGCGGGTCCGGCTCGGGCACCACATGGGGAAGCACGGTCCAGAGCTGCTCTGCCACCATCCCTGGCAGCAGAGCCCGAAGGCTGCCGCAGCCGCTGGCGCTGGCGCCGGCCAGGGCCAGATGGGCGGCGCCTGGGTAGCGGGCGCTGCCGGCGATCACCAGCAGCCGGCCCCGCTGATACTTGCCGGCGGCGAGGGCCGGTCCCGGCCGCGGCGCCTGCTCCGCGTCGGTTTGCCCCCGGCCAGGGCCACCGAGTCCCAGGGGCTGGTCGAGGGGTAGGCCGCGGAGCAGCGCTGGCGGGAGCCCCAGATCGATCCGCTCCAGCTCCCCCACCCAGTCGAGGGCGCAGTCCTGCACCAACCCCTGGCGGATCAGGCCGAGGCAGAGGGTGAGGGCGGCCCGGGCCGCTTGGCGGCCAAGCCGTCTGCCGGTGTCACTGCAGAGCCCCGTGGGCGCATCGATGGCCAGCAGCCGGTCCGGCCGCTGGTCCTGCCGTTGCCGCAGCAGCGTCTCCAGGTCGTCGCCGGGGGGCCGCCGCTGCCCATTGCCGAACAGGGCGTCGATCCAGAGGCACGGTTCAGAGGGATCGGGCCGCTGCTCCAGCAGGGGGATTCCCAGCCAGCGGGCGTGCCGCCAGTGGCGCTCGGCGAGGGGTTTGCGGCGCTCGAAGGGCGACCAGAGCCGCACCGGCACCCCCGCCAGATGCAACTCGCGGGCAACCACCAGCCCATCGCCGCCGTTATGGCCAGGGCCCACGAGCACCAAGGCGCCTTGCCCCCGCAGACCCTCGCCGAGCCCCTCCAGTGCTGGTCCCTGCCCGGCCAGCGGCGGCTGGCCCAGCTCCAGGATGCGCCGGCCCAGGGCCAGGCCCGCCTTTTCCATCAGCGCTTCCACCGGCAGGCCGCTGGCGAACAGCTCAGCCTCGAGGGCCAGCATCTGCTCGGCCGTCACCAATAAATGGTGGGCATCACGCTCCGGCCAGGCGGGTGGGAACGGGCTTGGGGGCGGGGTGACCACGGCGGCCTGGGCGTGGAGCTTCCATGATGGAGGCGTGAGGCGGTCCCCACCAGCCGGACCGAGAACGCCGCTTCCCCCCTCCCTTCGCTGTTTTGCCGTCCTTGATCGCCCCGTCCGTCTCTGGGAGCTCCCCCGGCGTTCCGTCGGGCTTCGGGGTGGCGGCCACCGCCGCCGGTGCCTCCGCCCTGGAGCGGCTGCGGGCCTGGCCCGGGGAGCAGCAGGTGGTGGTCGGTCTCTCCGGCGGGGTGGACAGCTCTCTGACGGCGGCCCTGCTGGTGGAGGCGGGCTGGCGGGTCGAGGGCCTCACCCTCTGGCTGATGAGTGGCAAGGGCGCCTGCTGCGCCGAGGGGCTGGTCGATGCCGCCGCGATCTGTGAGCAGCTCGGGTTCGACCATCACGTGCTCGATTTCCGTGAGCACTTTCGCCGTGAGATTGTCGACGTCCTGGTCGATGGCTACGCCAATGGCGTCACCCCATTGCCGTGCTCCCGCTGCAACCGGGCGGTCAAGTTCGGTCCGATGCTGGCCTGGGCCCGCGCCGAGCGGGGGATCGGTCGCCTGGCCACCGGCCACTACGCCCGGGTCCGCCATCGGGAGGCGCCCGACCGCTGTCCGCTGCCCGGCGATGGCCGGGATCGCCATCAACTGCTGCGGGGGCTGGATCCGCGCAAGGACCAGAGCTATTTCCTCTACGACCTGCCCCAGGAGCTGCTCGGGGAGCTGGTCTTCCCCCTGGGGGAAATGCACAAGAGCGACACCCGTCTGGAGGCGGCACGCTTCGGGCTGCGCACCGCCAGCAAGCCCGAGAGCCAGGATCTCTGCCTCGCCGATCACCACGGCTCGATGAAAGCCTTCCTCGATGCCCACCTGCCTCCCCGCCAGGGGGAGATCGCCTTGCAGGACGGCACGGTGCTCGGCCACCACGACGGCATCGAGCACTTCACCATCGGCCAGCGCCGGGGCCTCGGCGTGGCCTGGAGCGAACCCCTGCATGTGGTGCGGCTCGATGCCGCCTTCAACCGGGTCGTGGTGGCCCCAAGGGCCGAGGCAGCCCGCCAGAGCTGCCGTGTCGGTCAGGTCAACTGGGTATCGATGGCGCCGCCTCAGGAGCCCCTGGAGCTGACGGTGCAGTTGCGCTATCGCAGTTCACCGGAGCTGGCGCTGCTCACCCCCCTCGATCACCGGGCTGGACGGGTGGCGTTGCAGTTCCGCGAACCGCAGTTCTCGATCACCCCGGGCCAGGCGGCGGTGTTCTACGCCGGCGAGGTGCTGCTCGGGGGGGGGCTGATCGAGGTGTCCTGAGCGGGGAATGGCTCAAGCGTTGACCGTGGCGCGTGAGGCCAGCTTCTGCTCACTGCGAAAGCGGTTCATCGCGGCTTCGACAACGACATGCATGTCCATGTATTTGTATTCGGAGAGCCGACCCCCAAAGATGTGGGTGGGGATCGCCTCGGCGCGCTGGCGGTAGAGGCTGAAGGTGTGCTGGTTGTCGGGACTGTTGACGGGATAGTAAGGGATCCTGTCGGCGCCGCCATCGCGGGGGAACTCGCGGGTCACGATCGTGACCTCGCTGCTGACCGATTCGAAATGTTTGTGCTCGATCGTGCGGGTATAGGGCACGGCGGCGTCGCAGTAATTGATCACGGCGTTGCCCTGGTGGTTGTCGGTCTCGATCAGGCTGTGCTCGAAGTCGAGTGAGCGGTAGTCGAGGCGGCCGTGGTCGTGATGGAAGAATTCGTCGATGCAACCGGTGTAAACCACCCGCTTGGCGAGGCCGTCGAAATGATCGCGGTCTGCCAGATAATCCGTGTTCAGGCGGAGTTCGATGCCTGCCAGCATCCTCTCGAACAGTGCGGTGTAGCCGCCGATCGGAATGCCTTGGTAACGGTCGTTGAAGTAGTTGTTGTTGAATGTGAACCGCAGTGGCAACCGCTTGATGATGAATGCCGGCAGTTCGCGGGGATGGCGCCCCCACTGTTTGGCGGTGTAATCGCGGATCAGGGTCTCGTAGATGTCAGTGCCCACCAGGGAGAGGGCCTGCTCTTCGAGATTGCCAGGCTCGCCACGGAAGCGTTGCGATTCAATCTTCAGACGTGCCTGTTCCGGGGTGAGCACCTGCCAGAGCTCATGAAACGTGTTCATGTTGAAGGGCAGTGAGTAGAGCTTGCCGCCGGCGATGGCCTTGGGGGAATTCACATAATTGTTGAAGTCCGCGAATCGCTGCATGAAAGTCCAGACAGCGCTGTTGCTGGTGTGAAAGATATGGGCTCCGTAGGTATGCACATGGATTCCCTCTCGCGCCGTCGTGTGGCAATTGCCGCCAATGTGATCACGCTTATCGATCAGCAGGCAGCGCAGCCCTGCGTCGGTGGCGAGGCGGGCGAAGGTGGCTCCGTAGAGACCGCAGCCGACAATCAGATAGTCGTAATCGGGGTGTCGATCCCCCTCAGGCAGGGCTGTCAAGGGAGGAGGGGGAGGTGCAGGGGGCTGGCCATCGAGCGGGGGATGGAGGGTACGAACGACAGGGGGCGCGCTGTCCTGATCCAGGACCTGGCGCTGCGGTGGCCAGGCCGTGAGCGGACTGCGGCGAGGACAGTTGCGCTGATGCTAGTGGCCGCGCCGACGGCTCCGGACGTCGCCGTCGCGTCAAGCTGGCAGAAGAGCGATGTCCGCCGTGAAGCCCAGCTGCCGGATCGTCTCGAGCGATTACCTCGATCGAGACGTCTACCTCAACATCTGCGGGTTCTATGAAGCCGCCGGCTTTCGGCTGATCGAGGCGGCGGGCGATCCCGATCTGCTGGTGGTGCTGCGCGGCGACAACGGTTCCGCGGATCAGGGGTTTGCCGGCCCGATTCACCTCTACGACTACGTGCGTGAATACCGGGTCGACTGGGCCCGCCGCTATCCCGCGGCCCGCTCGATCGCCCTGATCAGCCTGGAGCAACCGCCCCGGGCCCCCACGGATCCCAGGCTGCGCCATGTGCGCGCCTACCTGCCGGTGATCCCCGAGCTCTGGACCTGTCCCTCCCCGGCCAGGCGCGGCGGCCCAGTGCACGTGTCCAACTACAAGCGCATGCCGGGGGATCCCTTTCAGGAGCAGCTTTTGGCGCTGATCCGCAGCGGCAGGGTCCGCGTCCATGGGGGGCGCTGGGAGCTGGTGGGGGTGCGGGCCCGTCCGCTCAGCTACCGCCAGGCCAACCGGCTGATTGCTGCCTCCTCCAGCTGTTTCGGCCTGATGTGGCCCTATCAGCGAGGCACCACCCTCTCCGGGCGCATGTGGCAGGCCCCCCTGAACGGCTGCTTCGTGTTCAGCGAACCTGGCACCGATCTGCTCGGCTGCCCGGGGGTGCTGGAGCGCCCTCGCTTCGATGCCGATACCGCCTCGCTTGCCTTTCCCCACGAGCGCGGCGCGGCCCTGGCCCGGGAGGCCGCCGCCTTCTGGCGGAGCCACACCGAGGCGATCGCCTCGGCCCTGGGTCTGGAGCTGACGATCGACCCAGACGGGGCGTCGATCCGGCGGCTGCGGGGGCAATTGTTGCTCTGGGATCTGGAGTTCCGGGTGCAGCAGCTCCAGGCCGGCCTGGCGGCCTGGTTCTCGCCGCCCTTGGTGGTCCTGCGGCGCTCCCTGGCACGGCTGGCCCGTGCCCTGGGGGTCCATCCCCGCCAGCTCAAAGACAGCCGGCGCGGCCCTCACCAGTAGGGATCGAAGGCCAGGTTCAGCCTCAGGGTCCTGCCCGGGCAGGCGGGCACGGTGGTAATGCAAGCCCGGATCACCACGCCGTTGACCTCGATCTCGCAGGCGCCGCAGCTTCCCACCCGGCAGGCTGTGGGGATGGTCTGGCCGGCCCGTCGAGCGGCTTCCATCCAGGGCTCCCCGGTCTGGGCGGCGCTGCGGCTGCCATCGGGCCAGAGGATGGCCAGCTCCTGCGGATCTGGCATCGGTGCGGCCAGCGGATCAGGCATCGGGGCGGAGCATGGGGGTCAGGTCCACATGGGCTTCAAACGCATCCGCCAGTCTGTCGAGAAGGGCGTTGCGCTGGTCGGCGTGGTTGCGGGGCTGGGGCGCCAGGGGCGCGAGCCCGCGCCGTTGCCGCAGCCCATTGAGCCAGCGGCGCCGCCAGGGGCCGTTGTCGAACACCCCGTGGAGGTAGGTGCCGGCCACCCAGCCTCCGCTGGCCGTTGCCTTCCACCAGCCCAGATCGGGAGCCTCACAGAAGGGCGCAGCGCTGCCCTGGCCATCCTCCAGCCGGACACTGCGGCCATGGCGCAGCTCGAAGCCCTCGATCGCCAGGGGCTCCCCCTCAGGCCAGAGGGCCAGGGTGCGGCGCTGCCCGCAGGTCTTGGCGGTGGCGAAGTGGGTGCGCAGCGGCAGCAGCCCCAAGCCCCTCACCGCAGTGGCGGCTGGGATCCCGGCCGCGCTGTCCGGGTCGGCCTCGCCCTCCAGCCCATGGGGATCCTCCAGCTCCCGGCCCAGCATCTGCAGCCCGCCACAGAGGCCGAACACGTGGCCGCCGGCGGCGAGATAGTGCTCCAGGGCGGAGTCCAGACCAGCGGCGCGCAGCACCGCCAGATCGCTGAGGGTCCGCTTGCTGCCGGGCACGATCACGGCATCGGGGCTGCCGATCTCGTCCCCCGGCTGCAGCCAGCGCAGGCGCAGGCTCGGTTCGGCCTCCAGGGGATCGAGATCGGAAAAGTTGCTCAGGCTGGGCAAGCGCAGGACCGCGATCGTCAGCTCCGCCCTGGGTTTGCTGGCTCGTCGCTCCAGGAGGTCGAGGGAATCCTCCGGGGGGAAGAGCTCCGCCAGCCAGGGCATTACCCCCAGCACCGGCAGGCCCGTGTGCTGCTCCAGCCAGGTCTGGCCCGCTTCAAACAACTCCGGCCGGCCGCGGAAGCGGTTGATCAGGATGCCGCCGATCAGGCGCCGCTCCACCGGTCGCAGCAGGGCCAGGGTGCCCACCACCTGGGCGAACACGCCCCCCCGTTCGATGTCGGCCACCAGCAGGCAGCGGGCCCTGAGGTATTGGGCCAGGCGAAGGTTGGTCAGATCGCGGGCCTGGAGGTTCACTTCCACCGGGCTGCCGGCCCCTTCCAGCACCAGCCGGCCGCCGGGATGGGCCCGCTGCAGGTCGCCCAGCCCGGTGCGGATGGCGGCCCAGCCCGGCCGGAACCAGTCGCGGTAATAGTGCTCGGCCCGGGCGATCCCGGCCGAGCGGCCGAGGTGGATCACCTCGCTGGTGCAGTCGCCCCGGGGTTTGAGCAGCACCGGATTCATCGCCACCGTCGGCTCCAGCTCCGCCGCCCAGGCCTGCAGGGCCTGGGAGTAGGCCATCTCGCCCCCCTGGCCGTCGACCCAGGCGTTGAGACTCATGTTCTGCCCCTTGAAGGGCAGGGGCTGTTCACCCCGCCGCCGCAGCACCCGGCAGAGGGCCGCTGCCATCAGCGACTTGCCAGCCCCGCTGCTCGTTCCGAGCACCATCAGGGGTGTGGCGGCTCCGGGGGCGGGACGGCTCAAGAGGGTTCGGGGGCGAGGGGCCGAGCGGGAGTCGGTTGGGCGGCGAGCCAATCAGAACCGGGACCGGCAGGGATCCGACGCCGGGTTGGGGGCATGGCGCTCTGGGGCCTGGCGGAGCGGAGGAGGCCGCTACCGCGGCGGCTGGACGCGGTGCGGTTGGAGCTCAAAAGCGGGGCCGATGGCGCCGGAAATTCTCCTGAATTCTCTCCCGCAGGCCCGCCCTTGGGATCTCACCGGGCCAGCGGCTGAGCACCTGGCGGCCCAGGGGGGTGAGACGCACCCGTTCGGTGAGCCCCTGCCCATCCACCTCACGGCGCAGCACGCCGAGCCGGATCAGCCAGTTGAAGTGGGCTTCGGCCCGCTCGACTCCGAAGGGGGCGAACACCAGGCTCGGCCAGTCCTGGCGGTTGCAGAGCTCGCTGCTGCTGATCGGCTGCCCGTCGACCATCTCGAAGAAGGCCCGGCGGAATGGCAGGGAGCGCAGGGAGCGGCAGGCCCGCTCCAGGGCCATCGCATCGGTGCTCATCTCGGGAAAAGGCTGTCGATCAGATCCGTGCTGCCTTCGCCGGTGGATTGGGGCCGCGGGCTGGGGGGCATCGGCGAGCTGGAACGCCCGCCGTAGGGCAGGGGTGGCCGGACGACGTCGAGGACCAGATTGGCCCAGCGGAACTGGACGCTGGATCCGCGATCGACCAGGGCCACCGGCCAGGTGCCCGAGGCATCGTTGAGCACGAGCAGCGGGCCGCGGCGCTGGAAGCGGTAGCGCTGGCCGCTGCCCACCTTCACCCCGTAAACCGGTCCGGATCCATCGTTCTGGCGGGAGAGTCGGCAGGCGCCGCTGAACACCACCATCCCCCGCTGGCTGAGTTGGCAGCTGCGGTCCATCGACGGGTCAGGGGCGGCGGTCGACGGTCGGGCCCCGGAGGGGGCGGCGGCGCCGAAGAGATGGCGGCTGAGCAACGGGTTGAACTGACGCCGGCGCTGGCCGTCATCCCAGCAGGAGCGCAGTCGCAGGTCGCAAAGCTGTCCCCCGCTGAGCACAAATTCCGCCATCGCTGGCCTGCCGCTGAGCTGGGTGAGCAGGCGGTTGGAGGCTCGGGCACCGAGGTAGAGGCGGGTCAACTCGAGGGAGGGGCCCTGGCTGTCGAAGCAGATCTGCTGGGTCGGATCGCAGACCACCCCGGGACGGGGCAGGTCGACGGCCCGCGCTGGCGGGGCCAGGACCAGGGCCGAGGCCAGCAGCCCCGTGCTCAAGACCCGCAGACCCAGGGCCGACGACCCTGCCGCTGGCGACCGCGAAGCCGTTGTTCCCCCTGGGGTCAGCGCCCCAAGGGGCCCCATCCCAGAGGAGCGCATCCCTGGGCCGTGATCAGCTTGGACGATCGCAGGGCTCGGCAATTCGCTCATGGCGGCAGACAGGCTCTCCAGCTGGAACCTAGCCAGACTGGCTTCTCCGGCATGGGCGGGCTCCCGCCACCCAACGCTCCAACGATCTCGCCGCCCCATGGCAGCGTGAGCGCTGAGCTTTTCCCCACCCTGAGCGCGCCGATGCTGCTGCTTGCCTCCGCCTCCCCGGCCCGCCGCCGCCTGCTGGAGCAGGCCGCCATTCCCCATCGGGTGATGGTCAGCGGCATTGATGAGGAGGCCATGGCCGACCCGGATCCCCGTCGCCTGGTGTTGCGGCTGGCGGAGGCCAAGGCCTTGGCTGTGGCCGAACGTGTCGGTCCCCGCTGGCAGGCCCCCGATGGCCGCGCTGTTCAGGCCCTGCTGGCCTGCGATTCGGTGCTCAGCGTTGACGGGGAGGTGTTCGGCAAACCCCGCGATGCCGCCGAGGCGATCGCCCGCTGGCGGCGTCTGGCTGGCTGCTGGGCGGAGCTCCACACCGGCCACTGGTTGCTGCAGCCCGGCGATGCCGCGGCCGGCTCCGCTCCCACCGCCCTGGGCCAGACGGTGACGACCCGACTGCTGCTGGCGCCGCTGGGGGAGGAGGCGATCCAGCGCTACGTGGCCAGCGGCGAGCCCCTGGCCTGTGCCGGAGGCTTCGCCCTGGAGGGCCGCGGCGGCCTGCTGGTGGAGCGGATCGAAGGCTGCTGCAGCAACGTGATCGGGCTGAGCTTGCCGCTGCTGCGCCAGTGGTTACCGGATCTGTGCCTTCAGGTCTGAATCCGTGCCGGCGCGCTCAGGCGGATCAGCTCGGCCGCCTTCCTTGGCTCCGCAGCCTGAGAGCAGGACCGCCAGCGCTGGCCTGCCGTCACAAAAAAGCCCTCCGCCGTGGCGGAGGGCCTGGAGATCGCGGATCTGAGAGGGATCAGTCGAGATCGGGCATGGCCAGGGTGGGCTCGGCCTTGCGGTCGATGCCCTTCTCGAAACCGGCAGCGGCGGCGCGGGCGCGGCCGGCGTGCCAGAGGTGACCCACCAGGAAGAAGAAGGCGAGCACGAACTGGGTCGCGGCCAGCCACTGGCGGATGTTCACGAAGTTCACCGAGTTGGGCTCGGTGATGATGCCGCCCACGGAGTTGAGG
>JBMSXZ010000053.1:0-15740 GCA_049426205.1 Cyanobium sp.
CCATCACCAGCTGCTGCAGGTAGCGGCTGAACACCTCCAGCCGGTCGCGGTAGGGGAGCACCACCAGATCGCGGCGGCCCTTGCCGTCGCCGGCGGCATACCAGGCGGCGGCCATCAGGGCTGCCGGGTTGGCGAGCAGCTCGGGCCGACGGGTCGCGGCGTCCATGGCCGAGGCACCGGCGAGGAAGGCGTGGATGTCAGCGCCGATCAGGCTTCCCGGCAGCAGCCCCACGGCCCCGGTGATGCTGGTGCGGCCGCCGACCCAGTCCGGCAGGTCGAAGCGGGCCAGCCAGTTCTCCCCGGCGGCGAGTTGGTCGAGCTGGCTGCCGGCCATCGTCACCGCCACAGCCTGGCCACTCCAGCTGCCGCCGAGGGCTTCCAGCCGCGCCCGGGCCTGCTCCATGCCGATCCGCGGTTCCGGGGTGCCGCCGGACTTGCTCACCACCACCACCAGAGTGGTGCGCAGCTTGTCGCCAAGGGCGGCCAGGGTTCGGCTCATGCCCTGGGGATCGACGTTGTCGAAGAAATGGAAGGGCAGGCCGCGGCCCTCCTGCTGCAGGGCGCGGATCATCAGCAGCGGGCCGAGGCCAGAGCCGCCGATGCCGATCCACAGCACGCCGCTGAACGGCTCCCCGTTCGGCGCCCGCCGCTCCCCGGCCAGCACGGCCCTGCCGAAGGCGTCGATGGCGGCGATCTCGGCGCTGACATGGGCGCCGGCGTCGGGGTCCGGAGCCAGGCTGGGGGTGCGCAGCCAGTAGTGGCCCACCTGGCGCCCCTCATCCGGGTTGGCGATTGCGCCGCCCTCCAGGGCGTCCATGGCCGCGAAGGCGCGCTCGAAGCCGGGGCTGAGGGAGGTGATCGTGTCGGCGCTGATCCCCATGCGGCTCACATCGAGCCAGAACCCCTGGGCCGGGTCGTGCCAGAGCAGGGAGCAGAACCGCTGCCAGAGTCCGCCGGGATCGTGACCATCCAGGGGGGAGAGGGTTGAGGGCGTCAGCGGTGGCATAGGGGACATGGGGGCGTGCTGGCGCCTCAGCGCTCGGCTGGCGGCATCCAAGCCCATCCAGCGCCGTGCTGGGAATCCCCTGAGCCGCTGCGGCCGGCGGTTGTGTGGTCCACCCGACAGACCGAACCGGGGCAGATGCCGGCTACGGCCTGGTTCTGGGACAATTGAATTGGAATGATTTCCGAAACTTTTCTGCTCCGATCCCAGCCCCTTCTCCCCATGGGCCGCACTCCCAAGTTTCGCCTCACCCCCCGTCGGCTGGCTCTGGGCGTTTCCTTGGGCCTGGGATGGGCGCTGGCAGGTCTTCCCCTTGGCCAATCGCTGCTGCGGGCCTTTTATCGTCCTGAGCTTCCGATCGGTGTGCCGGCCTTCGGCAGCACTCCCACCGCCGGAGTGGCCAGCCGTCCGCCCAGTGAGGGTCTGAGGCCCGATCCGATCGATTTCAGCACCGAGGAGCTGCGCGAGCTCAACCGCCGCTTTGGTGTGCATGGACCCCAGCCCCAGCTGGCCCAGTTGTTCACTGCCGGCATCGACAGTCTTCTGCCGCTGCGCAGCCACACCCTCGGCCGGCTCGAGGAGCTGCGGCCATTGATCCTGGTGGAGGCCCGCCGTCATCAGCTCAATCCGATGCTGCTGGCCGCCGTGCTTTTCGACGAACTGCAGCACGCCAAGCCCGGCGAAAACACCCCGATCGCCGCTGCCTCGGGCCTGTTCAACACCCACGGCCCAGCCCAGCTTGGGGTGAGTGAGATGGTCAAGCAGGGTCTGCTGCCCGCCGATGCCAGCCCCGAAGCGATCGAGCAGGCTCGCCTTGAGCTGCTCGATCCCGAGCGCAGTGTGTCGCTGCTGGCCAGCAAGTTCGCTCGCCTGCGCGCTGCCCTCGGTCTGCCCCAGCAGCGGCAGCTGATGGCCAGCCGTTCCCCAAGGGATGCCAAGGGGTTGGCCACCCTGGCCTACCTGCACAACGGCAAGCTCGATTATCCAGGTCGGGTGTTGCGCTACATGCAGGACCCTGAGCTCCATGCCCTGATCTACGGCATCCGCAACCGCCCCACCAGCCCGATGATCTGAGTGATCTGATCATCGGGCTGGTGGGGCGGCCTGGTCTGACGCTCCAAGGCTCAGCAGATCACTCCGAGCGCCGCCAGACGTCTGCGCAGGGCGGTCCAGTCGAAGCTGCGGGGATCGGAGCGCTCCTGGCCCAGATCCACATGGCGGTGGGTGGTGATCGACTCCGGGCCGATCGGGTAGCGCCGCATCCAGTCCGCCAGCACCACCGCCAGGGCGTCGTACTGGGCGGGGCTGTAGCCGCTGTGGGAGGGGCCGTCGTTCTCGCCATCGAGGGGCGTTTCGAGGCTGATGTGCAAGGCGAAGTTGTTGACCGAGCCGCTCACCTTGGCGCTGGTCATCGCCCATTGGCCCTGGAAGGCGGAGAAGCCGGCGCCGAAGGCCCGCTTCTCCGCTGGCACGGTGTCGACCACCTGGCCATCGCCGCCGATGAGGGTGTGGTAGCTCACCTGATTGGCGTCATCGGGATGGTGGGTGCGGAAGGTGTTGATCGCTGATTCCATCCCATAGACCGTCTCGTGCAGCACCACCAGGCGAGGCCGTGGATCGATCCGATTGCCGCCGATGTCCTGCCGCAGGCGCTCACCGAAGTTGCTCGGATCGATCACCACCCGCTGGCGCCGCTGGGGCAGGCTGGCCAGCAAGCCGCTGAGGCGGATTTCGTCCTCGGGATCAGGGATCGGACAGCTCTGCTCCAGGGGGGACACCCAGGTGGTCTGGCTGGGGGGGGCGCTGACGCGACGCCGCGGCTGGGCCGGATTGGGCCGTTGCCCTTCGGCCAGCAGATCGATCAGGGAGGGGCGATCGCGAGGGTGGTCCGCCAATCGCTGCAGCAGGCCGCGGGACAGCCAGAGCAGGCCTCCCAGGCTGAGGGCGGAGGCTCCGGCGAGGGCGATCAGCAGGGGGCGGCGGCTCTGAGCGTTCATGGCACCAGCTCCAACCAGCGCCGCCGCCGATCGGCAGCTTCCGGTGGAGCCGCCGGATCCAGCTCCAGCTGCCAGCGTTCCGTCTGCGGCGGGCCGGGACGGAGGGGGGTCTCGCGGATGCGGCCATCGCGGCAGAAGAGCAGGGGATGGCCCGATCCCTGGAGTTCCGCATCCACCATCAGGCGTTGCAGCAGCGGGCCCAGCTGTTCCGGCGAGCGCAGACGCTGGCCGGCAAGGGCCAGCAGTTCATCCCCCACTTGCAGGCCGGCCGCTTCGGCCGGGCCCCCACGACTGACCCGCTCCAAGATCATGGCCGGGCCAAATTGCCAGCCGGAATGGGGATGGCTGCTGGCCACGGCATTCAAGCTGAGGCCCACATCAGCCAGGTAGGAAGTGAGATCCAGATCTTCTCCGGAATTCAGCCAAATCGGCAGCAGGGTGGACAGATCGGCGGCGTGGCGGCCGAAGGCCGCGAGCAGATCGGCCTCCCGATAGCCACGCCCCTGGCGGCCATGGCAGAGCCACAGCTCCTGCAGCACGGCCGCCAGGCTGGAGCCGTGGCGGCGCAGGTGCAGATCCAGCGCCAGGGCGACAACGGCACCCTTCAGGTAGTAGCTCACCTGGCAGTCGCTGTTGTGGGGATCGGGGCGGTACAGCTTCACCCAGGCTTCTTCGGCACTGGCGCGCAGGCTCTGCACCCGCCGGCCGGGGGTGAGCCGATAGCGGCTGAGCTCCTCCCCCAGGTCGTGGAGCAGCTCGGCTTCACTGGCCAGGCCAGCGGCCACGGGGATCAGCTGGTCGTAGTAGCTGGTCACCCCCTCGGCAAACCACAGGGTCGGCACCACCACGGCCCGGTCGTAATCGATCGGGGTGAGCTCGGCCGGCCGCAGCCGCCGCACATTCCACTGGTGCAGGTATTCGTGGGCCACCAGCTGCAGCAACCGCCGCCGGCCCTGGGGTTCCCCCAGGGCGGTGCGACCGAACTGGAGCACGCAACCGTCGTCGTGCTCAAGGCCGCCATAGCCCTTCTCGAGCAGATGCAGCACGAAGAGATAAGCGTCGCTGGCGGGCCGTTCGACCCCGATCAGGCGGCAGCAGGTCAGGGCGATCCGCTCCACATCGGCCAGCCAGGACGGATCCCGGCTCGGCAGGTCATCGCCCCAGCTCACCCAGCGGTGGGGCACTCCGGCCACCTGGAAGCGGTGGCAGGGATGGGGACCGGCTTCGACCGGGCTGTCGATCAGCTGGTCGAAATCGCGGGCCAGCCAGCCCTCGCCTTGCTCCGGCAGCGGCAGAAAAGCTCTCCAGCCCTCCGGCAGCGTCAGGGTGAGGCGATGGGGTGACCAGCGCTCCCCCTCCAGCTGCAGGGCCACCCCGGCCAGGCAGAGGAAGCCATGGTCGCCATTGAGCTGGCAGGTGCGCACCGAGAGGTCGGTGGCGAGGATCCGCCAGGTCAGCACCAGCGGGTCCTGCCCCTCGCTGTGGAGGCGCCAGCAGGAGGGTTCCAGCCGCTCGATCGGCAACTCCCTCTCGCCTTGGCGGGCGCTGAGGCCCTCCAGGGTGCGGACGTAGTCGCGGATCAGGTAGGAGCCCGGGGTCCAGGCGGGCAGGCGCACCAGGGTGGTGGAGGTCCGCGGTTGCCAGCGCAGGCTGGCGTGCACCAGGTGCTGATGGGGGGCCGTCAGGTCCAGGTGCAGGTGGGGGGGCGACCAGGACTCAGGCACCGAGGCTGACGACGGCGTCGGGCAGGTGGTGGGCGGCGGCGGCGATCGCTTCCCGGGCGGCATAGGCGCGGGTCAGGCGGGAGAGCAGGGCCTCGAGGTCGCGGCTGCGGCTCAGCCTCTGCAGATCGGCCACCAGGGCGAGGCCGCCATCGGGGCCGCGCTGCCAGCCGAGGGTGAGGCCATCGGGGAGGGTGACCCGCAGCTCGACCCGTTGGCGCTCCGGGCCGAACCCCTGCAGCTGACCGCCGGATTCGGGCCGGAGGCCGAGGCTCTCCAGGCTGGCGGCGAGGCAGCGGGTATCCCGCAGCACGGTCGGCAGGATCGAGAGGTGGGACATCGTTGCCAGGCTCCAGGCATTGGCCATGCTGGGGGGAACCTAGCCAGATCGCCAGGGGGCTCCGGTCGCCGATGCCACAGGCGCCCGGACTCGCCGGGGTCGAACGTCCCCGATCGCCCCGGTCCGGTGCTGTCCCGGCCAGCCCTTGTCCCGGCCCCATTCTTTTCCTGCCGCGTCCCTGTCGCTGTCCACCGTCCAAGCGCTTTTGCCCGTGCCGCGCCGATGAATCCGCCGCCCGCTGCCCCGTCGCCTGCCGCCCCCCCCTCGAACCCAGCCGCCGCGTCCGCCCCGCCGCTTGGGACGGCCGAGCCTCTGGACGACGCCCTGCTCTGGCCCCTCGCCTGGCCCGAGGGGCTGCCGCCCCTGCGGCTGGGGGTGATGGCCTCCGGCGCCGGCAGCAACTTCGAGGCGCTGGTGCGTGCCGGCCGCCAGGGGCCCCTGAACGCCGAGGTGGTGCAGCTGGTGGTGAACAATCCCGGCTGCGGTGCCAGCCAGCGGGCTGCCGCGCTGACGGTGCCCTGCGCCCTGCTCGACCACCGCGAGCTGCGGGACCGGCGCCAGCTCGATCAGCGGATCGTGGCCCTGTTCCGCGAGCGGGGGGTGGATCTGGTGGTGATGGCGGGCTGGATGCGGATCGTCACCCCGGAGCTGATCGGCGCCTTCCCCGAGCGGTTGCTGAACATCCATCCCTCCCTGCTGCCCAGCTTTCGGGGGGTGGATGCGGTGGGTCAGGCCCTGGCTGCCGGTGTGCGGCTCAGCGGCTGCACGGCCCACCTGGTGGTCGAGGAGGTGGATGCGGGCCCGATCCTGGCCCAGGCGGCGGTGCCGGTGCTGGCCGGAGACGATCACGCCAGCCTCAGCGCCCGCATCCAGCGGCAGGAGCACCGGCTGTTGCCCCGGGCCGTGGCCCTGGCGGCGGCCCGGCTGCGCTAGCCGCTGCCCTGGCTCGGGGCTGCTGGCCGGCTCCGGGAGCGATCGCCTGGGGCAGGGACTGCAATCCTGCGCCGGGCTCGCACCGGCTGCAACCCGCCAGATGGCTGCGGCAGAGGGCTCCAGACAGCGATTCAGGGATAAAACGGCAGCAGCGGCAGGCCCGCCTCCGCCTCCAGGCCCGCCAGCAGATTCAGGCACTGCACCCCCTGACCCGCCTGGCCCTTGATCAGGTTGTCGATGGCGCTCATCACGATCAGCTGGCCGGTGCGCGCATCCACCTGCACCGACAGCAGGCAGCGGTTGGTCTGGCGCACCCACTTGGTGGAGGGATAGGTGCCCACCGGCAACACCTCCACACAGGGCCGCTGCCGGTAGGCGGCGGCCAGCAGGGTGGTGCAGTCCTCGGCGGTGAGGCCCGGATCCCGCAGACGGGCGTAGACGGTGGCCAGCAGGCCTCGCACCATCGGCATCAGGTGGGGGGTGAACTGCAGTTGGATCGGTTGGCCGGCGGCCTGGGTGGCGAGCTGTTCGATCTCGCTGGTGTGGCGGTGCCCGACCACGCCGTAGGGGGCCACCGCTTCGGAGGCCTCGGCCAGCAACAGATGCTCCTTGGCCGCCCGACCGCCGCCGGAGGTGCCGGTCTTGGCGTCGATGACGATGCCGGCGGTCTCGATCAGACCCTGGTTCAGAAAGGGCAGCAGGGCCAGCAGGCTGGCGGTGGGGAAACAGCCCGGGGCGGCCACCAGACGCGCCTGGCGGATCCGTGCCTCCTCCCATTCCACCAGTCCGTACACGGCCTCGGCGCAGAGGTCGGCGTCGCTGCGGGGCACGCTGCGGGCCTCGGCGCTGTAAACCTCCTGCCAGCGGGCCAGGGAGCGGTAGCGGTAGTCCGCGGAGAGGTCCACCACCCGCACGCCCCGCTGCAGCAGCTCCGGTGCCAGCGTGGCGGCCACGCCATTGGGCAGGCTCAGCACCGCCAGGTCGGCCGCCGCCGCGATGGCGGCCGGCTCCGGGGTCTGCACCACCGGATCGCCGGGCAGGGGCAGGAAGGGCACCAGTTCACTCCAGCGCTTGCCGCTGCTGCGTTCGCCGCCGAGGAACGACACCTCCAAGCTGGGGTGATCGTTCAGCAGCCGCAGGGTCTGCAGGCCGCCGTAGCCGCTGGCGCCGATCACGGCCACCCGTGTGCCTGTCATGCCGGAGTGGAGGGAACGGAGGATCGTACCGGGGCCTATAACTACAGATCCGCCTGCCCGCCACGGTCCTGACCAGCGCCCCCTCCAGCCTCGGCTCCGCCAGCGGACCCTGGGTTCCGTCCGGCGCCAGCGCCGCCCCGGCCAGCGCCCCGGACCTCCTCGTGCCTGACCAGGTGCCTGGCCCGCCGGTGGCCGCTGCGGCGCTCTCCCAGGGGGCGGTTCCGGACCCGGCCCTCGCCTCCCCTGCCCAGCCTCAGGCCGCCGCGCCGGGGCCCGAGGCCCCAGCCCCGGCCGCCGTGCAGTTCGATCCGATCGCCGATGCCCTGGCTGCGATTCGCAACGGCGAGGCGATTGTGGTGGTGGACGACGAGAATCGCGAGAATGAGGGTGATCTGATCTGTGCCGCCCAGTTCGCCACGCCCCAGCAGATCAATTTCATGGCCACCGCCGCTCGGGGCCTGATCTGCCTGGCGATGGAGGGGGAACGGCTCGATGCCCTCGATCTGCCGTTGATGGTGGATCGCAACACCGACAGCAACCAGACCGCCTTCACGGTGAGTGTTGACGCTGGCCCGGAAAGCGGCGTGAGCACCGGCATCTCCGCCGAAGACCGGGCCCGCACGATCCAGGTGGCGATCCACCCGGAGACCCGCCCCAGGGATCTGCGCCGACCGGGCCACATCTTTCCGCTGCGGGCCCGGGATGGGGGGGTGCTCAAGCGCGCCGGCCACACCGAGGCTGCGGTCGACCTGGCCCGCCTGGCAGGGCTCTACCCGGCTGGGGTGATCTGCGAAATCCAGAATGCCGATGGCTCGATGGCCCGGCTGCCCCAGCTGGTCGACTACGCCAGGGACCATGGCCTGAAGCTGATTTCGATCGCTGATCTGATCCGCTACCGGCTCGACACCGAGCGATTCGTGCGGCGCCAGGCGGAGGCGGCCCTGCCCAGCAGCTTCGGCAGCTTCCGGGCGATCGGCTTCCGCAACGAGCTCGATGGCAGCGAGCATGTGGCGATCGTCAAGGGTCATCCCGAACAGGCGGCCGGCCCGGTGCTGGTGCGGGTCCATTCCGAATGCCTCACCGGCGATGCCTTCGGCTCCCTGCGCTGCGATTGCCGCCCCCAGCTGGAGGCGGCGCTGCGGATGATCGAGGCCGCCGGTGAAGGCCTGGTGGTCTACCTGCGCCAGGAGGGCAGGGGCATCGGCCTGATCAACAAACTGCGGGCCTATTCGCTCCAGGATGGCGGTCTCGATACGGTCGAGGCCAATGAGCGGCTCGGCTTCGCCGCCGACCTGCGCAACTACGGTGTCGGCGCCCAGATCCTCAGCGATCTTGGGGTGCGGCGGTTGCGGTTGATCACCAACAACCCCCGCAAGATTGCCGGTCTGGGTGGCTACGGGCTGGTGGTCGAAGACCGGGTGCCGCTGGTGATGGATCCCGGCGACCACAACGCCGCTTATCTCAACGCCAAGCGCCTCAAACTCGGCCACCTGATGGAGGCCTTCCCCCAGCCCGCCGGCGCCTCGCCCCCCCACGGCCTCAGCGTCGTGCTCGCCTGGCGTGGCGAGGCCGATGAGCGCACCGCCACCGAGCGGATCACGGCCCTGGCGGCCTGGGCCCAGAAGCGGGAGCTGCGGCTCGATCGCGAGGAGCACCCTCGGTTGCGGGCCCTTCTCGACCAGCCCCGGATCGCCCTGCTGCTCAGCGCCGCCCCTGACCGTCAGCTGAGTGCCGCCGATCTGGCGGGCCCGTTGATGGTGATGGCCCGCTGGCCCCAGACCCTCGGGGTCGGCCTGCTGCTGACCCCTGATCAGCGCCGCCACAGCCATCCCAGCGTTGACCTGGAGCCTGAGCGGCGGCCCCTGAGCGATCTGCAGGAGGGCGCCGACCCGGCCACCTGCCCCCTGCTCAACCTCAGCCCCGCTGCCTTCATCCGCTGGGACGGTTAGGGGCGTTGACGGCCAGCGAGCACCGGGATCAGGCCCTGTTCTGGGTCATGCCGGGGCCGTTCGCCCAGATCTCCCGCCAGGCCTGGAGTCCCCCCCTGGCGGTGCTGGCGGGCCAGCGCCAGGGGGCCCGTCAGGCCATCGGCCATCAAAAAAGCCCCGGGGATTCCGGGGCTGTTCAGGCTCATCAAACCGGGAAGGCCCAGAGCATGGGCTTGGTTTGCTGCGCGGGTTGGCTGAAGCGGTCGGGAAGGGGAGCGCTACAGCAAGCCGGGCAAAGGGCGCGTCGCGTCCTGCGCAGTGATCACCAGCCCTTGGCGGACTGTTCGATCACGTAGGCGGCCACATCGGCGATGTCGGTGGCGCTGAGCTTGCCGCCGAAGGCGGGCATGGCGTTCTTGCCATTGGTGACCTGGGTGGCGACGGCGGCCTCAGGACCATCGGCATAGCCGGTGAGGTAGGCCTTGAGCGCATCGGCCTTGAGGGTGCGCTCGGCATTCACCACGTTGCCGCCGCCCATGTGGCAGGCGGCGCAGTTGGCGGAGAAGACTTGGGCGCCATGGGCGCTGTCGGCGGCGAAGCTGGGGGCAGCTCCGAACACCAGCGTCAGGCAGAGAGCGAGGAAAGAGATGAGACGACGCATGGTCGTTGCTGAGAATCACGGGCAACAGCCCCAAACTACGGGGCCGGTGCCGGGCGATGCGACTGACCGTTGCATTCGCAACAATTGGGCAACATCGTTGTCACTGCAGCGGTTCTGCGGCGTCTCCAGGCCTGCGCCGGCCGGCGATGGGTGCGGATAACCGAACCTCCGGCGCCTGCGGCCTTCGCCGGGCCCTCAACCCGGCAGTCGGCCCCGGTGGGGGACTCCGGCCGTCTCCAGCACCGCCTCGAGGCTGGGGGCGTAACTGGTCAGGCCAAACCGCTCCGGCGGACTGACGGGCTGATGCACGAAGTGGCGCTGGCGGATCGAGAAGCGGTCCCAGGCGTTCACCTCGATCCGCAGCAGCTTGATCAGTCCCTCGATCAGCCAGCCCCGCAGGTCCAGACCCAGGGGGGGCACCCAGCCCCGGCGCCAGCGCACCAGGGTGGCGACCGCCTGGTTGACCGTGATCGGCGCCTGGCCGAGCACCAGCCGCCGCACCGCCCCCTGGCCCGGCTCCGGGTTGGCCTGGTGGGGGGTGGTGGCCAGATGGGCGCAGACGGTGGCGATGTCGGCGGCGTGGATGAAATGGAAGCTGGCCTCGGCTCGCAGCCACTTGGCCAGGGGCAGCCAGGGGATCGCCTCCTTGACGCCGGCGGTGAGATAGCTGGTGGGGTGGGGATCGCCCGGCACCACCCGGCCACCGAAGACCAGGGTGGGAAACACCGCCACGATCCGTTCCGCCAGCGGATGGACCTCCAGGTCCTGCAGGCACTGGGCCTTGGTCTGGATGTATTCGGTGCCGAAGGCCATCGCTTCGGGCAACAGGCGCAGCTCGCGATCGAGAATGCTGGCGGTGGAGAAGTAGATCACCTGCTCCAGCCGTTGCGGATCGAGCAGGGCCAGCAGCCGCTTCACTGCCACCACGTTCACCTGCTGAGCCCGCTCCGGGTCCCCCCAGGCGGTGGCGGTGTGGATCACCCGGGTGGCGCTGGCGATGGCGGCGGCATGGGGCTCAAGATCGCGCAGATCACCCACCAGCAGGGTGATGCGCGGATCGTTGCGGGGCACAGCCCGGAGCTTGGCCGGGTCCCGCAGCAGCAGCAGCAGCTCGGCGTCGGAGTGGCGGTAGAGGTGTTCGGCTGTGTACTGACCGACGCAACCGGCGGCGCCGGTGATCAGGATCCGGGCCGGGGCGCTCAAACGGCCGCCCCCAACAGCTCCTGCACGGCCTTGCCCGTCTCGAAGAAGACGCGGGCGTTGTCCTCGGGGGTGCCGGGCAGGATGCCGTGGCCGAGGTTGAGGATGTGGTGGCGGCCCCGGGCCTTGCGCACCGTGTCGAGGATGCGGGCGCGGATCCCCTCCGGGCTGCCGAACAGCAGGCCGGGATCCACATTGCCCTGCACACCCACGTGCTCGGGCAGGCGGGCCAGGCCATCGGCCATGTCCACGGTCCAGTCGAGGGAGACGATGTCGACCCCGGTGCGGCCCATCCGCTCCAGCACGCCGGCACTGCCGGAGATGTAAAGGATCAGCGGGGTGTCCGGGTGGGTGGCCTTGACCTGATCGATTACACGCTTCTGATACGGCGCCGCGAAGGTGTCGTAGTCGATCGGGCTGAGCTGACCCGCCCAGCTGTCGAACAGCTGCACCACCTGGGCGCCGCTGTCGATCTGGTAGCGCACATAGGTGGCGATCGAATCGGCCAGATGGCCCAGCAGCTGGTGCAGCAGCGCCGGCTCCTGGAAGGCCATCGCCTTGATCACCGCGTAGTTCTTGGAGCTCTTGCCCTCCACCGCATAGGCGGCCAGGGTCCAGGGTGCTCCCACGAAACCGAGCACCGCCGCCTCGTTGCCCACCGAGGCCCGCAGCCGTCCGAGCACCTCGCCCACGAACGGGAGGGCGGCGGCCGGGTCGAGCGGACGCAGGGCATCGACCTGGGCCTGGCTGCGGATCGCCGGTTCGATGATCGGGCCGCGGCTTTCGATGATGTCGAAATCAATCCCCATTCCCGGCAGGGGGGTGAGGATGTCAGAGAAGAGGATCACGCCATCGGGTCGGAAGGCGTGGAAGGGCTGCATCGAGATCTCGTAGGAGAGATCAGGGTTCTCCGAGCGTTCGCGGAAGCCCGGATGGCGGTCGCGCAGGTCGCGGTACACCTTCATGTATCGGCCCGCCTGCCGCATCATCCACACCGGCGGCCGCTCCACCTGCTCACCTCGGGCGGCGCGGAGCAGCAGGGGAAGGGAATCGGCCATGGATGCCAATGAGGGGGCAGGGTGAGGGCGAACCTAGCCGAGAGCCCTCGCCCCCACAGGCTCCGACCGCCGCTGGAGGGCGGCGGTGTTGCGGAGCGTCACGTTCAGGGGTTCAGGTCCCCTAGCCCGGTGTGCCCTGGCTGCCCTCGCCGTCTTCCGGCAGCCGGGTCGGGTCGTGGCGGAACACCAGCACTGAGAGGGGCGGCAGGCAGAGCTCCAGGGAGTTCTCGTAGCCGTGGATCGCCCAGGGATCGGTGAACTTGCCGCCGAGATTGCCGAGGTTGCTGCCGCCGTAGCGGCTGCTGTCGGTGTTGAAGGCCTCTGTGTAGAAGCCCTGCAGCGGCACGCCGACGCGGTAGTGGCCGTGGCTCTGGGGGGTGAAGTTGGCCACCACGACCAGCCAGCGACCACTGCTGCTCTCACGGCGCATGAAGCTGATCACCGAGTTGCTGGTGTCGTTGCAATCGATCCATTGGAAGCCGTATTCACTGAAGTCGTCGCCCCAGAGAGCCCGCTCCGATTTGTAGAAGGCATTGAGGTCATCGACCAAGCGGGTCAGGCCCTGGTGGGGCTCGTATTGCAGCAGATCCCACTGCAGATCACCCCAGACATTCCATTCAGCCCGCTGGCCGAATTCCATGCCCATGAAAATGGTCTTCTTGCCCGGGTGGGTCCACATGTAAGCCAGCAAGGCCCGGACGTTGGCAAATTTCTGCCAGTCATCGCCGGGCATCTTATGGAGCAGATTGCTCTTGCCATGCACCACTTCATCGTGGCTGAGGGCGAGCATGAAGTTTTCGGTGAACGCGTACCAGATCGAGAAGGTGACGTTGTTCTGATGGAACTGACGGAACCAGGGGTCGAGCTCGAAGTAATCGAGCATGTCGTGCATCCAGCCCATGTTCCACTTCAGGTTGAAGCCCAGGCCGCCGATGTCGGTCGGTTGGGTCACCAGGGGCCAGGTGGTCGATTCCTCGGCGATCGAGAGGGCGCCGGGGAAATGCTGGAACAGCACATGGTTGGCCTGCTGCAGGAAGCGCACCGCTTCCGTGTTCTCGCGGCCGCCGTGCTCATTGGGCAGCCACTCACCATCGGGTCGCAGGTAATCGCGATAGAGCATCGAGGCGACGGCATCGACACGGATGCCGTCAATGTGGTATTCCTCAAACCAGAAGATCAGGTTGGCAACCAGGAAGTTGCGAACCTCGTTGCGGCTGTAGTTGAAGATCAGCGTGCCCCATTCCTTGTGCTCGCCGATGCGCGGATCGGCGTGCTCATACAGATGGGCGCCATCGAAGAAGGCCAGGCCGTGGGCGTCCTTGGGGAAGTGGCCCGGCACCCAGTCGAGGATCACGCCGATGCCTTCGGCATGGCAGCGATCAACGAAGGCGCGGAATTCATTGGGGGTTCCGAAGCGACTGGTGGGTGCATACCAGCCGGTCACCTGGTAGCCCCAGGAGCCATCGAAGGGATGCTCGGAGATGGGCATCAGTTCGATGTGGGTGAAGCCCCGTTCCTTCACGTAGGGGATCACTCGATCGGCCAGCTCCGGGTAGGTGAGCAGGCGGGCGCCGGGCTTGAGGTCCGCCGCCGGCACCGGCGTGCGCCGGCTGCCATCGGGTTCGATGTAGGGCTCATCGGCGGAGGCATGGAGCCAGCTGCCGAGGTGCATCTCATACACCGCAATCGGTTGCTCCAGGGGATTGCGGCTGTCCCGCTGCTGCATCCAGCCCCCGTCCCGCCAGGTGTACCCCCCCAGCTGGGCGACCACGGAAGCGTTCTCAGGTCGCACCTGGTGACGGAAGCCATAGGGGTCGGCCTTGCCATAACAGTGGCCGTCCTGGGTGCGGACCTCATATTTGTAGAGACATCCCTGGCCCAGTCCGGGGATGAACAGCTCCCAGCAGCCCCCGAGACGCTGCTGCATGGGATGGTGGCGGCCATCCCAGCCATTGAAATCGCCGAGCACCGCCACGCTGCGGGCATTGGGAGCCCAGAGGCAGAACTGCACCCCGGCCACGCCCTCGCGCTCCACCGGGTGGGCGCCCATCCGCTGCCAGATGTGGTGATGGTTGCCCTCGGCAAAGAGGTGGCGATCCAGCTCCCCCATCCATTCCTCACGGAAGGACCAGGGATCGTGGGCGTCGTGTTCGATGCCGCCGCGCAGCACCCGCACCCGATAGTGGCTGCCGGGGAACGACTCCACCTCGGTTTCAAACAGCCACGGATGGTGGGGGGTGGCCATCAGGCGGGGCTCGCAGCCTTCCTGGAGGAGCTGAACCCGCTCGGCCTCGGGCATCCAGACCCGAACCACCCAGCCCCCGTCGATGGGCTGGGGGCCGAGAACCGCGAAGGGGTGGTCATGGCGGCATTCCGCCAGCCTGGTCGCATCGTCGACCATCCAATCAAGGCTGGACAGAACCATGGCAAGCGTGTGGCTGATCGGAATCGCGAGCCTACGTCGCCTGCGCCGCGGTCAGACGCCGCCTGGGCCGGTGGCCGGTTCGCTCGGAAAGTCGACCCCGACGATGCGATTGCTGCTGTCGAGGATCACGAACAGGCTGTCGGTGAGGCGCTGGAAGCTGGTGGTGACCAGTACGAGCTTGCTGTCGATGGTGGATTCCGCACGCACCACCCGCCGGATCGCCACGAAATCGCCGGTGAGCCGCTGCAGCCGCTGCCACTTGATCTGCAGCCGCGACGCTGGGATCTCCGCCTGCAGATCCGGGCTCAGCAGCGCCTGGGCAGAGACGTAGCGGCCCCGGCTGAGGTCATCGACGAAGCGCCGCGCCACCGCTTCGGCCGCCTGGTCGGAGGCATCCATGTGGAAGCCCTCCAGCAGTCCGTCGGCATCGATCACCAGCAGCAGGTTGCGCTCCCCGCCACTGCCGCGCAGGCGGGTGGCCACGGTGTTGGAATCCAGACCGGGCTCAACCTGGCCGATCGTCCAGCTGCGCACCGGTGCCATCGCCGCCAGACGCTGTTTCACCAGGGCCGGGCTGGTCATCCGCTGCAGATTCGGGCTGAACAGGCGGTAGAGGTCGGTGGCGTTGCGGCTGCGCAGGGCCTGGAGGATGCGCTCGGCAGCGGCACGGGCGGCCTCCTGGCTCTGGGCACTGCTGGGTTGGCCAACCCGCACGGCCGGCTGGGGGCTGGTTGGTGTTGCGGTGCTGGCCGGCGGGGTGGTGGCCCCCGCAACCTGGCCCGGGGCCGTGCCCGCAAGCCCCGGGGTGGCCGCGCTGATCGCGACGCTGAGCAGGGTCAGGCCGATCAGCCTGGGACGGGGCAGAGGGAGGGGCATCGGCAACGACGGAGGGCCGCACAGGGCGCGGTCAGTCTGCCCCAGTCTCCTGGCTCAGCAACGGCTCCAGCGCCAGCCTCGCCCCGGCACACCACAGCTCCAGGCTGATCACCCGATGTCCGGGGCCAGGCGCACCGATCGGCTGGGAGCCATCGCCGGGATTGACGGCGATGGCCGGCCAGGCGGCCGCCGCCAGCGACAGCCGCAGCCGTTCCCCCGCTTGCAGCCGCAGGGCGATCGGTTGGAGCGCCAGCCGCCGCGACGCCCGATCGAGGGCCTGGCCGCCGAGCACCCGCAGCAGGCCGGTGCTGAGCTGCCAGACCCGCTCCCCCTCGGCCGGCAGCAGCGACAGGGCGGCGACCAGGTCGAAGCCGGGTTGATCGGCCCGGGCCTGGGGGCGGG
>JBMSXZ010000054.1:0-15461 GCA_049426205.1 Cyanobium sp.
CGCCCCAGCGGCGGCCGCCGCCCAACCCGGCGCCGCGGCAGGGGCCCCAGTCAAGGCCAAGGCACCAGCCCCGGAGGATCGCCCTTTCGCAGAGTTCGTGCCAGAGCTGTTGCTGCCGGCCCTGGTGGCCGAATGCCGGAGCTATGGCGGACCCGCCCCCGACCTGAGCTTCGAGCAGGGGCCGATGCCGGTGGTGGGCGCGCCCTGCTGGTTCATCAAGGGCAGCCTTCCCGGGGAGCGTCGTTTCTGGCTCTGCTTCAGCGAGGCCAACATCCAGTCGGCCAAGACCCTCACCCTGGCGGAGGCTGGCGCCGAGCCCAGCCTGCTGGAGTCGTTCCTGATCGATGAGCGCAAGATGACCCTGGCGCTGCTGGTCTCGCGCCTGGTGCAGCGGCTCAATGGCCAGAAATGGCTTGGCCCCAACTGAGGCCCGGCTTCACATCCCACCGCCAGAGCCCGCACGGCGCCTACGATGGCTCCACTGCCCCTGCCGCATCGCGCGATGGTGCCCCCTGCCGCTTCCGCCACAGCCAACCCCAGCCTGGAGTCGACCATGGCCTCCGTGGGAAGCCCTGAGGCACCACGCACCAAGGAGCCGGTCAAGGACACCATCCTGACGCCGCGCTTCTACACCACCGACTTCGAGGCCATGGCGGCCATGGACCTGCGTCCAAACGAAGCCGAGCTTGAAGCCATCTGCGAAGAATTCCGCAAGGATTACAACCGTCATCATTTCGTCCGCGACCAGGCGTTTGAGGGTGCGGCCGAGAAGCTCGACCCCGAAACCCGGCGTGTTTTCGTGGAGTTTCTGGAGCAGAGCTGCACCTCCGAATTCTCCGGCTTTCTGCTCTACAAGGAACTCAGCCGCCGCATCAAGGAGAAAAACCCTCTGCTGGCCGAGTGCTTTGCCCACATGGCCCGCGATGAGGCCCGCCACGCCGGCTTCCTCAACAAGGCGATGACCGATTTCGGGCTGCAGCTCGATCTTGGCTTCCTGACCGCCAACAAGGCTTACACCTACTTCAAGCCCAAGTTCATTTTCTACGCCACCTACCTCTCCGAAAAAATCGGTTACTGGCGCTACATCGCCATCTACCGCCACCTTGAACAGCATCCCGAAAGCAAGATTTTCCCGATCTTCAATTTCTTTGAAAATTGGTGCCAGGACGAAAATCGCCATGGCGATTTCTTTGATGCCTTGATGAAGGCTCAACCCGACACCGTTCGCGGCTTCACCGCCCGGCTCTGGTGCCGCTTCTTTCTCCTGGCCGTGTTCGCCACCATGTACGTGCGTGATGTGGCCCGCAAGGAGTTCTATGAGGCCCTCGGCCTCGATGCCCGCGACTACGACAAGTACGTGATCGCCAAGACCAACGAGACCTCAGCCCGCGTTTTCCCGGTGGTGCTCGATGTGGACAACCCTCGTTTCTGGCAGGGCCTCGAACAGCTGGTGCGCAACAACGCCGCCCTCAGCCAGGCTGACCAGAGCGATGCCGCGGCGCCGCTCAAGGCCCTGCGCAAGCTGCCCTACTGGGCCGGCAATGCCGTGGAAATGGCCCGCCTGTTCCTGATGGCGCCGATCCGCAGCGAGCGCTTCCAACCCGCGGTGCGCTGACGCCCTTGTCCTCACTCACCTGCAACAGCTCCGCCCCCTTCCACGACCAGGGTTGGTTGGCCAGACTGGAGCCGCTTCTCGACAGTGGTCGGCGCTGTGGTGCTGATCTGGTCGAGTGCTTCCTGGAGCGCACCGACCACCTCAACCTGCTCGCGGAACAGGAGCAGATCACCAGCGTCTCCCCCTCGCTGGGAATGGGAGCCGGGATTCGCGTGTTCCGGGGCCATCGCGATGGCTTCGTCAGCACCAACGATCTCAGCCCAGCCGGCCTGTTACGGGCCCTGGAGCAGGCCCTGGCGATGCTGGGCCTCGAGAGCAGCGGCGCTGCTCCGCTCAGCGGTTTCGACGGCCTGCCGGGCCTGCGTGACCACGGCACCGCCAAAGCCGACTGGCTGGATCGCTGCCCCACCCTGGCGGACGCCTCCGCTCGGCTGCTCGAAGGCACCGCCCTGCTGGACCGCCACGGCACCCACCTGCAGGCCCGCCGTGCCAGCTACTCCCGGAGCTGGCAGGAAGTCCTGGTGGTGGCCAGCGACGGCACCCACAGTCGCGACATCCGCCTCCACCAGACCGTGGGCCTCTCGGTGATCGCCGCCGACGGCGATCACCGGGCCAGTCTCAGCCGGCGATACGGCACCACCGACAACCCGGACGACCTGCGCGACTGGGACTGCGATGCCGCCGCCCGCGATCTGGGCGACAGCACGGCCACGATGCTGCGCGCCGAGTTTGTGGAGGCGGGGCAGTATCCGGTGGTGCTCGCCAATCGTTTCGGGGGAGTGATCTTTCACGAAGCCTGCGGCCACCTGCTCGAAACCACCCAGGTGGAGCGGGGCACCACACCCTTCGCCGACAAGGTGGGTGAACCGATCGCCCATTCGGCGGTCACCGCCATCGATGAGGGGCTCACCGGCGGCGCCTTCGGCTCCCTGGCCATGGACGACGAAGGCATGGAGCCCCAGCGCAGTGTGCTGATCGAGAACGGCATCCTTCGCCGTTTCCTCAGCGATCGAGCCGGTGAACTTCGCACCGGCCACGCCCGCACCGGCAGCGGCCGCCGCCAGAGCCACGCCTTCGCTGCCGCCAGCCGCATGCGCAACACCTACATCGCCCCCGGCCCCCATACACCGGCGGATCTGATCGCCTCCATCGAGCGCGGTCTCTACTGCAAGACCATGGGCGGCGGCAGTGTCGGTCCCACCGGTCAGTTCAACTTCGCGGTGGAGGAGGGCTATCAGATCGAGAACGGCCGCCTCACCAAGCCCGTCAAGGGAGCCACCCTGATCGGCGAGGCGAAGGAGGTGATGCCGCGAATCTCGATGTGCGCCGATGACCTTGACCTGGCCGCCGGCTTCTGCGGCTCGGTCAGCGGCAGCATCTACGTGACCGTGGGCCAACCGCACATCAAGGTGGATGCAATCACCGTGGGGGGGCGCTGAGATGACCCAGCCGTCGACCGGGACCGCAGGCCTGGATGCCATCGCCCTGCGGGACCGACTCAGCAGCCTCGCGGCCGGGGCCGGCATCCAGCAGTGGGATCTGGGCGCCGCCTGCAGCAGCGACAGTTCGGTGCAGGTTGATCGGGGTGAACCCAAGCAGCTCAAGGGGGCCCAGCGCAGTGCGATCACGGTGCGGGTCTGGAACAGCGACCAACGGATCGGCATCACCAGCACCTCCGACCTTTCGGATGCCGGACTGGCCCGTGCCCTGGAGGGCGCCAAAGCGGCCAGCGCCTTCGGCAATCCAAACGAAACCCCGGCCTTCTCACCCCTGGCCCAGGCCCCGCTGCCGACACTGGACCAACCCCGGCGCGAACCGCTCGGCATCCTCTCCCTCCTGGCCACCCTCAAGGAGGCGGAGGCCGACCTGCTCAGCCGCCATCCGGCGATCGAAACCGTTCCTTACAACGGCCTGGCCGAGCGCAGCAGTGATCGCCTTTACCTCAACAGCGAGGGCGCCTGCCGCCAGCAGAGCCTGACCACCGCCAGCCTCTACCTCTATGCCCGCGCCGAGGAAGCGGGTCGCAAACCGCGCAGCAGCGGCGCCCTGCGCCTGGCCTATGGCGCCGCCGATCTCGATGTGGCGGGGTGCGTGGCGGAGGCGGCGGAACGCACGATCGCCCATCTGAACTACGGACCGATTCCCACCGGTCACTACACCTGTGTGTTCAGTCCCGAGGCCTTCCTCGACCTGATCGGCGCCTTCAGCAGCCTGTTCAACGCCCGCGCCGTGCTCGATGGCATCAGCCTCAGCACCAGGGAGTCCCTGGGCAGCCAGCTGGCGGTGCCCTTTCTCTCGATTCACGACAACGGCCTCCATCCAGCCAACATCGGCGCAGCCGCCTTCGATGGCGAAGGCACCCCGACCCGGCGTCTTGCCTTGGTGGAAGGCGGCATCCTGCAGCACTTTCTGCATTCGGAGGCCACCGCCCGCGCCTTCGGGGTGGAGCCCACCGGCCATGCCGGCATGGGAGCCAAGGTCTCGGTCAGCCCTGACTGGTTCGAGGTCAGCGCCACCCCCGGCAGCAGCGGCGGTGCAGCCGGGCTCGACCGCTTTGCCTCCGGCGCCCCAGGCCACGACCGGCGTGATGGAAGCAGCGGGGCGGGGCTGGTGGTGATCGATTCCCTGTCGGCCCTGCACGCTGGTGTCAAGGCCAGCCAGGGCTCCTTCTCCCTGCCCTTCGATGGCTGGTGGATTCAGGACGGTGAACAGCGCTCCATCGAGGCGGCCACCGTGGCTGGCGACATCCGCCAGCTGCTTCGCTCCCTGGTGGGTTTTGAGGGAGCCGCCAAGATCACGCCGTCGGGTCTCTGCCCCTGGGTCTGGGTGGAGGATCTGGCGGTCACCGGCGACGCCTGAACGGCCTGAACGCTCCGCTGCCCTGCAGGCCCGAGCCCCGCGCCGCCCTGCTCCGCAGCGGTCGGGGCGTGGAGGGCCGGACCGGCTGAGGGCAGCGACCCCCTCGACGCGATCTGAACACAGCAGCCATGCGCATCCTTTTCTGGGGCACCCCGGCCTATGCCCTGCCCAGCCTCCAGGCCCTGGAAGCCTCGGGACATGAGCTGGTGGGAGTGGTGAGCCAACCGGATCGGCGCCGCGGTCGGGGCTCAGGCCTGCAACCCTCGCCGATCAAAGCCCGGGCCCTGGAGCTGGGACTTCCGGTGTTCACCCCGGAGCGGATCCGCCGTGAGCCGGCCGTCCAGGAGGCTCTGGCGGCGCTGCAGCCTGATCTGTCGGTGGTGGTGGCCTTTGGCCAGATCCTTCCCGCCGCGGTCCTGCAGCAGCCGCCCCTGGGCTGCTGGAACGCCCATGGGTCGCTGCTGCCCCGCTGGCGGGGCGCCGCGCCGATCCAGTGGTGCCTGCTGGAGGGGGACCCCCGGACCGGGGTGGGGATCATGGCGATGGAGGAAGGCCTCGACACCGGACCCGTGCTGCTGGAGGAGAGCCTGGCGGTGGGCCTGAGCGAGAACGCCACCCAGCTGGGCTCCCGGCTGGCGGAACTCAGCGCCAGGCTGCTGCCGGAGGCCCTGGTCAGGATCGCCGCCGTCGGGGCGGGCCCTGAACCGGATCGACTCGGGCGTCTGGGGGTGCGGCCCCAGGGAAGCGAGGGCGTCAGCCACGCCCGCCCCCTGCTCAAGGCCGACTACCGGATCGACTGGGGCGCCAACGCCCTGGCCATTCATCGCCGGATCATGGGCCTGCACCCTGGCGCCTGGTGTCAGCACCGGGGGCTGCGGCTGCGGCTCCTGGCGAGCGAACCGCTGGTGGAACGGTTGCGCGACCAGCTCAGCCCGGAAGCCGCCCAACTGGCCGAGCGCTGGGGTGGGCCCCAGCCGGCCGCTGCGGGCACCGTGCTGGCCCTGGAGGAGGGGGTGGGGGTGGTGGTGGCGACTGGAGGCTGCCCGCTGTTGCTGCGTCAGGCGCAGCTGGAGGGGCGCCGGCCAGCTGAAGGCCAAGCGCTGCTGCAACAGCTGGCCCTTAAATCGGGAGAAAATCTGGAGGTTTAGGAGCAGGAAGTCAGTGGCGCGGGCGCACAGCATCTGACATTGAGTTGTGTGATGTGTTCACACACCAACAGGCGATTCTCTTCGGCTTGTCTTAGACAGGGAAAAGTCTGGGAATCAGAACCATGGGCAGCGGTCTTTCTTTCGTCAACGCCACTGGTTCCGGTTGTGTGATCTACCGCGAAACCTCCGGCCGCTACGTGGTCAGCCATGTCGAGTCGCCGTTGCAGCGGCTCCATGCCGCCACCCTGGCCGGTGCCTATGCCCTCTGTCAGGCCTGGGAGCGCCGCTTGCTGAAGAGGGGCGCCATGGCGACGCCCGCATCCTGAGCAAAGCGACGGCAGCGGCGTGCCGCGCGGCAACCTCAACTGATCGACACCGCGCTCTGGGGCTGACGGCGATGGAGTTCGTGCAGCCCCTCAAGCTGGTTGTGGACTGCAACGAGCTGGTCACGGATGTGACGGCTGTTGTCGATTTTTTCGAGGGAAAGCAGCATGGTCTCGATCTGAGCCTTGCAGGCGATCAGCACGCGACATTCTGGAGAGCCTGGTTCGTAGAGCATGGTCGGGGTCTGGACCTACCCAGTTGAGGCGATGCGGCCCAGGCGCACTGTCAAAACCGATGCCGTTCCAGGTTCGGGTCGCCCCAGCGCCCATGGCGAGCCGGGGCTGGGGGATCACCATCGGGCCGTGAAAGAGGTCTCAGGATCGTCGGCGCGGCCTGTCGCGCCGCTGGCCGGTGGCCCCTGCCGCCGAGCCGGGTCCGCCGCCCCGTACTCCCTGGCCACGGCCCTGGGCCCTGTCCCCCTGGCCCCGTCCACCCTGGCGCCCTCGGCCGCCGCTGAGATCCAGGGGCGGCGCGCTCAGCACCGTGGGTTCGAAGCCGGGCACCTCCTGGCGTGGCAGTGGTGAGCCGACCAGCCGCTCGATCGCCCGCAGCAGCTCATGCTCCTCCGCCGCCACCAGGGAAATGGCGTGTCCCTTCTCACCGGCGCGGCCGGTGCGGCCGATGCGGTGCACATAATCCTCGGCCACATTCGGCAGATCCAGATTCACCACATGCGGCAACTGCTGGATGTCGATGCCGCGGGCGGCGATGTCGGTGGCCACCAACACCCGCACCTCGCCACTCTTGAAGCCGGCCAGCGCCCGGGTGCGGGCCCCCTGACTCTTGTTGCCATGGATTGCGGCGGCGGAGAGTCCCTCATGGTCGAGGCGTTCGGCCACCTTGTTGGCGCCGTGCTTGGTGCGGGAGAACACGAGCACCTGGCGCCAGTCGTTGCTTCGGATCAGGTGGGAGAGCAGCTCCCCCTTGCGCGCCATGTCGCAGGGGTGAAGGATCTGTTCCACCAGCGGTGCCGCCTGGTTTTCCGGGGTGGCCTGCAACTGCACGGGCTGATGCAGCAGCCCCGTGGCCAGGCGACGGATCTCCAGGGAAAAGGTGGCTGAGAACAGCAGGTTCTGGCGCCGTTCCGGCAGCAGGGCAAGGATGCGACGGATGTCACGGATGAAGCCCATGTCGAGCATGCGGTCGGCTTCATCGAGCACCAGGATCTCGACCTTCCCCAGCCGCACCGCCCCCTGCTGCTGCAGATCCATCAGCCGTCCGGGGGTGGCCACCAGCACATCGATGCCCTGACGCAGGCGGGCGATCTGGGGGTTGGGGCTGACCCCCCCGAAGATCACGGCGGACCGGAGGTCGAGATAACGGCCGTAGGCCACCACGCTCTCCCCCACCTGAGCGGCCAGCTCACGGGTGGGCGTGAGCACCAGAGCCCTCACCTCCCCGGAGCGGGCGGGGGGGCCATGGCGCAGACGCTCCAGCAGGGGCAGGGTGAAACCGGCGGTCTTCCCGGTGCCGGTCTGGGCGGCGGCCATCACATCGTGACCGTCGAGCACGGCGGGAATGCACTGGCGCTGGATCGGTGAGGGCGTGCGATATCCCTTGGCGGCGACCGCCTTGAGCAGGGGCTCGGACAGGCCGAGGGTTGAAAATTCGACCGCCAGGGAAGCCGCCGGGGCCGTAAGCCCGGCAGCCGCCTGGGGCGTGCTGGTGGCCCGCTGCTCGTTTTGACGTTGCGGCGGGGGATCCCCAGCACTGCCGCTGTTGCCACTGGCCCGGCCCCCGGCGGAGATCCCGACCGCGGCAGGGGCGGCCGAGCCGGTCTGGGCCGGGGAGCGGCGACGGGGCTGGGGAACGGAGGCGGCGGAAGCGGGGGAAGCGATCGGGCTCAGGGGCGCGGACTCCCACCCTAGGCAGCGGCTCAGCGCCCATCCCCCTCGACCGGGCCGCCATCCCGGGGCCGATAGGCACTGCAGCGCTCGCAGGGCCCCTCCGGGAGCACCGCACAGCGCAACAGGGGGGAAAGGGCATTGAAGCGACAGCCTGGATCGCCGATCACAAAGCCGTGGCGAAACGGTCTGGCATCGGCGGGTCGCTCCTGGACCTTCACATCCAGGGCCACGGCGCAGAGCTGATAGCGACCGTTGCGCAGGCTGTAGCGATGGGAGCGCTGCAGCACCAGGTAGCTGCGGCCTTCGACCACGAACCAGCGGCCCGGCTGGGGCAGGGCGTTGGGATCCTCAAGCTCCAGCCGGGCGAGGCTGGCCTTGCTGAGGGGATCGCGCAGCTCCACGCGCATCAGCGGCCTCCATTGCCGGCCGGTTCGGGCGACACCTCGGGGCTGCTGCGGCGGCGCGAGAAGCCCCAGGCGAACAGGGCACCCACAACCAGCAGCATCGACCATTCGGGCACCTCCAGCTGGGGAAGCAGCAGGCGAACCAGCAGCCGCAGGCCCACCAACCCCACCGCCAGATAACCGGCGGTTTCGAGATGGACGAAAACATCAAGCCAGCGGATGAACAGGCCAGCGGTGAGCCGCAACGCCAGCACTCCGATCACGCCACCGGCCATCACCAGGGGCAGCCGGTCGGTGACGGCCACGGCCGCCGCCACACTGTCGAGGGAGAACGCCAGATCGGTGAGGCCGAGGGTCAGGACCACCGGCAGCAGGGCTGTGGCCTGCGCTGGGGAAGCCTCCGATCCCTCCGTGGCAGCGCCGTCGTCCTGGTCGGCCTGGCGACCCAGCAGCTGGGAGCCGCACAGCCAGAGCAGGTAGGTGGCCGCCAGGAGCTGCAGGGGCCAGAAGCGCAGCACCCAGCGGGCCGCCAGGATCAGGCCGAGGCGCAGCACCAGGGCCAGGCCGAGGGCCAGGTTGAGGGCCTGGCCCTGGCGCACCGGATCGTGGAGCCGGCGGGAGATCGCCGCCAGGGCGATGGCGTTGTCGGCCGAGAGCACCGCCTCGAGGGCCACCAACAGGGGCAGCAGCAGCAGGACCTCTCCCCACTGGTCAGCCCCCTGGACCAGGGTGGTCAATGAAGGGAGTGACTCCGCTTCCATAGGTTCGGGGGGCGCGGGATCCGGCCCTCACGGTGGGAGCGGCGTCGGAAATTGGGTGACTGCACTCTAGTTAGGGTCAGGTTGCGCTCCGTGGCTGGATCGATGCAGTTCGAGGTGCGGCTGGTGCACGCCGAGGCCGGCCGTCGGGTGGTGGAGGTGCGGGCGATCCAGGCCGGTCAGGTTCTGGGCAGTGCCCTCGGGGAGGCCGACCATGCCGAAGCGGCCGAGGACCGGGCCCTGGCGCGGCTGCGTCAGCGCCTGGGCGCGGATCTCCCCCCCCCGGCCGATCCAGCCGCCGCCCCAGGACCGGTGTCCCTGCCCGCAGGGCTGTGGCCAGCGGGACCGTCCGGCGCCCTCAGCTCCAGAGCTTCCACTGGGGCCATCGTGTCCGCCGGGCCTGCCGGGCAGGACCGCCCGGTGCTGGACCAGGACGATCGAGGCGCTGCGGCTGCTCCAGGCCCACCACCCGCCGAGCCTGGCGCCGGCGCGAGGGTTGTGGGTGGCCCAGGGCCCGCTCGATCCGCTTCGACCATCCCTGCGGCGGCGGCTGAGGGCACCGCCGCAGGGGAGCGGACCTCCGGGGCCGGAAGCGCGCGGACCGGCGATGCCGGTAGCAGCTCCGAACCCCTGCTTGGGCCACAGGGGGATCGCCCCGATGACCCCGACGACTGGAGCGCCGAACTCGCCCGGCTGGATCTGTCGCTGCGGCGGATCGGCTGGAGCCGTGATCAGGAGGCCGAGTACCTGCGGCGAGCGTTCGGCCACCCCAGCCGCTCGCGGATCACCAGTTACAGCGATCTGCAGGCCTACCTGCGGATGCTCGACAACCTTCAGGCAGGAGCGGATCCGTTGCTGGCTGCCGTGCCGCTGCGGCGGCGGGACCTGATGGCGCAGAGCGAGTCCCTGCTGCTCCAGCTCGGCTGGGATGAGGCGCGGGCTCGCCGCTTCAGCGCCGACCATCTGGATGGCCGCAGCCGTCAGCAGCTCAATGACGAGCAACTGCTGCAGTGCAACCTGCTTCTCGAAGCGGAGCTGATCGCCGCGTCCGACGCTCAACCCGATCCGCTCTCAGCCCCAGGCTGAATGGCTGGGGGCTCCGACCACCGTGTCCCGGCGGTTGGGGATGGCACGATCAGCCCTGGCCAGAGCATCCCGGCCAGCCGCGGCGGCGGCAACGCCGGCCTGGCCGCCCGATCGGGTTGGTCTGCTGCGGATGGGCTTCGCCACTGGGCCGCTCAGTACGATGGCACTGACACCACAACAATTCCGCGACCTGCGATGGGTACCAGCGCCGCTCCCCTGCGTATCGGCATCAATGGCTTCGGCCGGATCGGCCGCCTCGTGTTCCGCCGGGCGGTGACGATACCGGAGATCGAAGTGGTGGCAATCAACGATCTGATTGATGTCGACTATATCGCCTACATGCTCTGCCACGATTCCACCCATGGCCGCTTCCAAGGGTCGGTGGCTGTGGAGAACGGCCAACTGATTGTCAACGGCCGTGCGATCCGGATCAGCGCTGAGCGCAATCCATCTGATCTGCGCTGGGGTGATGTTGGCGTCGATACGGTGCTCGAATCGACAGGCTTTTTCCTCACCGATGACAGCGCTCGTCAGCACATTCAAGCCGGCGCCCGCAAAGTGGTGATCTCCGCCCCCTCCAAGGACGACACGCCGATGTTCGTGATGGGCGTCAACCACAGCAGCTATGCGGGTCAGGACATCGTCTCCAACGCCTCCTGCACCACCAACTGCCTGGCGCCGATGGCCAAGGTGATTCATGACAACTTCGGCATTGCCAGCGGCCTGATGACCACCGTGCATGCCACCACTGCCACCCAGAAAACCGTGGATGGTCCTTCGGTGAAGGACTGGCGCGGCGGACGCGGTGCTGCCCAGAACATCATTCCTTCGTCCACCGGTGCCGCCAAGGCGGTGGGGAAGGTGATCCCTGCCCTCAATGGCAAGCTCACCGGCATGGCCTTCCGGGTGCCGACCCCCGATGTGTCGGTGGTGGACCTGACCGTCAATCTCGAGACAGCCACCAGCTATGAGGCCGTCAAGGCGGCGATGAAAGCCGCCGCCGAGGGGCCGATGCAGGGCATTCTCGGTTACACCGAAGCAGAGGTTGTCTCCACGGATTTTCTGGGTGAATCCTGCACCTCCATTTTTGATGCCGGGGCCGGCATCGCCCTCACCGACACCTTCATGAAACTGGTGGCCTGGTACGACAACGAGTGGGGCTACTCCTGCAAATGCGTTGACCTGATCCGCCACATCAACACGCCGCTCCAGGGCTGAGCGGAGCAGCCACTGCCGTCCGAGCGTCTCAGTCGCTCAGGCGGCAGTGGCGCCGCACCAGGGCATCCCCCAGGTCCAGGTTGTCCTGGTTGGCGTAGGCCTCCGCCTCCAGCACCCTTTCCAGGGGCGAGGCGCTGGCGTAGATGGGGCTGGCCAGCTCCTGCGCCTTCGCCGCCGACAGCTGACGCGCCACCCCCAGGGGGACCGGAGCAGCCCGCAGCCCCCCGCCCCGACAGCTCTGGGCCACGTGGATGGCTTCGTGGTTCAGAACCCGGGCGAAATCCAGGGATCCCTTCTCGGGCACGCTCGCTTCGATCCGCAGGGTTCGGCGGGCCGGATCCCACTCGGCGGCGGCACCGCGCTTGTGGGGCTGGCTCAGCACCAGCTCCACCCCGGCGGCCTGGAGGGTGCGCAGCAGACGGACGACCGATTCGCGCTCCGCCTCGAAGGTCCTGGGGTTCTCGATCTGTCTCCTTAATTGGGCGATGCTCAGCTCGGGTTCGCCCGGGCGGCGCCGGTAGCGGTAGCGGGTGCTGCCATCCGGCAGGTGGTCCACGCTGGGTTCCCACTGGCGATCGCCTTCGGCCAGGCGGTCGAGCAGATCGCCGCGCAGCAGGGTCAGCGGCTGGCGTTCGGGGTCCGGTGGCGGAGCGAAGCGCTCCAGCGTCGCCAGCGACAGCAGCGGCGGGCGCACCGCCAGGGAGGCGGCGCCCTGGAGCAGGTCGGGAACGGCGGCGCCCAGCACCGCCGCCGCCGCCACGAGCAGGGCCAGGGCCTGCAGGCGATGGTGGTGCCGGGGTTCCAGGGAACGGCCGCAGCGGGGGCAGAACGGGGGACCCTCGCGCCCCACGCGAGAGCGGCGACCCCGGCAGAGGGAACAACGGGGGCGGACCACGAATTCGGGCGTCGCTGCCTCCAGCATGGTGACCTGATCGGGTCTCTGGGTCGATTCAGGCGGTGCTGGATCCCTCCCGCGGGGCCGGGCCGCGGTCCGGGCCAGCCCCACCAGCGGCCCTGCCCTTGCGAAGATCGCGGTCCCGGTGCCCGATCCCATGCCCCTCTCCCCCCTGGTGCGCCAGCTGCAGCAGGTGCCCCTCAGCCGGGAGGTGCTGGCCCGCTGCGAGCGGCCTGAGCGGCTGCGCCTGGCCGGAGCGGGCCGGGCCGGACGGGCCCTGATCAGCAGTGCCCTGGCGGGGCTGGCCGAGGCGCCGTTGCTGGTGGTGGTGCCAACCCTGGAGGAGGCGGGGCGCTGGGCCGCGTTGCTGGAGCTGATGGGCTGGGACAGCTGCCAGCTTTACCCCACCAGCGAGGGCTCCCCCTACGAGCCCTTCGACCCCACCAGCGAGATCACCTGGGGGCAGCTCCAGGTGCTGGCCGAGCTGCTGGATCCGGAGGCCGGCGGTCGCCGGATGGCGATCGTGGCCACCGAGAGGGCCCTCCAACCCCACCTGCCCCCGCCGGCGGCGCTGGCCGCCCAGTGCCTCACCCTGCGTCGCGGCGATCCGATCGATCTCGAGGAGCTGGCCGCCACCCTGGCCCGCCTGGACTACAGCCGCGTGCCCACGATCGAGCAGGAGGGCACCTGGAGCCGGCGCGGCGACATCATCGATCTGTATCCGGTCAGTGCCGAGCTGCCGGTGCGCCTGGAGCTGTTCGGCGATGAGCTGGAGAAGCTGCGGGAATTCGATCCGGCCAGCCAGCGCTCCCTCGATCCGATCGAGCGCGTCAGGCTCACCCCCACCAGCCACGCCCCGCTGATTGCCGAGGCCCTGCGCCAGACGATGCCCGATGGACTGGAGCGGCTGCTCAGCCCGGAGGCCCTGGAGCAGCTGCTGGAGGGGGGCACCCCCGAGGGGATGCGTCGCCTGCTGGGCCTGGCCTGGGAGGAACCGGCCTCCCTGCTCGATTACCTGCCCGCCACCACCCTGGTGGCCCTGGAGGAGCGGCGCCACTGCCTGGTGCACGGCCAGCAGTGGGCGGATCACGCGGCCAGCCACCACCGCGAGCTGCTGCAGATGCTCGGCCAGGAGTCTGCGGAGGCGGCTGCGGGCAGCGCCGCCGATCCGGATCCGCTGCTGCCCCCCAGCCTGCATCGCCCGCCGGCCGAGGCCTTGGCAGGCCTGGCGGCGTTCCGGGGCTTCGACCTGGCCGAACTGCAGGAGAGCGACCGTCACCCCAACAGCTTCGATCTGGCCAGCCGCGCCGTACCGGCCCACCCCAACGCCTTCGGCCGCCTGGCGGCCCTGGTCAAGGGATATCAGGCCGAAGGAGCCCGGGTCTGGCTGGTGTCGGCCCAGCCCAGCCGGGCCGTGGCGCTGCTGGAGGAGCACGACTGCATCGCCCGCTTCGTGCCCAACCCGCAGGACACTCCGGCGATCGAGCGGCTGATCGGCCAGACCACGCCGGTGGCGCTCAAGAGTCGCGGCACCGCTGAGCTGGAGGGGCTGCAGCTGCCCGCCTGGAAGCTGGTGCTGCTGACCGACCGGGAGTTCTTCGGCCAGCACAGCCTGGCGGCCACGGGCTATGTGCGTCGTCGCCGCCGGGCCGCCAGCCGCACGGTGGATCCGCTGCGGATGGTGCCGGGCGACTTCGTGGTGCACCGCAACCACGGCATCGGCCGCTTCCTCAAGCTTGAGAAGCTGGCGATCAGCGGTGAATCGCGCGACTACCTGGTGGTGCAGTACGCCGATGGCCTGCTGCGGGTGGCGGCGGACCAGCTGGGCAGCCTGGGCCGATACCGGGCCAGCGGCGAAAAACCACCGGAATTGAGCCGCATGGGCGGCAGCGCCTGGACCAAAGCCAAGGAGCGGGCCCGCAAGGCGGTGTCCAGGGTGGCCCTTGATCTGGTCAAGCTCTATGCGGAGCGTCACAAGGCGGCGGGCTTTGCCTTTCCCCCCGATGGCCCCTGGCAGAGCGAGCTGGAGGATTCCTTTCCCTATGAACCCACCCCCGATCAGGTGCGGGCGATCGCGGAGGTGAAGCGCGACATGGAAAAGCCCCAGCCGATGGACCGGTTGGTCTGCGGCGATGTGGGCTTCGGCAAGACCGAGGTGGCGATCCGCGCCATCTTCAAGGCGGTGACCGCCGGCAAGCAGGTGGCCCTGCTGGCGCCCACCACGGTGCTGGCCCAGCAGCACTGGCGCACCCTGAGCGAGCGGTTTGCGCCCTACCCGCTCAAGGTGGCGCTGCTCAACCGCTTCCGCACCGCCGTCGAGCGCCGCACCATCCTCGATGGGCTGGCGGCCGGGGCTGTTGATGTGGTGGTGGGCACCCACCAGCTGCTCGGCAAGGGGACCAGCTTCAAGCAGCTGGGGCTGCTGGTGGTGGATGAAGAGCAGCGCTTCGGTGTGAACCAGAAGGAAAAGATCAAGGCCCTGCGCAAGGACGTGGACGTGCTGACCCTCTCAGCCACGCCGATCCCGCGCACGCTCTACATGAGCCTCTCGGGTGTGCGGGAGATGAGCCTGATCACCACACCGCCGCCGCTGCGCCGTCCGATCAAGACCCACCTGGCCGCCCTCGATGAGGAAGCGGTGCGCAGCGCCATCCGCCAGGAGCTGGATCGCGGCGGTCAGATCTTCTATGTGGTGCCGCGGGTGGAGGGCATCGAGGAGGTGGCCGAGGGGCTGCGCCAGATGATTCCCGGTCTGCGGCTGCTGGTGGCCCATGGCCAGATGGCCGAGGGCGAACTGGAGAGCGCCATGGTGGCCTTCAACGCCGGCGAAGCCGACCTGATGCTCTGCACCACGATCGTGGAGAGCGGCCTCGACATCCCGCGCGTCAACACGATCCTGATCGAAGACGCCCACAAGTTCGGCCTGGCTCAGCTGTATCAGCTGCGGGGCCGGGTAGGCCGCAGCGGCATCCAGGCCCATGCCTGGTTGTTCTATCCGGGGGCGGCCTCCCTGTCGGAGGCGGCGCGCCAACGCCTGCGGGCCATCCAGGAGTTCGCCCAGCTGGGCAGTGGCTATCAGCTGGCCATGCGCGACATGGAGATCCGGGGTGTGGGCAACCTCCTCGGGGTGGAGCAGAGCGGCCAGATGGAGGCGATCGGCTTCGATCTCTACATGGAGATGCTGCAGGAATGCCTGGCGGAGATCCAGGGGCAGGACATCCCGGCGGTGGATGACACCCAGATCGAT
>JBMSXZ010000055.1:0-15395 GCA_049426205.1 Cyanobium sp.
CCCCACTGCGCACCGATGACGACAACGTTGGCCAAAGAGACGGCGGCCCGCAGCCGCTAGAAAGCACAAGGGTTAAGACTCTCAGACCAGGGGCCCTTCCGTCAAAGTGAAGGGGCGGGTCTTCAACTGCCGCGCACCACCCCGGTCTCAGCCCGGCGCAGCTCCTTCTCCAGCCGGTCGCGCAGGGTCTCCGGCAGGGGGCGATTGGCGTAGTTGGCGTAGTGACCGGCGAGGGAGTTGAGGGCGGTCTGCATCGTGGTGAACGAGGCCAGACCGTTCACATCGCGCCGGGGCCTGTAGCGGGCCATGTAGGAGTTGATCAGGTCACGGGCCTTCGCCTCTGCATCGGCATGCCCAGGGTCGTCCTGGGGGATGGCGATGATGCTCAGCAGGCTGTCGGCCACCTGCACGGTGTCGTCGACGTAGTTGCCGCTCAGCCCGCCGCTGGCACCCGAGCAGGCGGTGAGCCCGAGGCACAGGCAGAGGCCAATCGCCAGCAGGCCCGGCAGACCGCAACGGCGGGCTCCAGCCGCCAGTGACCGAACCCGACCGAACGTGCGGGACAGGAAAGCGGCCATGGGCGCAGCGGCGGAAACCACGATCCTACGGGGCGCTACCCCGTGGGCCAGGGCTGGCGGTGAGCCGACCTGGGGGAGACTGCCCTGCTTGGGGTTCAGACGGCTGACTCGAGCCCGCGGCGGGCGGCGGTGATGGCGGTGATCAGGGCGTCGAGGGCCTGATCGAGGGGTAGGTCGCGGCGCTGGCCATCGGCGCGACACACCAGCTCCACCTCGCCGCGGGCGGCCCCGCGGCCCACCACCAGCCGCCAGGGAATGCCGATGAGATCGGCATCCTTGAACTTGACGCCGGCCCGCTCATCGCGGTCGTCGAGGAGCGCGTCGATGCCCGCTTGCCGGAGCCGGTCGTAGGCCTCCTCAGCCAGACTCACCTGCTGGGGATCCTGGGCGCTGGCGCTGACGACGATCGCCTCGAACGGGGCGATCGCCACCGGCCAGTTCAGCCCGGAGGCGTCGTGGTTCTGCTCGATCGCCGCCTGGGCCAGACGGGAAACGCCGATGCCGTAGCAGCCCATCCAGAGGGTCTCCTCCTGGCCGGCCTCACTGGTGTAGCGGGCGTCGAGGGCGGCCGCGTACTTCCGCCCCAGCTGAAAGATGTGACCCACCTCGATGCCTCGCACGGCGCTGAGGGTCTGGGACGGATCGTGGAGGCAGCGGTCCCCTGCCTGGGAGGCCCGTAGGTCAACCACCTGCGGATCCAGGCCCAGCCCCTTCCAGCTGGCTCCGACCCGGTGATGGCCGGCCTGATTGGCACCGCACACAAAGGAAGGCAGTTCGGCGGCGGTGGTGTCGGTGAGGCGAAGCATGGAGGCGGCCAGACGAGCCTTGGGCTCCGAGCTGCGGTCAGGGGACGCCGCGGCCTGGCCCTGGCGGTCGACCAGCCCCGCATCTTCCAGATCGGGGCCCAGGTAGCCCATGGGCAGGGAGGCCAGGTCGATCGTCAGGTCATCCCGAAGCCTGAGTTCACGGGCGAGCTCGACGCTCAGTGGCTCGATCCCGAGCACCGTTCCATGGGACGCTCCAAGCCGGGTCGCGAGAGCGTTGACCAGCTTGACCTCATTGAGCTGCTGATCCCCCCGCAGGCTGATCAGCAGGGGCTGGCGCAGACCGTCCTCGAAGCGGGCCAGCAACAGCAGCACCTTCACCACCTGGGTGGGATCGAACCCGTGGCCGCTGGCCAGCTGCTCGATCGTGGTGGCCTCAGGGGTGGCCAGGGGCTCACCGGCACCTGCGGATCGCTCACCACCCGGAAGAGGAAGGGCTGGAGGTGGCAGCGACACGGCCCGTTCCTGGTTGGCGGCGTATTGGCCGTCGGAGCTTGTCAGGATCAGGTCCTCACCGGCCTCGGCGGTGACCATGAACTCCTGGCTGGCGGAGCCGCCGATGGCGCCGCTGTCGGCCTCAACGGCAACGACGCGCAGACCGCAGCGCTGGAAGATACGACGGTAAGCTCCATCCATGGCCGCATAAGTCTGGCGGAGACAGTCTTCGTTGACATGGAAGGAATAGGCATCCTTCATAATGAACTCACGCCCGCGCATCAGACCGAAACGCGGCCTAATCTCATCGCGGAACTTGGTCTGAATCTGATAGAGATTAACGGGCAATTGACGGTAGGAGCGCAGCAGATCTGCCGCCAGCGCGGTCACCACCTCTTCATGGGTCGGGCCCAGACCCAGTTCGCGACCCTGGCGGTCGTGGAGGTGAAACATGATGCCCTCCCCAGCCGTATAGCCAGCCCAACGGCCACTGCGCTGCCAGAGCTCGGCAGGCTGGAGCTGGGGGAGCAGGGTTTCCAGTGCTCCACTGCCATCCATCTCCTCACGCACAATGGCGGAGATCTTTTGCAGCACGCGCCAGAGCAGCGGCAGATAGGCGTAGATGCCGGAGGCAACCCGACGGATGTAACCAGCCCTGAGCAAAAGCTTGTGGGATGCGATCTCAGCCTCGGCCGGATCATCCCGCAGCGTCACCAGCAGCAGGCGGGAGACGCGCATGGGTGGAGGGAGTCGCTGAGGGCGGACCATAACACCAGCCCCCATCGGTCTCCGCCCGCTCACAGCTACCGCCCCTGGTTCGGCGGGTTCTGGTCTGAATGGGGAACCTCTGCTAAGTTCCCGATTCAGGTTGGACCGCGCAGCTCCGAACATGTTTGCAAAGCCCGGTCAACCGTCCGGTTCTCCCCAGACAGGTGCCGGTCATGAGCAGGTCCATGGTCAGCAGGGCAGTTCTCCCTCCGGCCCGAACGGTAATTCCGCCCCATGGCTTTTGGAGGGGGGCCTCCCCTCTGAACAACAGGCCACCGATCCGACGGCGCCCCCCAACAGCGCCGATGGCCTGATCGGCATCGATGATGTGCAGAAGTCGCTCAACCGCTCGCGGGCGTCGGTGTATCGCTACACCAACACCGACCCCCGCCAGCTCAATCCTCCTTTCAATCCCCGCAAGCTCAACCCCGAGTACCGAAGCGATCAGAAAGAGCCCTTGTTGTTTCATCCCAACGAGGTTGCCCGCTTTGCCCGGGACGTGCTCCGGATCAAGGAGGTCACCGTGGAGGTGCTCAATGCGCCATCCACAGCCACTCAGCAGCTGCTGGGAGCCATTCTTGAGGAGATCCGCTCGATCCGGCTTCACCTCGAAAAGATCGAGCAGGGTCCTGCCAATCTGGCCGCCCATCGATCCCAGAACCATTCAAGGCCGGCGGCCTGACCAGCCCGGACCAGTTCGGTGATCTTCCTGCTCCCTGAGCAGGCTGCCCCCGCTAGGCTTGCCCCGGAAACTGGTCTCGTTGCGGTGGTTCCTCCACCTCACCCCCCAGTTCCGGTGGCATCCCTCCGAGATTCCACCCGCGGACCGCCCATGCTTCCGCACCCTGGCCCCCGTTTCTCCTCCCCTGGCCCAGTCCACAGCGCCATCCCAAGCCCCAACCCTCGGCAGCTCCGCAGCTCCAGCCTTGTCCCCAGCTGGTGCGGCCCAGGCTCCCCAGGGAGAGGACGAAGGGGAACCCCCCAGTCCCCACCCCTTACGTTCCTCGTCGAGCCGGGGCGTCAGGCTCCCTGACGGAGACGAACCAGCCCCGCGTCGGCCTGACCTGGATCTGGCACCCGAACTTGGCGAGAGCCTCGGCTGGTTGGCCGGAGGCAGCATCGCCCTGTTGAGCCTGGTGATTCCCATCGGCAGCGTTCTGCTGGACAGGGGTCCAGCGCTCAGGCTTGGGGCGTCAGGATCGGCAGCGACACTCCCCGGTGCCTTCCACCCAGGTACCCCCCAGCCTCCAGCCCAGGGGCCTGGTTCCGCAAGTTCGCAGGACGTCACCAGCCTCCGAGCCCTGCCTTGATCGGATTCGGTTCAGCCGAGCCGCGACCTGGCCGTTACCGGCATCGCTGCAGCAGAAATCCCTCCACATCCAGCGCCTGGAAGACCGGAGCCGGATCGAGAAAGCCCGCCGCGGCCACCAGGGCGGTGAGTCGGGACAGCCCGATCGGGTGAAGCCCCTCGGTGAGGGCGGCCACCGTCTGCCCGGTCACGGTTCCGGCCTGCAGGGCGGGATCGAGAATCGACAAGCCGCTGGCCCGCTGAAAGCCGCGCCGGGCCTGCCGCAACTGGTCCTGCAGCGGCGAGCGCTCCGCTTGCATCAGATCGACCAGCACCACCTGACCTCCAGGTTTGAGCAGGCGTGCCATGGCACTGAGGAAGGCAAGCTTGCTGCCGTCATCGGCGAGGGACTGCAGCACCAGCACCGCCAGGGCCCCATCAAACCGGGCCGTGCCCTCCAACCCCTCCACCGTGCCCTGGTGCCAATGGATGGCAGCGCCGGGGCCCAGCCGGCGGCGGGCCAGATCGAGCATGGCGGGGGCCGGATCCAGCCCGGTGAGCTGCCAGTCGGGGCGCTGGGCACGGGCCTCGAGCAACTCGGTGCCGCTGCCGCAGCCGGCAACCAGCAGCTCCGCCCCCGTTGGAGCGCCCAGGGGTGAGGCCGCCAGCAGCGCCACAGCCAGGCGAGCCAGGCTCGAATAGCCCGGAATCAGACAGGGCACGATCCGGTCATAGCTCTCTTCCCCAGGCTCAACGCTGGCCTGCAGAACCCCTTCGGGGGCCAATGGCGACGCCCCGAGCGGAGGCTCTGGCGCCGATCCTGCGGAGCTGCTCCCCTGCACCGACTCCCCGTCGCATCCGTACCATCCCAACCTAGGCAGTGCCGGGCCCAGCCCGACCCTGAGGGCCAGCGGCCGGTCCGGGCCAGCGGCCGCGGGCCAACCCCGGCTGCTCATCCACCCCAGCCATGGGTTCAGGCCATGGGTTCAGGTCAAGGGTTCAGGCCATGCGTCCAACCTTTGCATCCGTCCGCGGCGGCGGCGGACAGGTGGCTGACGTGCCTTAAGTTGGTCGACGCCGACACCCCAGAGCGACCGTGCCCACCATCCGTTTCGAGCAGGAAGGCCAGCAGGTGGGGTGCATCGAGGGTGCCAACCTGCGCAAGGCTGCCCTGGATGCGGGCATCAATCCCTACAAAGGTCTCAACAACCTCAACAACTGCGGTGGCCTCGGCCAGTGCGGCACCTGCGTGATGGAGGTGCTGGAGGGGGCCCGCAACCTCTCGCCCCGCAGCGACGTTGAGGAGGTTTACCTGGCCGATCGCCCGGCCAGCTATCGCCTCAGCTGCCGCACCACGGTCAACGGTGATGTCACCGTTCGCACCCGCCCCAGTGAGGGCGTGGGCAAGGGCTCCAACAGCCTGGTCGGTGCCCTCAAGGCCCTGGTTGGCCGCTGAATTTCAGCCCAGACCCAACCCTTTCGGCAGTGCCGGTTTTGACCACTCCCCTGATTTACAGCTACGGGCCTTGCGGAACCTGCCGCAAGGCCCTTGCCTGGCTTCAGGGTCGTGGCGTACAACCGCGGCTGATTGATATCACTCTCCAACCCCCAAGCTCTGGGGAGTTGGCCGAGGCCCTTCGCCAGTTTGGCGACCGCCGACCTCTGCTCAACACCAGTGGCGCCAGCTACCGGGCACTCGGTGCCGAGCGGGTCCGTGCCATGACCGACGCTCAGATCCTTGAGGCTTTGGCTGCCGATGGTCGCCTGATCAAGCGTCCTTTCCTGGTCCTGTCCGACGGCACGATCCTCACGGGGTTCCGGCCGGAGGTGTGGGAGCCCCTGTTTCCTCCGCCGCAGCCCCGCTGACCGGGGGGCCGTTCCAACCGCCGCCGCTTCCCAGCCCCCGCTCCTGGCTGCCCAGCGGTTGGCCGATCATCAGCTGATCGAGTTCCTCGATCAGACCGCCGACGCCGGCCCGGCTGAGCTGGCCCAGGTAGGTGCGCTTCACCTGCTCGATCAGGGCGCAGAGCAGATCCTGGGAGCTCTGCAGCGCCGGACCCGATTCCAGGGCGCTGGCCAGCTCCTCCCAGAAGCGGTCAACGACGCGCTGCAGCAGCTCCAGCTGTTCATCATCGCGACGGCCCAGCCGGTTGCCGGTGCTGCGGGTCAGATCGAGGAGGCTGTCCACCACCCCCGCGGCCAGCTGGCGGCTGATCCCCTTCTCCACCCCGAGCAGGGGTTGGAGCTGGCGCAGGGGCGGCGGCACCATCGTCGACTGCAGGCTCTGTTGCAGGGCATGGCCCAGCACGCCCTCGAGCTCAGGCGCCAGCCGCGGCGCGACCCGAGCCAGGAGCAGAGGGGCCCAGATGCGCATCAGCTCCACCAGCTCCCGCTGTTGATGGCTGGTCACGGTCTGATGGCTGCGCAGGCTGCGCAGCCGCTGCGGCCAGCGTCGCGAGCGCACCAGCTGCTGCAGGCCATCAAGAAGCTGCAGGGCGAGCACCTCGAACAGCTCGATCGCCAGCAGGGCCACCACTCCGCGGCTGACCACTGCCCGCAGCGGCTCGATGCTGATCAAGCCACTGGTCTGCAGGCGCTCCAGCACGGGGCCCAATCTCAGGATGCGCCAGAAGGGGAGCAGCAGCGGCAGATCGATCCAGCGCCGCAGCAGCGCTTCCCGCCAGCGCAGACCCGGCAACCGCCGGCGCATCCGCACGGCCCGCAACAGGATGTCGAGGGCAAAGACGCTCTGGAACAGCAGCAGGTCGTAGCGCCAGACATGGTCGGTGGGGCGGCCGTTCTGGTCGAACGAACGCCAGTAGTTGGTCGCCACCAGCGGCAGCACCTGGGTGCGCCAGAAGCGAGTCTCCTCCGACCAGGGGTGGCGGCTCAGCCAGGCGGGGCTGAGCAGCAGGGCGGCAGCCTGCTTGGCCGAGTCCCGATCGGCGCGGCGCTGCAGCCTGCCCTTGATCTTCTCCAGAGTGGAGGTCGCCCCTGAGGCCTCGAACGGGTTGGTGTCAATCAGCTGCACCGTGGCTTCCACCTGGCGGCGGAGCAGCAGCTGCTGTGCCGCGGTCGGGGTTGCAGCGCCGCCGCCGCCCTGGGCCATGGCGGCATCCAGCTGGTCGAACAGTCGCAGATAGGCGCTGGTCTCCCGATGCGGTTCGATCCCTTTGATCGGATCCACCCAGGGGGTGATGTCCGGGAGGGCGCGGAGGGGCAGGGCCAGCGGCACCGAGGGAATTGGATAGAGATTCCGTTGCAGCCAGAAGGAGCGCAGGGGCAGGTAGGTGATGTCGAAGATCACCAGCAGCAGGTTGAGAGCGGCCCAGAGGGCGACGAAGCGATCCCAATGGCGGCCGAGGCGACTGCCCACGGGGGAGGATCTGGCGTACCAGCGAGGCCGGGCCATCGGGATCGGATCCCCCAGGGGTCCGTCTAATCTGCCTGGCAACCGTCACCGGCCAAGGATTCCTTGAGCTCCACCGACTCGTCCAGCGCCGCATCCGCCCATCGCAGCGGCGACTCCAGCTCCAACAGGGACGATGTCACGCCGGAGTCGAACCGGGCCGATCCCCAGGCAGAGGCAACGCCTGGAGGTCCTGCCCCCCGCGCCGAAGCGATCGCCGTGGCCACCACCCGGCCGATCCGGAGTCGCTCCGTGGAGGACAACCCCTGGGAGTTCTGGCGCAGCGTTCTGATCACCCTGGCCATCGCCCTCGGCATTCGCCAGTTTCTGGTGGAGGCCCGCTACATTCCCTCCGGTTCGATGCTGCCCGGCCTGCAGCTGCAGGACCGCCTGCTGGTTGAGAAGCTGAGCTACCGCAGCCGCGCCCCTCGCCGCGGCGAGATCGTGGTCTTCCATGCTCCTCACCACTTCGATCCGGTGCTCCGCACCCAGTACGGGGAGCCCGGTCCCCTGCAATGCCTGCTGGTGAATCTGCCGCTGATCGGCTCGATTCCAGGCCTGCAGCAACCTGCTTGCGACGCCTTCATCAAACGGGTGATCGGATTGCCTGGAGAGCGCCTGGTGGTCGATCCCCGCGGCCGGGTCACGATTGATGGCCGTCCCCTCGTGGAGCCCTACGTCCGCAATTTTTGTCCTGTTGACGCCCGGGGGATGGGTCCTTGCCGGCCGCTCAACGTGATGGTGCCTCCGGGACACGTGGTGGTGCTCGGCGACAACAGGGCCAATTCCTGGGATGGCCGCTTCTGGCCGGGTGGTCCTTTTCTGCCCCGTAACGAGATCATCGGCCGGGCCTTCTTCCGCTTCTTCCCCTTCAACGCCTTCGGTCAGCTGCCAGCGCCCAACGCTCCGGCTCGCTGAAGCCCGCTGCCACCACCCGGCCGCGAAGCCGCGGATCGTCAGGGTCGGGTCGGTTGGCCGCCAGGGAGGGATCGCCGCCCTCTCCCAGCTGGGCAGCTGACTGGGGATCGAACAGAATCCAGTCGTCCGTTCCGGCCTCCAGCCGGGAGGGCTCCAGGCCGAGGAAGCGGCAGGGGCCCCAGCAGAGGGCTTGCCAGAGCAGGGCGGGGGACCAGCCGCGGCCCACGACCAGCTCCTGCCAGAGCATGGGCAACACCAGCCCATGGCCGGCGATGCCCGGGCGGCGCTGGTCGAGGGGCAGCAGTCGCTCTTCCGCGTCGAGGGCCTCATGCTGCACCGCCACGGCGGTGATCAGCCCCTCGGCCAGGGCATCGATCAGGGCCTCCCTGTCGCCGGGACCGCCCAGGGAGGGGATCAGCCGCCATCCCTCGGCATCGGGATCGAGCCGGCCGCAATCGGCAAGCAGATGCCACCAGCTGACGCTTGCCGGCGGCGGCTGGTCCACCCCCCGCAGCAGGGCCACCGCTTCGGTGGTGGAGAGGTTCATCAGCCGCAGTGGCGCCATCGGCAGGGCGGCGCTGAGGCTGAGCAAAGCTTGCAGCGGCAACACCTCGCTTAGGGGGGGGTCCACCGGCCAGCCCGAGCGCAGGGCTTCCACGCATTCGCGAACGAAGCCGTCGCGACTGAGGCTCGGATCCCGGGGAGCCACCAGCACCGGGCTGCTGCCCATCTCGGCGAGACGCAGGCCGCGCTCCAACAGCGCCAGCGGCGGCAGGGCCGCTCCGGCGGCAAGTCCGCAGGCTCCAGCGTCCAGCTGGTCGGCGTGGGGGGCAAGCTCCTGGTCGTCGCCAGCCACGCTGAAGGCCCCCCAGAGCAGCAGCCGCTGGGGGGCGGACCAGCGCAGCTCCAAGGCCTCCGGGCGGTCCCGCCAGCGGCGGGCCCAGGGCAGGAGGGCCACGGTGCCGTAGCCGCCGGCCCGGGCCGCCGCCGCCAGGCTGTCGAGGGTCTCATCCCGGCCCTGGAGCGGTTCCCGCAGCACGCTGTGGGGGTCGACCAGGGCAGGGCCCAGCCACAGGGGCGAGGCATCGATCACCCCATCGACCAGGGCTTCACCGCTGGAACCCACGCCGGCATCGAGGGCAATCAGGCGGTTGCCGCGCAGAAGCACATCGCTGATCCGGGGCGGTTGCTCAGGCCCCTCCAGCAGGTTCACCTGACGCAGCAGCAGGGTGGCCGGGGGCATCGGGGAGCTCAGAGGGCACCGGCGGCGGTGCGATCGATCACCCCCCCCAGGTGGGCGGTGAGGTTGAGACAGCTGACCACCGGTGCTGTGCCGGCGCCCCCGGGGTAGTCGATGACCGTGACCCCGCCGTTGCCCTGCTTGATCGACCAGATGGCCTCCGGGCCAAGGCCGAGCAGGGCGCAGAGGATGGCTTTGTTGACGGCATCGTGGGCCACCACCAACGCCGTCTCGCTGGGGTCAAGCCCCGCCACGATCCTGTTCCAGCAGGCCATGGATCGCTCCCAGACCTGCTGGATCGTTTCACCGCCGGGCATCGTCACGGTCTCGGGAGCCACCTTCCAGGCGTGGAGCAGCTCCGGCCAACCCTCGGCGATCTCCGATTCCAGGCGCCCCTCCCAGAGACCGTGGCCGATCTCCGCCAGTCCGCTGCAGCTGGTCAGGGGGACCCCGGCATGGGCGGCCAGGATCAGCTCGGCGGTCTGGCGCGGCCGCGCCATCGGGCTGGTGTAGGCCCGCTGGAGCGGCACCTCGGCCAGCACGTCACGGGCAGCGGCGGCCTGGGCCCGGCCGTTGGCGTTCAGGGGGATATCGATCTGTCCTTGAAAGCGTCCCTGGCGGTTCCAGTCGGTCTCTCCATGGCGTACCAGCAGCAGCCGCGGCCCAGGCCCCTTCCCAGGCATGGTCTGCCCGAGATGGGCGGTGCCGTTGTGGGATTCGATCTGCACCGCCAGGCCGCCATCGGCGTCGCGGCCGAGATTGAGCACCGAGATGGCGGCGTTTTCCAACCGCAGCCGCCGAAAGCCGGAGGCGGGCAGGCCCAGCAACTGCAGGATCAGACAGCGCAGGATCGCGTTGTGAGCCACCACCAGCACCGTGGAGGTGGTGGTGGCAACCAGCTCAGCGGCATGGCGGCTGATCAGGTCATCGCTGAAGCGACGGGCCTGCTCCATCAGCTCGACCAGGGGGAGGTAGCGGTGTCCGTCGGGGTGATCGAGCTCCAGGGTGTCCGGACTCAGGCGCCAGTGCTGCTCCTGGTCGGGGAACCGTTCGCGGATGTCCTGCCGCCGCAGACCGCTCCAGGGCGCCAGATCGATCTCCAGCAGGTCGTCGCTGAGCTGCGGCTCGCAGACCGCTCCGTGCACCGCCAGCACCTGGTTGGTCGTCTCCCGGGCCCGTTGCAACGGGGAGCAGTACACGGCCGCGAGGGCGAGGGGCGCCAGGGCCTCCCCGACGCGACGGGCCTGTTCAACGCCGTCGTCACTGAGTCGGGAGAGATCGTCGCGGCCCTGGATGCGCTCCTCGAGGTTGAAGCTGCTCAGGCCATGGCGCACCAGCACGATCCGAAGGGGCACAGACCAGGCGCTGCAGGGCCTTCCATCGTATGGGAGCAGCTGCAGGGGGCTGGGCCGTGAGGCGGCGGCCGTGCGCCAGGCGACAGAATGCGCTGCCAGCAACAGCACCGAGGCCCAGCGGTTGAAGTCCCTCCCTTCCCGGCCGTCCCCTTCCGCGGGAACCGGCAGCGAACCGACCTGGAAGGTGCTCCTGGCTCTCCTCTGTCTGGCGCTCACGGCCCTGCTGTGGTTCCAGGGGCTGGCCGGCAGCCTGGAGCTGCCTTCGGTCAGCAATGACCTGGAGCTGCGCCAGCTCGAACTCTCTGCCATGGCCGATGGCACCCTGCCCAGGCCGATCGCCGAGCTGCTGCTTGGGGAGGATCCAAGGGGACGGCTGGCGACCACCCTGGAAACCAGGATCAGCACCGCCCCCACGCCAGTTCCGGCCGCTGAGCGCCTCGAACTCGCCCTGCTCCGGCGCGGTGTCTCCCGATCCGAAGGCGATCAACCGATCCGGGATCTGGTGCCGATGGTGGCGGCCGAGCGGCGGCCGCTGCTCGAGGCCTTGCTGGGTGAGCAAAGGCTGCCCGTGGCCCGCCAGCAGGAGCTGATGCGGTCATGGCAGCATCATCCCCTGCTGGCCCAGTTGAGCTGTGAACAGCTCGGCGGTCCGGAGCCCAGCTGCCCGGCCGCCCAGCGTGGACCGCTGCTGCTGCTCCAGCTGCTCGGCATCCAGGTGCTGCCTGCCCTGATGCTGCTCCTGGGGGTTGGCCTGCTGATTCGCGAGCTCTGGCTGCAGGTCAATGGCCGGCGGTCCAGCCCCCCGCCCCTGGTCGGTCCACCGCTCTCGATGGTGGACATCACGCTGCTGATCGCCGGAGGCTTCGTGCTCGTCGGCGAGGTGTTGCTGCCCCAGCTGCTCCATCAGCCGCTGCAGCACCTCTTGCAGCGGCTGTTCGCCGAGCCGGCCAGGGTCCAGGGCCTGCAGGTCCTGATCCTGTACGCCGCCCTGAGTCCAGCCCCGCTGTTGTTTCTCTACCGCCAGCTGCCCGTTGAGGGGAGGCCGACCGATGGGTGGTTGCAGTGGCGCTGGCGGCCCCTGCTCCGCTGCCTGCGCGAGGCCGTGGCGATGGTGCTGCTGGTGATGCCGCCGGTGGCCCTGAGCGGTTGGCTGATCGACACCCTCTGGCGCAACCCGGGGGGCAGCAACCCGATGCTGGATCTGGTTCTCACCGGCAGCGATCCCTTCGCCCTGGCCTGTTTCGCCTGCACCGCGATCGTGCTGGCACCTCTGTTCGAGGAGACCCTGTTCCGGGGGGTGCTGCTGCCCGCCCTGGGCCTGCGGCTCGGGGCCCGTGTCGCCGTGGTGCTCAGTGCGGCGCTGTTCGCCGCCGCTCACCTGAGCCTCACGGAGCTGGTTCCGCTGTTTCTGCTGGGGTGCGGCCTGGGGTGGCTGCGGCTGCGCAGTGGCCGTCTGGCCACCTCGGTGCTGATGCACGCCCTCTGGAATGGCCTCACCTTCGCCAACCTGCTGTTGCTGGCCGCCTGACAGAGCAGGCTGCTCACGGTTGCTGGGGAGCCTCCGGGGTGGTTCACTTGCGCAGCACTTCCACGGCAGCTTTGGTCGCCACCCCCTCCACCGCGCCCCTGCGCCCGAGCGTCCATCGCCCCGATGGTGCCGCTTCCCCCCGGGTCTCGCGCCGCCGTCCGCTTCAGCTCGTTCAGGGTTCGCTCTCGGCCCGACGGGTGGAGCGCCATTCCCCGCTGCTGGCCGGCCTGCACCGGGCGAGCACCGGAATCCTGGCGGGCCTGGGCCTCTCCCTGCTCGGATTGAGCGCCCTCAGCCAGCACTGGCAGAGCGTGTTCTCCCACAACTACGCCCAGCTTCAGGCCTCCCGCAGCCTCGAACAGAAGCTGCAGGAATCCGCCGCCCTGCTGGAGCAACACCATCTCGGTGCCGTGCGCCGTCCAGGCCAGCTGGTGCCGACCAGCAGCGAGAAGCTGATCCATATCGGCCCGCCCAAGCCGGCCCCGGCCGTCTCCGGCCTCTCGATCCTGGCCAACCTGCCCCGGCAGCCCATGCCAGCCGGCTACTGATGACACGCGCCGCCACCCGCCGCCATCCGCCGGCCGCCAGCGGCTCCCACGACCGCCTGCGGCGTGGCGACCCCCCGGCTCGGCCGGGACGCCATCGAAACGTCGCTGATCTCCAGGGATCCTCACCGCGGCGGATGGTCGCGGTCTATCTGCTGCTCTGCGCTGCCCTTGTTGGTCTGGGGGGACGGCTTGCCTGGCTGCAGCTGGTCGAGGGGGCTCAGCTGCAGGCCAAGGCCCGCTCCCACCAGACCCAGAAGATCGATCCCCTCGGCGAACGGCGCACGGTGGTCGATCGCATGGGCCGACTGGTGGCAATCGATGAGGAGCGCTTCACCCTGTGGGCCCACCCGCAGTATTTCAATTTCCCCAAAGATCCCCCCAAGCTGATCCGGCCTCCCGCCGATGTGGCCAAGGCCCTGTCCGTGGTGCTGGCCCAGCCGGCCGACACCCTGCGGCGCGCGCTCGGCAACCACAAAAGCGGCGTGCGGCTGGCCACCAATCTCGATCCAGAAACCGCCGCCCAGGTTCGCAGGCTGGGTATCAGCGGCCTCGACCTTGATCCCTATCCCCAGCGCATTTATCCCCAGGGCGGCCTGTTCGCCAATGTGGTCGGCTTTCTCAACCTTGAACGCCAACCCCAGGCCGGACTGGAACAGAGCCGCGACCGGGATCTGCGCCGTCAGGAAACACCGTTCAGCCTGCGCCAGGGTGCCGACGGCACCCCCCTTCCCGATGGCCTCAGACCGGGCTCCCTCTACGGCGACGACCTGCGCCTGCAGCTCACCCTCGATGCCCGGCTGCAGCAGGTGGCCCAACAGGCCCTGGCCAAGCAGGTCAAGCAGTGGCATGCCAAGCGGGGGGCGGCCCTGGTGATCGATGCCCGCAATGGCGAATTGCTGGCCCTGGCTTCCACGCCCACCTACGACCCGAACACCTACTGGAAGTTCGACCCGGGTCTGTTCCGTGAATGGTCCGTGCAGGACCTCTACGAACCCGGTTCCACCTTCAAGCCGATCAACCTCGCCCTGGCCTTGCAGGAGAAGGTGATCGATCCCCACGGCACGGTCTACGACAGCGGCCAGCTGACAATCGGTGGATGGCCGATTTTCAATGCCGACCGCAGCGGCCATGGCCGCATTGATTTCCCCACGATCCTGCAGGTGTCCAGCAACGTGGCCATGGTGCAGGCCATGGCCCAGATGAACCGCGACCGCTACTGGCGCTGGCTGCACACCCTTGGCATCGATGCGGTGCCCGACACCGATCTTCCCGGTGCCGTGGCGGGACAGCTCAAGAGTCGCACCGATTTCACCGCCGGTGCGATCGAGCCCGCCACCGCCGCCTTCGGCCAGGGCTTCTCGCTCACGCCCCTGAAGCTTCTCCAGCTCCACGCCATGCTGGCGAACGGTGGCCGACTGGTGAGCCCCCACATCACCCGCGGCCTGCGGTCCGGGGATGCCCTGGCCAGCAAGGGCACCCCAACCGGCGTCCAGCTTCTCGATCCGAAGGTCACCCGCACGGTGATCGATTGGATGGAGACGGTGGTCCAGAAGGGCAGCGGCAAGGGGCTGCAGATCCCCGGCTACCGGATCGGCGGCAAAACCGGCACCGCCCAGAAGGCCCATAACGGCGTCTACATCCCGGGGGCGCGGATCTGCAGCTTCGTGGCGGTGCTGCCGATCGAGGACCCTCGCTATGTGGTTCTGGTGGTGGTCGATGAACCCCAGGGGGGCAATGCCTACGGCGCCACCGTTGCCGTGCCTGTGGCACGGCAGATCGTTGAGGCGCTGCTGGTGCTGCAGCAGATCCCACCGAGCCGGCCCCTGGCGGCCATGGCGAAACCAGCACCTGCCCCCTGAGGGCCTGGGCTGCCCCGGCGACGCTGGCTACCTTGCCCATCAAGGAGTCCCTGCCCGGAGCGAAGCGAACCATGGCCAACCTGCTCGACCAACTGGCCGCGATCACGGTCGTTGTGGCCGACACCGGCGACATCGAGGCGATCCGCCAGTTCACCCCACGGGATGCCACCACCAACCCCTCCCTGATCCTGGCGGCGGCCCAGATTCCCGCCTACCAGGAGCTGATCGATCGCTCGTTGCGCGAATCGCGCCAGGCGATCGGGCCTGAGGCCAGCGCGGCGGAGGTGGTGAGCGAAGCCCTCGATGAGATCAGCGTGATCTTTGGCAGGGAGATCCTGCGGATCGTGCCCGGCCGCGTCTCCACCGAGGTCGATGCCCGCCTCAGCTACGACACCGAGGCCACGGTGGCCAAGGCCCGCAAGCTGATCGGTCTCTACGCCCAGGCCGGCATCGGCCCCGAGCGGGTGCTGATCAAGATCGCCTCCACCTGGGAGGGGATTCGCGCCGCCGAGCAGCTGGAGCGCGAGGGCATCCACTGCAACCTCACGCTCCTGTTTGGGTTTGCCCAGGCGGTGGCCTGTGCTGAGGCCGGCGTGACCCTGATCTCCCCCTTCGTGGGGCGCATCCTCGACTGGTACAAGAAGA
>JBMSXZ010000056.1:0-15386 GCA_049426205.1 Cyanobium sp.
CGCGCCTACGACCAGCTGATCCATGACGTCGGCATCCAGAACCTGCCGGTCACCTTCGTGTTGGACCGGGCCGGCATCGTCGGTGCCGACGGCCCCACCCATCAGGGTCAGTACGACATCAGCTACCTGCGGGCGGTTCCCAACTTCACCGTCATGGCCCCGAAGGATGAGGCCGAACTGCAGCGGATGCTGGTGACCTCGATCGGCCATTCCGGCCCCTGTGCCATCCGCATCCCGCGCGGCGAAGGCGAGGGCGTTCCGCTGATGGAGGAAGGCTGGCAGCCTTTGCAGATCGGGCGCGGTGAACTGCTCGCCGACGGCGATGACCTGCTGTTGGTGGCCTACGGCGCCATGGTTGGCCCGGCGATGGCCACCGCTGGTCTGCTTCAGGAACAGGGCGTGCGGGCCGCCGTCATCAATGCCCGTTTCCTTCGCCCCCTTGATGAGGCCCTGATCGTGCCGATGGCCCGGCGTATCGGCCGGGTCGTCACCTTTGAGGAAGGAGCCCTGCCCGGCGGCTTCGGCGCCGCCGTCGTCGAAGCCCTCAACGACCACGACGTGCTGGTTCCCGTCCTGCGACTGGGTATTCCGGATCTGCTCGTCGACCACGCCAGCCCTGAGCAGAGCAAGCAATCGCTCGGGCTCACACCCCCTCAGATGGCCAGCCGCATTCTCGAGCGCTTCGGGGTGGCCGCCCTTGCGAACAGGACCACCGGTGAGCTCCGAGCCAGCGACGACCGACTCAGCACGATCGGGGCCTGATCAAGCCCGGTTCTTCCTGGCGCTGAATGGTTGACCCCATGGCCGCACAACCGCAGCCAGCACCGCGGCTGGACGTGGTTGGCGCCGTTGGTCGGCCGGCAGCGGTGTGGAGGCCTCGCCAGCACTGCTGCGCCCTGCCCCTGGGCTGGGGCTGGTCAATTCAGTGGACGGCTGGCACGGCTCACCTGGCTGGGGTCGCAGGACGGTCGCGCCCATGCTCGCCTCGACAGGCTTCTGGACAGCCTCAAACAGCAGGGTGCCGAAGACCTCGGGGCCCTGCTGGTCGGAGACTGGTTCGAGCGCCATGAACTGAGCGCCTTCCCCTGACTGCTGGGGTGGCGCTGAGCTTCGACGCTCGTGCTGACGGCCGCCTTGGTTGTGACGGGCCTCCCGGTTGCCATGGCGGCATGGCTCGGCAAGGCCTGCAATGGCCGGTGGGCGCCCCCGGAGAGGGCGCCGCGCCAGGCTTCAGAGGACGCCGCGGGACGCCAGGCCCTGGATCGCCCCCATGCCAAGGATGTGACCAAGGCTGATGGTGCCGAGCATGGCGCCGTGGCTGAGGCCACCGAAGAGATTGGAGCTGGGCAGCTGCAGACCCACATTGGGCTGCTTGATGGTGGCCTTGCCGATGGCGATGGCGATGACGTTCGCGACGATCATCACCAGGCCCACCTTCGGCGACCAGGAGACGGTGGCGGGAGCCAGGGCCAGGAGGGGAGCGATCATGGAGCCATGTGCCGACGCCCTATCTTCCGGGTCAGAGACGCCGACGCTGGCCAGGCGTAAGACTTGTTCACCGGCGCCTCAGCGTTGCTGGGGGCCGCGTGAACCGCTGAACCCCAGCAGCACCAGGGCATTGCTCAGGGTGAGAAAGGCCTCGGCACCGCCATGGAGCGGATCCACATCAGCCAGCTGCTGGCCGAAGCGCAGCTGGGCAATCACGGCGGCCACGATCGTGACCGCGACGAACACCAGGGTCATCTGAAAGCCGAGGAGCGCCAGGCGAGGAAACCCCCGCAGCCGCGATGCCCACCACAGAAAGGCCAGGTAGGGGATCAGGGAGAGCACGAACAGCGGCGCTGGATCAAATCCGGCCAGGGCGGCCAGGGGAGTGCTGGCAGCGACCATCACGGCTCGCCGGCCGCCGGGGCCGCAGCTCCATCGCCGGAGAGCGGCTGCTGTCGCTGCAGGCGCAGCAGGTTCCAGGCCGCCAGGGCCAGGGTGGCGTTGCCCAGGCAGGTCAGCCCGGCCTGGAGCACCACCAATCCCTTGAGGGAGGCGGGGTTGTCGTAAACATGCCAGGTGCAGGCCGCCATGGCGCTGACGAGGGCCGGCAGCATCGCCAGGGCCAGCCAACGCCAGCCACTCTCGCCGCGCTGCCTGCCGAACCGCTGCACCGCAAGGATGGCCAGAAGCCACTCCAGAACGGACGTGACATGAATCCACCAGGTGCCCAGCGAAAGGGCGTGCATGGGCGCGAGTTTCAAGGGGGATCCCATCGTAGGAACGGGAGGACGCTCTCCAGGCTGCCTGCCGCCAGCCTCCGGTCGGCAGGCCAGCTGATCCGCCAGCGAGCCGAAGGGCAATCGCCAGCCATGGGACGGGCCACCGGCCCGGGGATGGGCCCCCGCCCCGGGGGACCTAGGGTCAGCACGCTGTGCAGGGCTGGAGGGGTGGCGGAGCGAGCGGCTGCGGTCAGGCCTGGGCATTCAGGCCTGGGCATCAGGACCAGGCAACGCGCTTGGCAGAGGCCGCAGCTGTGAAGGTTCAGCCACGCGGCCCTCGCCGCCGCCTGCTGCTCTGCGGCTACTACGGCGAACACAACCTTGGCGATGACGCGCTTCTCGAAACGCTGCTCAGCCAGCTGCCGGCCGGCTGTGAGCCCCTGGTGACCGCCTGGGACCAAGACCTCGTGCGCCGGCGCTTCGGCACCGCCACCACCGATCGGCGCAGCCTCGGCGGGGTCTTGAGGGCTCTCGCCGACAGCGACGCCCTGGTGCTGGGGGGCGGCAGCCTGCTCCAGGACGCCACCAGCTTCCGGAGCCTCCTCTATTACGCGGCCCTGATCGTGGCAGCGCGGCTGCAGGGCAAGCCGGTGGGGCTCTGGGGGCAGGGTCTGGGTCCCCTGCGCCGCCGCCGCAGCCGCGCTCTGGTGCGTCAGCTGCTGCGCATGACCACAGCCAGCAGCTGGCGGGACCCCGACTCCGCCGCCCTGGCCGCCTCCTGGGGCGTGGCCGGAATCGAGGGCAGCGATCCGGTCTGGGGCCTCCCCCCTCGACCGTGGCGCGGACAGGGGGGACCGATTGTGCTCTGCTGGCGCCCGGTCGCCCAGCTCCGGGGGCCGGCCTGGACGCCCTACCTGGAGGCCCTGGCACGGCTGGCCGACGGCTGCGATCGCCCCGTGCTCTGGCTGCCCTTTCACGGCCACCAGGACCGGGGACTGCTGGCCGACCTTCAGGCCGAGGGACTGCTGCCGGCATCGCTGCGGGATCGATGCCAGGTTGTGGCGGCGGCGGATCCGGAGGAGGCCCTGGAGCTGTTCAGCTCCGCCGGCCTGGTGGTGGCGATGCGCCTCCATGGCCTGATCCTGGCGGCCCTGGCCGGCGCACCAACGGCGGCCCTGAGCTACGACCCCAAGGTGGCCGCAGCCGCCACCGCCATCGGCTGCCCCTGCCACGATCTGGCAGCGGCTCCGCCCGCCGATCTGGCGAGCCGCTGGCAACGGTGCCTGGACAGCCCCCCCGATCCTGCCGCGATCCTGGAGCTGCACAACCGGGCCGAACGCCATCGGGCCGTGCTGAATCTCCTGGTGCAGGCCCTGCCGCCGGCCCGCTGAGAGCGCTGGGCTGGGGCAGCATCCATCGTCTGGCTGGGCTTTGGTAGAGCCCGCTCTAGCCGCCAGAGTTGGCGGAACGGCGCAACACGGCCTGATCGAGGCGCTGGCCCTTGGCGTCCCAGGCGACGATCTGGAGCTGCTCAGAGGTGACGCTGATCTCGGCGAAGCTGTAAGCGCTCACGGCTCGGGCGGAGCGTTCGTTGGGAACCACGGCCCTCAGGGAGGCCCCGCCGCCGCCGACCTGGAGATAGGTGGTGCCGTCCAGGGGCAGGCTGCGCTCGTAGTGGTGTTCGTGGCCGTTGATGTAGAGCTGCACCCCATGGCGTGCGAACAGGGGCGTGAGGCGGGCGATCGCTTCCGGGTCATCGCCGTAGAACCCGGAGCTGTAGATCGGGTGATGGCCCACGACCACCTTCCAGGGGGCGGTGGAGGAGGCCAGGGCCTTCTTCAGCCAGGGCATCTGGTGCTGCCAGGCAGCCTGGCGATTGGTATCGAGGAAGAACAGCTCCACAGGACCCTGGCGAAGGGAGTACCAGCGGCCCTTCATGCCGAAGGGCCGGTAGGCCACCTGGGGGTCACCGTTGGCGGTGCGAATGTCGTGGTTGCCCAGCACCGCATGGAAGGGAACGCCCGCTGCCAGCAGCGCCCGATAGGGCCTCTCGAAGCTGGCCTCGATCCTGGCCAGGCTGCCATCGGGATAGATGTTGTCCCCCCCCAGCACCACCAGGTCCACCGGGCGCTGGCGATGACGGTCGGCCATGCGATCAGCGACAGCCTGCTGGTGGGCATTGCCGCTTCCCGTATCGGCGACGGCCAGAAAGCGCAGCGGAGCGAAAGGTCCGGGGGTGGTCGGTGCAGGCTGGGGCGTGGGGGCCTGCCCCTTCCCAGCGCCTGCCACCGCCGGCCTCGAGCCCCCTGCCAGCGGGAGAGCTAGCGCCGCCGCAACAGCCAGGGCGACCAAGGACAGCCGGCGGCGACGCCCCAGGGAGGAGGCAACCGGGCGGCAGACCCCTGCAGGGCCAGATCGCAGGGGGCGAGCGATCAGGGGAGACGGGGCGCAGCCGCCAGGAGGACCAGCCGTGATCGCCCGGGAGCAGGGCGCCGGCGGTGGAGGGGGAACGGCCATGGTCAGGTGGTGCTTGGCATCTGGAGCTGGTGCAGGACTTCGAGCACCTCGGCGCTGTGGCGGGAGGGATTCACACCCACCCAGCGGGCCCTCAGGGTGCCGGAGGGGTCGATCAGGAAGGTGTGGCGCAAGGAATAGGGGGCCATCCAGGAGCCGTACCGGCGACTGACCGCTCCGCCGGGATCGGAGAGCAGGGGATAGGCCAGACCTTCGCTGCCGCAAAAGGAGGCGTGGGACTCGGGGTCATCGGCACTCACCCCGACCACCTCAGCACCCGCCTGATGGAAGGCCGCCAGGTCACGCTGGAAGCCGCGGGCCTCAAGGGTGCAGCCGCTGGTGAAATCACGCGGGTAGAAATAGAGAACCAGCCATTGGCCGCTGAAGTCAGCCAGGGCGAGCTGGGAGGGGATCGGTTCACCGCGGCCGTCAGGGCTCACACCCTCAAGACGAAAGGCAGGGGCCGCGGCATCCAGGTCCGGCATGGTGCCACCGAGGGCCAGGACCCTGTCCCGGTTCGATGAGAGGCCCGGGGGTGCCGGCAGCAGCAGCGCTGCTGGCAGGAACAGGAGCCCCTGCAACAAGGTGCGTCGATGCAGTCTGGCCGCCATGGATCGGAGAACGCCGTCGTTGCAGAGTCTGCACGCTTCAGCGGGGCACCGGGGCAGGGCCAGAAACCGGCGGGTCAACACTGGATTGCCACAACCAAAACCCCACCTCCAGACGCCAGGAGGTGGGGTGGTTGGTCCTGGACAGGACGGCGTGGATCAGCTGGGGATCAGGACAAGGGGGACCGTGCCGGTTGGGAGGCGAGGCCCCGAAGCCTCAGACCTTGGCGAGATTGACGCCCAGCTCGCGGGCATAGGCGCCGAGTCCCTTCTTCTGGATGGTCTTGAGGGCCCGGGTGGAGACGCGCAGCTTGACGAAGCGCTGGCCTTCAGCCCACCAGAGACGGCGCTCCTGCAGATTGACCTGCTGCAGTTTCTTGGTGCGCACATGGGAGTGGCTGACGGCCATGCCGTTGTTGGCGCGCTTGCCGGTGAGCTGGCAGACCCGGGACATGACCTTGCTGAAACGAACGATGGATGATGGTGGTGCTGGTCCCCTGGGCGGGACGTCCTTGGAGTGATCCCTTCGAAATGACCTTCTGGCAGCGACCTTCTGAAGGGCTCGCCAAGGGCATGGAGGAGGGGCTCAAGAACGGCAGCTTGAGGGAAGGGAACTTTGGCAGGCCTTCTGGAGAAGGACCTTGAACCAAAAGCTTCCAGCGAATGCCCTCCAGCATCGACCCTCCACCAACGAGCTTCTGGCAAAGACCTTCAGATGAAGGACTTCAAGGGAAGATCTCCTGAGGATGATCCTGTTGGAGAGGCACCAACCTCGATCACCTTACCAAACCCCTCCCCCGCCTCCCTGCTGCGGCCCCTCGATGCGCTCGCCGCTGGCCGCGAACCAGAGCTCATCGCGGCGGTTCCAGCCCAGCTGCAGATCCTCCGGCAGCTCCTGCTGGGCGGGGAGGAGCATCCGCAGCACCCCTCGGCCGGTCTCAAGCCAGCAGAGTTGCTGAGCCCCCCACCACTCCCGCCGCAGCAACCGGGCTGGCAGCCCGTCCGCCACGGGACGCAGATGCTCGGGGCGCAGACCCAGTTCGCGGTTGCCTTCCACGGGCAGGATGTTGATCGCGGGCCTCCCCAGGAAGCTGGCCACGAAGCGGTTGGCGGGGTTGTCGTAGAGCTCCCGGGCCGTGCCCAGCTGCTGCAGCCGACCCGCCTGCAGGATGGCGAGACGGTCGGCCATGCCGATCGCTTCCTGCTGGTCGTGGGTGACGTAAACCACAGGCGGCCCTTCGCTGCAGAGCAGACGGCGCAGTTCGGGCCTGAGCTCCTCCCGCAGCTGGGCGTCAAGATTGCTCATCGGCTCATCGAGCAGCACCAAGCGGGGTTGGCGCAGCAGCGCCCGGGCCAGGGCCACCCGTTGCCGCTGGCCCCCCGAGAGCTGGGCTGGACGGCGGTGTTGCAGCTCCTCCAACTGCAGGAGCCCGAGGATCGTCGCGATGCGCCGCTGCCGCTCCCGAACCGGCACCCCGCGGACCTTGAGGCCGAGCTCGAGATTGCCGAAGACGCTGAGGTGGGGGTAGAGGGCATAGCTCTGGAACACCATCGCCACCTGCCGGCGGCCGGCCGGTACGGCGCTGATCTCCTCTCCGCTGAGATGGATCCGGCCCGCGCTGAGGGGATCCAGGCCCGCCAGCAGGCGCAGGGTGGTGGTCTTGCCGCAACCGCTGGGCCCGAGCAGGGCCAGGCACTCTCCGGGTGCCACAGAGAGGCTGAGGTCCTCGATCAGAGAGCGATCCCCCAGGCGGCGGCTGACGCCCTGGAGCCGCAGGCCCTCCCGGGGCCGGCTGGAGCGGCTGGGGCCGCCATCGCGATCGTTTGGGGGGTTGGTGGTCATGGAAGCGGTCGATGTCATCCCTTGATCGCCCCCTGGGTCAGGCCGCTGACGATCGAGCGTTGGAACAGCAGCACCGCCAGCAGCAGCGGCAGGCTGCCGAGCACCGTCGCGGCCGCGAAGGCCCCGTAGGGCACGGTGAACAGCGAGGATCCCGCAATCCGGGCGATGGCCGGCGACAGGGTGAGCAGCTCGGGTCTGCTGATCCAGGTAAGGGCGATCGGATACTCGTTCCAGCTGAACAGGAACACCAGCAGCGCCGTGCTTCCCAGGGCCGGGGCCAACAGCGGCAGCAGCAGATGGCGCCAGCGAGCTCCCAGATCGAGTCCCTCGAGCCGGGCCGCATCCTCCAGTTCCCCGGGAAGATCGGCAATCGCGGCTCGCAGCACCAGCACGGCCAGCGGAAGGTTCAGGGCGCTGTAGGGCAGGCACAGGGCCAGAAGCCGGTTGCCGAGGTCGAGGGCACGGGCCAGTTGCAGCAGCGGCAGAAACAGCAGCACCGTTGGAAAGATCGCCGCCGCCAGCAGGGCGGCGATCACGGTCCAGCGCAGGCTGCCCCGCTGCTGCTGGAGGCCGTAGGCACAGGGCATCGCCAGGGCGAGGGTCAGGGCCGTCGTGCCAAGCCCCACCAGGGTGCTGTTGAGCAGGTGGCGCCAGAAGGGCGGGTCGGCCACCAGGAGCTGGCGGTAGTTGTCCAGGGTCCAGAAGGCCCCGGGGGCCACCGCCTGGGGATGGACCAGGGCCTCCGGCGTGACCAGGGAGCTGTAGAGCTGCCAGAGCAGCGGCGCCAGGGTCCAGAACAGCAGCAGCGATCTCATGGCAGGGGCAGGCTCATGGCAGGGGCAGGCCAGCGGCGATCGGCAACCGGCGGCCGCTGACGCGAGCGGCGACGGCCAGGAGCAGGGCCCCGAGCAGAAGCAGCAGAACCAGCAGCAGAAACGTCGCCAGAACCACCGTGGCGGAGTAGCCGAAGTCGAGGAAGCGCAGGGCCTGCAGATAGGCATAAAAGGCCAGACTTTCGGTGCTGCCCGCAGGGCCACCGCGGGTCAGCACCTGCACCAGGTCAAACAGCCCCAGGGCCTGGCTGAGCCGGAACAGCAGCGCCAGGGCGAACCAGGGGGTCAGCAGGGGCAGGGTCAGGCGCCAGAGGATCTGGGTGCCGCTGGCCCCCTCCAGCCGCAGGCTCTCCTCCAGCTCCGACGGCACCGCCTGCAGGCCGGCCAGCAGCAGCAGCGCCACGAAGGGGGTGGTCTTCCAGACATCGGCGAGCACCACCCAGAGCCAGGTGATGGAGGGGGTGGTGAGGAAACCGAGGCCGGAAGCTCCGATCGCCTGCATCAGCCGGTTGAGCGGTCCGTAGGGTTCGTTGAGAATCCAACGCCAGCCCAGGGCCAGCACCGTTCCGGGCAGGGCCCAGGGCAGCAGGGTCAGGGCGCGCAGCAGCCCCCGGCCGCGGCCGGGACGATGCAGCAGCAGGGCGATCCCCAGACCCAGCAGCAGCTCCAGACCCACCGACACCAGCGCGAAGCGGAGGGTGAAGGCGGCGGCGTCCCAGAAGCGGCCGTCGGCAAGCAGCCGCAGGGTGTTGGCACCACCGTTGGCCACGGGCTCCAGACCGGTGAGCACCGAGCTGGCATGGGCACTGAGCCAGGAAATCTGGACCAGGGGCCAGAGAAACACGGCCGCCAGCAAAGCCAGGGCCGGCAGCATCAACGCCATCAGTCGCCAGGAGGCCATCAGCCAGCCCCTCGCTGCAGTGTCACGCCACTGGCGGCTGCCACCACCACCTCACTGCCGCGCTGCGCGGCCAGCATCGCCTCTGCGGGGCTGGCAACACCGCTGAGCATGCCGTTGACACGGCGTTGCAACAGATCGCTGAGCTGGGCATAGAGGGGGGTCAGCGGGCGCACCAGAGGGCCCTGCTCCAGGGCCTGGCGTTGCACCGCCAGCAGGGGATGGCGGCGCTGCAGGTCGGGATCGGCATAGAGGGCGGCCCAGGTGGGCGCATAGCCCTGATCGAGCACCAGGGCCTTTTGAACCTCGGGGCCCGTGAACCAGCGGATCACCTTCGCCGCCTCGCGGGGGTGGGCGCTGCCCCGCAGCAGCGACAGCCCCCAGGTGCCGAGGGTGCCACCGGAGCGCTGGCCCGGGGCGCTCACCACCGTGCTCACCCCCACCTTGCCGACGACCGGCCCGGCGCCCCGTTCGATCTCTCGCCAGGCGTAGGGCCAGTTGCGCAGGAAGGCAGCGTCGCCGGCGGCAAAAACCTGCAGGGCCTCGTTCTCAGCAAAATCGGCGACAGCCGCGGGGCTGATGCCCCGCTGAACCAGCCGATCGAGCCAGCGGGCGGCGCGGATCGCAGCACCGGAAGCGAGGGCGGTGCTGCCTCCACTGGCGTCGTCTGCGCGGATCCACCAATGCCCGCCGAAGGCATGGATCGTTTCAAGCATCACGCAGCTCAGGCCTTCGTACTGCCGGCCCTGCCAGACGTAGCCCCAGCGGACCCGCCCCTGAGCCTGCAGCTGGCTGGCGATCCGCTCCAGCTCCTCGGTGGTCCGAGGCGGACGGGCCATCAGGTCGGTGCGCCAGTAAAGAAGCCCCGTGTCGGCGGACAGGGGCATGCGCCAGAGGTGGCCGCCGAAGGCGTTGCCGAGCCTGGCCCCTGGAACCATGGCGTCGAGGGCGTCAGCACCGAGCCAGCCCTCCAGGGGCAGGAGCCAGCCGGCGGCCACGTAGCGGGCCGTCCAGCTGACATCCATCATCAGCAGGTCGTAGGGGCTGGAGCCCAGCAGCAAGCTGCTGCTGGCCAGATCGGAGATGGCCTCGGTGTCGAGCGGGCCGCGGTCGACAGCGATCTGCAGATCCCCGTGCTCGCGGTTGAACGCAGCCACCAGAGGGGCGGTGGCATCGACGAAGGGCGAGGGCATCAGCACCCGCACCGTGGTGGGCGGCGGCGTGGCGGAAGGTGCGGGGGGCTTGGCCTGGAGCCGACCGGGAAGCAACGCCAGCCCCAGGCTCAGGCCCAGGGCCAGCAGAAGGGTGAGGCCCTGGGCCAGGCGGCTGGGGTGAGGACCGGGCAAGGCGTGGGAGCCGGGTTGATTCGACCCTAGAAACGGCCTGGGAGGGCGGCAATCGCGCCAGAGCCGCAGCCCCACCGGGGCCGCGAGGGACCCGCTGCAGGACCCCCTGATGGCAGTGGCCCCCCGGCGGCCGAGCACCACCCCTGGTCAGGGGGCCATTCCCCGTGGCTGGCTCAGCCCAGCTTCTCGAGCAGGCGACCGATCAGGTCGCTGCTGCGCTGCTGGAAGCCGGCCAGCTGGTTGGGCTCCAGACCCCCCACGGCGAGGCGGGCCAGGTCGTAGAGATGGCGGCTGAGCTCGCCGGCGAGTTGTTCGCTGGGGGATTGGCCACCGTCACTGGTGACGATGGCGCCGCTGGAAAGCCGCAGCAGTCCGGCCACGAGCGGATGGCGGCGGTTGATCAGAAGCACGTGGTGATCGGGCAGACCCGGCAGGCGCTGCTCCATCAGGGCGCCGAAATCATTGATCCGGCGCATCTGCTCAGGCAGCAGGATCAGGGCTGCTGGTGCCTGATCTCCCTTGAGGGATTGCACCTGAAGGGTGATCTTGTCGTTGGCGAGGGCCTTGGCAAACAGCTGACGCAGTTTCTCGCCTGGATCCTGACCATCGGCGTCGCTGATCTCGCTCTCCTTCTCCTGGAGGGAGTCATCGAGCTCACTATCAACCCGCTGGAACGTCAAATCCTGATGGCGGCTCTCCAGCCAGGGGATGAACTGGGTGTCGATGAAGCTGTCGGCCAGCAGCACCTCTGCCCCCTGGCCCTTCCAGAGGGCCAGAGCGCCAGCCTGGCCGGCCTCATCGGTGCAGTAGAGGATGCGTTTGTCGTTGTCCGCTCCCAGGCGCGAGCGGTAGTTGGCCAGGGTGGTGAAGGCCTTGCCCTCGGGGCCAGGGATCGGGTCGAGGCTCTGGCCCTCAGCCGGCGCCTCCTGGCTGGCGGCGGCGGTGGTGCCGAACAGGACCAGATCGGCCACCTGATCGGCAAACTTTTCATCCTCCAGCGCGCCGATCTTGATGAAAGGGGCGAGCGCCTCCCAGATCTCGCCGTAGCGACGCGGGTCATCGCGCAACAGATCGCGCAGTCGGTCGGCCACTTTCTTGGCGACGAAACCGCCGATCGAGCGCACGCGACGATCGGTCTGGAGGGCCGAGCGGCTGACGTTGAGCGGGATGTCAGGGGAATCGAGCACACCGCGCAGGGGCAGCAGGAAGCGGGGCACGACCTCCTTGATCGAATCGCTGACGAAGACCTGATTGCAATAGAGCTTGATTTCGCCCTTCTCCCAATCGGCGCGACCACTCAGCTTGGGAAAGAAAAGAATGCCCTGTAGCGTATAGGGATAGTCGGTGTTGAGATGCACCCAAAGCAGGGGATCACCCTGGAAGGGATAGAGATAACGATAAAGCTCGACATAGTCGTTATCGGTGAGCTCGCGGGGGCTCTTGCGCCAGGGGGCTTCGCGTTTGTTCACCGTCTCGCCCTCCAGCTGCACCTCCACCGGAAGGAAGTCGCAGTAGGTGGTAATCAGAGTACGGATCCGGGCGGGTTCAATGTATTCAATCTCCTCCTCCATCAAATGGAGGATCACATCAGTACCCGCCTCGCTCCGCTCGGCGCCCTCGAGGCTGAAATTCGGCGAGCCATCGCAGCTCCAGCGAACCGCCTCGCTTCCTTCTCGGGCACTGAGGCTGACCAGCTCGACACGAGAGGCGACCATGAAGCTGGAATAGAAGCCGAGACCGAAATGGCCAATAATGGCGTCGCTCTCGCTCTTGTAGCGCTCCAGGAATTCCTCGGCACTGGAGAAGGCCACCTGATTGATGTAGCGCTTGACTTCATCGGCGCTCATGCCGATGCCGTTATCGGAGATCGTCAGCGTTTTGGCTTCGCGGTCGATGCGGATGCTGATCCTGCCCTCCGGGCCCTCGCTGCAGTCGCCAGCCATCGCTGCCATGCGGCGTTTGCTGATCGCATCAACGCCATTGCTGACCAGCTCACGCAGAAAGACTTCATGGCCGCTATAAACGGCCTTTTTGATGATCGGAAAGATGTTTTCGGTGTGGATCTGAATCTGACCCTGTTCGGTCTGCAGCACGGTGCCAATCCTGGCGATTCCACCCCAGAATCCCCCCCCGACCGGGCGGTTGCCAACCGTCGCGATGGGCAGGAAACCGACCTCGACGCCAAATCAGCCCCTCAGCCCCCCCAAGCCGGAAGCTGGTCGGAGCGACGACTCAGGCGCTGCGCTGCAGTTCCGGCTTCTCCTCAGGCACGATCGCACCGCTGACGGGGCAGACCTGCAGGCAGATGCCGCAGTCGATGCAGGTGTCGAAGTCGATCCAATAGAACAGTGTCCCCTTGGCGTTGGCGCCACTGCCGGGGTGAATGCAGGCCACAGGGCAGGCATCGACGCAGTCGGCCACGCCCTCGCAGATGTCAGTGACGATCGTGTGGGCCATGGCAGGGAGGGGGTGCAGCCGGATCCTAGGCAGCGCCCCCGCCCTGGCGGGAGCCGTCGCAGCGGAGCTCAGGCCTCCAGCCAGTCGACGCCACGACAGCCCCGCTCCCGGGCGATGGCCTCGGCCTGGTCGCGATCGTCGCAGGGCTGCAGACAGAGTTCGGCCGCATCGCCACGGCGGTGATGCTCGGCCTGGCGGCTGAGGCAGCGGGCAGGATCGACGCCAGCGGCCGCGGCGACCAACCAGGCCCCCTGCAGGGGGGCAGCGGCGCTGCCGGCTTCGAGCAGCTCCCGGATCGACTCGATCGCAAAGGCAAAGCCGGTGCCGGCGGCGCGGCCGCCATCGTTGTCAAAGCGACCCACCAGCGCGTCGTAACGCCCGCCGCTGGCAATCGCCACCGGGGCGTCGGCCCCCTGGCAGACCAGCCGGAACACCAGACCGTCGTAGAGGTCGAAGTGGGGCTCGAAGCTGGGATCGAACTGCAGGCGCACACCCAGCGCGGTGGCGGCCGGCTGCAGACCGGCCAGCAGCGCAGCGAGGCTGCGGAGCAGCGGCGTCGGTCCGAGCCATTGCTCCAGCTGGTAGAGCACCTGGCTGGGATCGCCGCGCAGTCCGAGCAGGGTGCGGTAGCGGTGGCGTTCCGCCTCCCCAAGACCGAGCTGCTCCAAGGCCAGGGGGTCGAACCCCGTGAGCGCCTGACGCACCCTGCCCCGCCCTTCCACCGGCAGTGGTGCCAGCAGCGCATCGAGCAGACCGTGGTGGCCCACCAGCAGGGTTGGCCGGTGCTGCGGGCGCAGGCCCAGGGTGGCGGCGGCGGCGAGCAGCAGGTGCATCAGCTCGTTATCCGCCGCCCAGGAGGCCACCCCCAGCAACTCCACACCGCTCTGGAGCGCTTCGCTGATCCGTTGATCGCCGCCATCAGCCACGACGCTGCGGAATGTGGTGCCACAGGCCCAGAGCCGCAGGGGCCGGGCTCGATCGGGCATGCGGGTGGAGGCGGCGCGGGCGATCGGGGCGGTGAGCTCGGGCCGCAGGCCCAGGGGCTCGTCGCTGGCGAGGCGCAGGATCTCCCGCGAATTGATCGCGCCGCCGGCCTCAAGGGAATCGAGCCGTTCGATCGTGGGAGGCGCCACCTCCTGATACCCCCAGAGGCGGTAAACGCTGGCCAGGAGCTCCGCCAGGCGGCGATTGGTCTCCACCGCGTCGGGATGGAGATCCCTGGCGCCGGCGGCGGGTTGGAGAGCCATGGAATCGGGGAACGGGGCCGCGCTGCAGGATCCTATGGAGCGATGGCGTCGAGCTCCGGTGCGCCGAAACTCGCGCCCTGGAGGGGCCGGCACTGGGCCAGCCCAGCCAGGATCTCGCCGTGCAGCTCGGGCCCCGCAGCCACGATGCGGCCGCTGTGCAGGTCGAGCGGACCGCCGTCGTAGCCGCTGACCACACCGCCGGCCTGCTCCACCAGCACCACCCCAGCGGCCAGATCCCAGGGGGAAAGGCCCCGTTCCCAGTAGCCATCGAGACGGCCGGCGGCCACATAGGCCAGGTCTGCCGCCGCAGCACCGGCCCGGCGGACGCCATGGCTGCGATGGGTGAACCAGGCGAATTCGGCGTAGTTGTTGTCGAGACGACTGATCCGGTCGTAAGCGAAGCCGGTGGCCAGCAGCGCCTCGGCCACGCTGGCGCAGGGGCTCACCGCCATCGGCTGGCCATTGCACCAGGCCCCCAGTCCGGGTGCGGCCCAGAACAGCTGATCGAGGGCGGGCATCGCAAAGGCACCGAGCAGGGGCATGCCCTGCCAGGTGAGGCCCACCGACGTTCCGAAGAAGGGGAAGCCATGGGCGTAGTTGGTGGTGCCATCGAGGGGATCCACACACCACTGCAGAGCGCCGCTGCCGTCGCGGCGACCGCTCTCCTCGGCCAGCACGCCCACATTCGGCGTTTCGGAGGCCAGCAGGGCCAGCACCGCAGCCTCAGCGGCGTGATCGGCCTCGGTGACCAGATTTCCGGCAGCCCCCTTGATGTCGATCCTCACCTCCTGACGGAACATCCGGCGCAGGGGCTCCGCCCCCGCCAGGGAGGCGCGGCGGGCCAGATCGAGGAGGCTGCGCAGCTCGGCCTCCGAAAGGCCACTGGCCCGGGCTGCGGCGTCGGAGATGCGGGTGGGAGTGGGGGTCATTCGTCGTCCAGGGGGAGACCGCTGCGGATCCGGCCGCGCCCGAAATGACGGCCGAACTGGAGGTCATAGACCTCATCCTCGTCCTGGGTCTCCACCTCGAGATCGCCCCTGGCGCGGGCCACGCAGAGCAGGCCGTAGCCGCGGCTGCGCAGCTCCCGGGACAGACCGAGGGCCTCGGTCTGGTCGATCGTGCCGGCGAGGACCCGCACCGCACAGGCGGTGCAGCAGCCGTTGCGGCAGCTGAAGGGAAGCGGATCGCCCTGCTCCTCGAAGCTGCGCAGGATGTAGGCCCCATCCTCAACCTGATGGCTGATCACCCGGCCCTGCTGGCGCCAGTGCACGGTGATGCGATGGCGGATCGGCTCGGAGGAGGGCTGAGGGGCGCGGGGGGTGGGCGACGCGGCGGAAGGGGGCACGGGCAGGCTGCTAAGGTGCTGAAGGCACAATTGTGCCGCTGGAGAGGTGGCCGAGTGGTCGAAGGCGCAGCACTGGAAATGCTGTATA
>JBMSXZ010000057.1:0-15301 GCA_049426205.1 Cyanobium sp.
CCGCCTCAGAGGCTAACGATGGGGGCTGTCCAGGAAAGCCAGACCACCTCAATCCTGGTGCTGGCCCGGAGGCTTGCCGTTTGCGTCTCGCCCCATCCATCCGTCCTGCCAGAGCGGACGTTCCCGTCTGTTCCCTGCGCAGGTCGGCCCATCTCACCGCCTCGCCGCTCCCCTTGCGCCGCATTGCCGCTCTCCTCTAAGTCCTTGCCAGGCCCAGGCCAAGGGGCGACAGCCACCCGGTTTGCGAGCTGCCCCGCACGGGGCACAGCCCTAGGCCCACCGTCGCGCCCACCGTTGCTGCCAGGCGCACACATGGCGGCATCGCCCGGCACTGGCCTGAAGCACCGGTGGGCACCCCTGTCCAGGCAGACAGCCAGGGCGGCCGCCGGATGTTTGACCATGGGCCCCTCCGTCGTGCACAATGGAAGGACGGGCGGCAAAGCCCCCGAACCTGCGGATGTAGCTCAGTGGTAGAGCATCTCCTTGCCAAGGAGAGGGTCGAGAGTTCGAATCTCTTCATCCGCTTATTGCTGATCATTCCGGCTCGTTTTTTTCGCCGGTTCAGCTCCAGCGATTTTGCGGTAGTACACAAGCAGTTTTTGGCCGTGATGTTCTGTGAACCCAAGCCGGGCGTAGAAACCGCTGCCGTTGGTGGTCATCAAATAGACCCTCTCGGCAGCGGCCACCGCAGGGCTGCTCATGAGGGTTTCGACGATGCGGCGTCCGAGCCCCTGCCCCTGGTGCTCGGCCGCCACCACCACATCCCAGAGCACGGCTCTGAAGACCCCATCACTCGTCGCCCGGCCGATGCCAACCAGCTGGTTGCCTCGCCATGCACTCACCACTGTGGCGCTGCCGAGCAGCATGCGTAGCAGGGCAGCCCTTGAGCGGTTTTGCGCCCAGAAGCTATGGGCGTCGAAGAGCTGCCGAAGCTGACCAACCCTGAGCAGCAGCCCGAGTGGCAGGCGCCCGTGGCGCACCAGCCGGACCCCGTCTGGGAGCAGCCTGCTCGTTGCGGGGGTGCCGGCTCGGTTGGCCGCGCCGGCGGAAGGGGGGGGGCTGGTGGAAGACACGAACGCGCCGGGGGCCGGTTCCATCGGCCCCCCGAATCCTCGCCTGCCGCAGGCCGGCTCCAGGGCCGTCGTCAGCGGCAGCTGTGGCGATAGCCCAGAACCCTTGCGCCATCTGGTTTCTTGCCTCACATCAAGCGGTCTGGCGGTGATAGGCTGGCCCCATTCGTTGAACGGTTGTTCTCCCCATGCTCAAGCTGCTGCTGGGTGATCCCAATGCCCGCAAGCTGAAGCGTTACCAACCGCTCGTTTCCGACATCAACCTTCTTGAGGAAGACATCGCCCCGCTGAGCGATGAGCAGTTGCGGGGCCTCACCACCGAGTTTCGCCAGAAGCTCGCCAATGCCCGCGCAGGCGGCGGCAGCCCTGAGGCCGTGCTGGCCCGGGAACGCAAACTACTCGATGAGCTGCTTCCTCAAGCCTTTGCCGTGGTGCGCGAGGCGGGCAAGCGGGTGCTTGGCATGCGCCACTTCGATGTGCAGCTGATCGGAGGCATGGTGCTGCATGAGGGCCAGATCGCTGAGATGAAGACCGGCGAAGGCAAGACCCTTGTGGCCACCCTGCCTGCTTATTTGAATGCCCTCACGGGGCGCGGTGTGCATGTGGTCACGGTGAACGACTACCTCGCTCGTCGTGACGCCGAGTGGATGGGCCAGATCCATCGCTTCCTAGGCCTCAGCGTTGGACTGATTCAACAGGACATGCCGCCGGTTGAGCGTCAGCGTAACTATGGCTGCGACATCACTTACGCCACTAATTCTGAGTTGGGATTCGATTATTTGCGTGACAATATGGCAACCGACATCGCCGACGTTGTGCAGCGCGACTTCCACTACTGCATCATTGACGAAGTTGATTCAATCCTGGTTGATGAAGCCCGCACCCCGCTGATCATCTCCGGCCAGGTGGAGCGTCCTCAGGAGAAATATCGCCAGGCTTCCCAGATTGCCGAACGGTTGGTTCGCGCTGCTGAAATGGGTAAAGACGGGATCGATCCTGAGGGTGATTACGAGGTTGATGAAAAGCAGCGCAATGTGACCATGACCGATGAGGGCTTTGCCAAGGCCGAACAGCTACTCGGCGTCTCTGATCTCTACAACCCTGCTGATCCTTGGGCTCATTTCATTAACAATGCTCTCAAGGCCAAGGAGCTGTTTGTCAAGGATGTCAACTACATCGTCCGTGGCACCGATGCGGTGATCGTCGACGAGTTCACCGGCCGCGTCATGCCTGGTCGTCGCTGGAGTGATGGCCTTCACCAGGCGATCGAGGCCAAGGAGAACCTGCCGATCCAGCCCGAGACGCAGACCCTGGCTAGCATTACCTATCAGAACTTCTTTCTCCTCTACCCACGGCTGGCGGGCATGACGGGCACCGCCAAGACTGAGGAGGTCGAGTTTGAGAAGACCTACAAGCTTGAGGTCACGGTGGTCCCCACCAACCGTTCCCGTTCCCGTGCCGACTGGACCGATCAGGTTTACAAGAGCGAGACCGCTAAGTGGCGGGCAGTGGCGGCTGAAACCGCGCGCATTCACAGCAGTGGCCGTCCTGTGCTCGTCGGCACTACCAGTGTCGAGAAATCGGAACTGCTCTCCACCCTGCTGGCGGAGCAGGAGGTTCCCCACAACCTGCTGAACGCCAAGCCCGAGAATGTCGAGCGGGAAGCCGAGATCGTCGCCCAGGCCGGCCGCTCCGGCGCCGTGACGATCGCCACCAACATGGCTGGCCGCGGCACGGACATCATCCTGGGCGGCAATAGCGATTACATGGCCCGTCTCAAGCTGCGGGAAGTTCTGCTGCCACGCCTGGTGCGCCCTGAGGAGGATCATCTCCCGCCAGTGCCGCAGCGGCGTTCCAGCGGCAGTGGCGGTTTTCGTGATGGTGGCAGTAGCGATCCCTTCAAGGCTCCCAGCGAGGTCAAGGCGATCGGAACCCTCTACCCTTGCCAGCTGCAATCGGATACGGAGGAGGCTCTGGTGGCCTTGGGCCGCGACCTGGTCCAGGCCTGGGGCGATCGCAGTCTCACTGTGCTGGAACTGGAGGATCGCATCGCCCAGGCAGCGGAGAAAGCCCCGATTGAGGATCCCCAGCTGCTGCGCCTGCGCGAGCTGATCGGCCGGGTCAAGGCCGAATACGACGTGGTGGTCAATCAGGAGGAAGAGCAGGTGCGCAGCAGCGGTGGTCTGCATGTGATCGGCACCGAGCGGCACGAATCACGGCGAGTGGATAACCAGCTCCGTGGCCGTGCCGGGCGTCAGGGAGATCCAGGAAGCACCCGCTTTTTCCTCTCACTGGAAGACAATCTGCTGCGCATCTTTGGTGGCGAAAGGGTGGCAGGCTTGATGAATGCTTTTCGGGTGGAAGAGGATATGCCGATTGAATCGGGGATGCTCAATCGCTCCCTGGAGGGCGCCCAGAAGAAAGTTGAAACTTACTACTATGACATTCGCAAGCAGGTGTTTGAGTACGATGAGGTGATGAACAATCAGCGCAAGGCTGTCTATGCTGAGCGCCGTCGTGTCCTGGAGGGCAGGGGGCTTAAGCAACAGGTCATCGGTTATGGCGAGCGCACCATTGGCGATATCGTTGAGGCTTACGTGAACCCAGATTTGCCGCCTGAGGAATGGGACCTGACCAACCTCGTGGCTAAAGTCAAGGAGTTCATCTATTTGCTTGAAGACCTCACTCCCGAGCAGATTCAGGGGTTGTCGATGGATGAGCTCAAGCTCTTCCTCCAAGAGCAGATGCGCAATGCTTACGATCTCAAGGAAAGCCAGGTGGAGGAGGCTCGTCCTGGCCTGATGCGAGAGGCAGAGCGTTTCTTCATCCTGCAGCAAATTGACACCCTCTGGCGTGAGCATCTGCAGGCCATGGATGCTTTGCGCGAATCGGTTGGCTTGCGTGGCTACGGCCAGAAAGATCCGCTGATTGAGTATAAAAATGAGGGGTATGATATGTTCCTGGAGATGATGACGCAGATGCGTCGTAATGTGATTTATTCGATGTTCATGTTCCAGCCCCAGATCCCGCAGCAGGTCAGCGTTTGATGGTGAATCGGTCTCTGGAGTGATCCCCGTCATCCCGGAGCCACTTGATGGTCATTGAATCTGCCAGATTCAGTTCGGCGCTTGCGCTGCTGTGGTCTCCTCCTCGCCCGGGTCTGGCGCTTGGGGGAACCCATGGTCCTTGCTGGGCTTGGGTTGGATCAGGGTGCAGGGTTCTGTGTCTCCCCCAGGAACTCCAGGATCTCCCGGTCCTTGAGGTTCTGGGCCCTGCCGCCGCAGGCCTCGAGCAGGGGCCTTCCGGCGGCCACCTCGCGCAGGCAGGCCTGGGTGCGGGCCAGCTCACTCTCCAGCGTGTCGATCCGCTCCATCAGGTTGCGGATCACCCGGGCTTCGGCGTCGGGGAGGGCCGAGTGGGCCAGCGGATCGATCTTCACCCCCGATTGGTGGATCACCCGACCCGGGATGCCCACCACGGTGCTGTCGGGCGCCACGTTGCGCAGCAGCACGGAACCGGCGCCGATGCGGGTGTTGGCCCCCACGGTGATCGCCCCAAGCACCTTGGCGCCGGCGCCCACCACCACGTTCCTCTCCAGGGTGGGGTGGCGCTTGCCGTGCACCTTGCCCGTGCCCCCAAGGGTGACCCCTTGATACAGCAGGCAGTTGTCGCCCACCACGGCCGTTTCGCCGATCACCACCCCCATGCCGTGGTCGATGAACACGCCCCGGCCGATCCGGGCGCCCGGGTGGATTTCAATCCCGGTCAGCCAGCGGCCCAGTTGGCTGATCAGCCTGGGCAGCAAGGGCACCTCCAGGCGCCAGAGCCGATGGCTGAGCCGATGCAGCGCCAGGGCATGCAGACCCGGGTAGCAGAGCAGGATCTCCAGGGAGCTGCGGGCCGCCGGATCCCGTTCCTTGATGTTCGCCAGGTCGGCGCGCAGGGCGTTCAGCATGGCGGAGCCTTAACGGGGGGGATGGCCCTGGCACGGGCCTGGTGGAGGCGATCGTCTCGATCGCGCCAGGGTAGGGGCTGGGGACGATGCATCCTGCGCAACGCGATCGTGACGTGGATCCCTTGAGCAGTCATCGACGTCGACTCCTCAAGAACTCAAGGACCATCAACGAGCTCAGGCCAGGGGATGCGCCCCACCCCCTGGCCCTTCAGGCCGCCAGCAGGCCGATCTCCTTGCGCAGCTGGTCGATCGTGGCGGCTCCCAGGTAGCTCTGGGCGCAGTGCACCACCGGCAGCCGCATCAACTGGGCCCGGTTCTGCCGCAGGGTCTGTTCCACCAGCGGCAGGCTGGGGCGGTCACAGAGCACGTGGCTGGCAGCCCGCAACAGGGCCAGCAGCCTGCTGCCCGTGTCGGGATTGGCGGTCATCACCAGCAGCTCATTGCCGCGCATCGAGTGCAGGATCACCTCCGCCGCCCTCAGGATCCCTGGGCTGATGCTCACCAGGCCGACGCAGCTGCCGGGTCGCAGCTCCTTGAGCAGGTCGAGCTCGTGGCGGAAATCATTGAGATCCACCGGCACGGCCCGCACGCCATGGCGCTGGGCGATCTCTTCGACCCCCTGCAGGAAGTAGCGGCTGGTGACCACGGTGCCCTGGCTGGAGCTCTCCAGCACCGATTCGAGTTCCTCCATCGGCACCACCTCCACCGGCACCTCCAGGGTGGGCGCGAGCTCCTCGGCGATCAGGTGGGAGGCGCCGATGTCCTCGCGGGGGGTGCTCACCAGCACCCGGGCGCCGCAGCGCAGACGCCAGTCGATCTCGCGGGTGAGCAGCTCGCGGGCCTGCTGCAGGGTGCAGCCAGCGTTGAGCAGGCCATCAACACTCTGGCGCACCTCCCGGTCGATGTCGGGCAGGGCCTTGTGGCGCAGGCCGGCCGGGGGCTTGATCTCGCGGGGCTTCTGCTGATCGCGCACATAGATGCCCGACCCGGCCATGGCCTCCACCACCCCGTCGGTCTCAAGCTGCCGGTAGACCTTGCTGATGGTGTTGCGGTGCAGGCCGGTCTGCATCGCCAGCTGGCGGGTGCTCGGCAGTCGGTGCCCCGGCGGGTAGTGGCGGGCGGCGATGGCGAAGCAGATCTGGTTGTAGAGCTGCGTCGAGGCCGGAATGTCGCTTTCCTGCTGGATGTGGAATCGCACGCCGGGATGGGCCGGATCAACTGCCGGCCACCCTACGGAGCTTTCGGCCTGGTGACAATTCCCCTGTTGGCATAACTCCATGTGCCGGTCTGTGCCAGCTTCCCCAGCTCTGGCCTGCTCCCTGGCGAGGACGGTGGACTCTCCCGGCTCCGGCCTCTGGTCCGCCGGTCCAGCCGGTTGTTGTTCTGGCCCTGCCCGTGGCCTGATTGCGGCCCCCTTGCGGGCCCTGGCCATGGCTCCGGCGCAGCTGTGCCGGGCTTCCTCTGCCGATCCAACGCCGATCCACTGTCGATTCGCCGTTGATCCGATGCCGATCCGGTGCCGTCTTCTGCGCCTTCCGGGGCGGGATGGGCCATGCAGCGGCTACGCCTCTTGGGACGCTGTGCGTCCGGCCTTGGCCGGGGCCAGCTGAGTTCCTGCTCACAATGGGAGCCGTACCCCTGCCGGTCAGCCATGGTGGAACCGAGCCCCGCTCTCCCGGCGCCCCGACAGCCGGTGAAGGCCGAATGGGTGTCCGTGGCGGTGCCGGCCGCCAGCGGGGAGGCCGCCTCGGCCATGGCCTGCTGGTGGGCCGTCCCGGCCGCTCGGCCAGTCCGTGGCGCTGTGCTGGTGCTGCCGGAGGTGTTTGGAGTGAACCGCTGGGTGCGCAGCGTGGCTGATCGGCTGGCCGGGGAGGGCTACGCCGCCCTGGCGATCAACCCCTTCTGGCGCACGGCCCCCGCCCTCGATCTCGGCTACGACCCGGCCGGCCTGGCCGCCGGTCGGGAGCATCGCGACCGGGTGATGGCCGACCAGCTGCTGGCGGATGCGGCGGCGGCGGTGGACTGGCTGCGGCAGCGCCAGGGCGAGGGACCCCTGGGCTGCGTGGGCTTCTGCTTCGGCGGACACCTGGCCCTGATCGTCGCCACCCTGCCTGCGATCGCCGCCACCTGCGACTTCTACGGGGCCCGCGTCGCCAGCTTCCGCCCCGGGGGCGGTCCTCCCAGCCTTGACCTGGTGCCCCGCATCCCCGGCAGGCTGTGGTGCTTCTGCGGCGATGCCGATCCGCTGATGCCCCCGGAGGAGCTGGCCGCCATCGAAGCCGCCCTGACGGCGGCCAACGGCGGCAATTCGGCCAGCGAGCCGGCAGCTCGCCACCGCCTGATCATCGCGGCCGGAGCTGGCCACGGCTACCTGTGTGAGGCCCGGGCCGACTACAGCCCGAGCGCGGCGCGCCAGGGCTGGGCGGCGATGCTGGAGCTCTTCGGCGCCAGCCTCAGCCCCGCCCCCTGAGCGGGCTGAGGCTGTTCAGGAGGACTTGCTCGCCGGTGAGGGAGCTGGCGCTCCGCTTCCAGCAGCGGCGCTGCCTCCAGTGGCGCCGGCGGCAGGGCGAGGCGAGGCGGACTTGCCGGCCACCTGTTTGCGCGGCGACAGGAACATGATCATGTTGCGGCCCTCGCGCTTGGGCGGCTGCTGGATTTCGGCGTTCTCCTCAAGATCCTTGGCCATCCGGAACAGCAGCTGCTCCGCCAGGGCCGTGTGCTGAATCTCGCGGCCTCGGAAAATCACCGTGCACTTGACCTTGTCACCGGCCTTGAGGAAGCGGACCGCCTGGCCGATCCTGACCTGGTAGTCGTGGGAATCGATCTTGTAACGCATCTTCACCTCCTTGACCTCGGTCTGGTGCGACTTCTTCTTGGCCTCCTTGGCCTTTTTCTCCTGCTCGAACTTGTATTTGCCGTAATCCATCACCCGGCAGACGGGTGGATCGGCCTTCTCGCTCACCAGCACCAGGTCGAGTTCGCGCTCGCGGGCCACCTCCAGCGCCTGCTCTCGACTGATCACTCCCAACTGGCTGCCATCGGCATCGACCACCCGCAGATTGGGGTAGCTGATGCGCTCGTTGATATTGGGGAGCTCCCGCACGGGAGCGCGGCGATCAAAACGCGGACGAGGGGGCATTCACAGGGGCTGCTGAACGCTCACCCTAGGCCTTGCTGGGCCTGGTGGGCCAGGCCCAGGGCCTGGCGCAGCAGATCCTCCTCCCCGGCATGGCCATCGCCCTCCCCCAGCCAGATCGGCCGGTGCCGGCGCCGGAACCAGGTCCGCTGACGCTTGGCGTACTGCCGGGTGCGGCGCTCCGTGAGCGCGATCGCCTCCTCCCGGCCCAGGTCCCCCGCCAGCAGCCGGCAGGCCTCGCCGTAACCGATCGTTTCAAGCAGCGCGCAGCCTGATCCGTAGCGGGCCAGCAACGCCTCCGTCTCCTCCACCAGCCCGGTGTCGTAGAGGCGGCGGGTGCGGATCCGGATCCGCTCGGCCAGATCCGGCGGATTCAACCCCAGTTCCAGCACCCTCCAGGCCGGCGCGCGGCAGCCCTGCTGGCTGGAGATCGGCCGACCGGTGGCATAGAGCACCTCCAGGGCCCGCTGGGTGCGCACGGCGTCGGCCGGCGCGATGCGCTCCGCCGCCACCGGATCCGCCTGGCGCAGCAGGCTGTGGCAGTGGGCCTGGCCGAGGGCAGCCAGCTGGGTGCGCAGGCCGGGCTGGGGCGCCACGGCCGGGGGGCTCAGGCCCGCCAGCAGGGCCTGCAGGTAAAGGCCGCTGCCCCCCACCAGCAGGGCCACCCCCCGCCGCCGATGCTCCGCAGCAATGGCGGCCTCGGCCAGGGTGGCGAACTCCTGGAGGGTGATCGGCTGGTCGGGATCGCGCAGGTCGAGCAGCTCATGGCGCACCCGTTGCTGCTGGAGGGCGCTCGGCTTGGCGGTGCCCACCTCCATGCCCCGGTAGAGCTGGCGCGAATCCACCGAGAGCACCGCCAGGTCGAGCGCTTCCGCCAGGGCGATCGCCAGGTCGGTCTTGCCGCTGGCGGTGGGACCGAGCAGGGCGATCGTCAGGGGTTGCTCACCCATCGGCACTGCTGCGGGCGCCTCTGGGGGCGCCGCTCCGGGAGGCGGTTCGGGGGCGAGGGGGGCGCTCACGGATTCCAGGGGCTGCTGGCGGCCTTTTCCTGCCTGATTCAACCCCCCGGCCGAAAGCCCTCGGAGCGGCCCCCCGGTGGCGCCAGGAGCCGCTGGTGCTAATCTGGGCTAGCGAGCGGGTCTCCGGCCGTCTCCATGACCAGGCTTTCGTCGGAGCCCGTTGCGTTGATTCCGGCGCCTGCTTCCGCTGTGTCCTTGATCGGGGAAGCCCTTTCCGCATGAGCGACTCCACCAAAGTCCAGTCCGCCTACGGCGCCGAGCAGATCCAGGTTCTCGAAGGCCTGGAGCCGGTTCGTAAGCGGCCGGGCATGTACATCGGCTCCACCGGGCCGCGGGGGCTGCATCACCTGGTCTATGAGGTGGTCGACAACGCGGTCGACGAGGCCCTGGCTGGCCATTGCGACAGCATCCTGGTGGTGCTCCACGAGGATGGCTCGGCCAGCGTCACCGACAACGGCCGCGGCATCCCCACCGACATCCATCCGCGCACCGGTCGCAGCGCCCTGGAGACGGTGCTGACCGTGCTCCATGCCGGCGGCAAGTTCGGGGCGGGGGGCTACAAGGTGTCCGGCGGTCTCCACGGCGTCGGCGTCTCGGTGGTCAATGCCCTCTCCGAGTGGGTGGAGGTCACCGTGCACCGCCAGGGGCAGGAGCATCAGCAGCGTTTCGAGCGGGGGGCCCCGATCGGCAGTCTCGCCTCCAAGCCCGCCGCCGACCCGGAGCGCACCGGCACCACCGTGCGCTTCAAGCCGGATATTGAGATTTTCAGCGGTGGCATCAGCTTCGACTACCACACCCTTTCCGCCCGCCTGCGGGAGCTGGCCTACCTCAACGGCGGCGTGCGCATCGTTTTCCGCGATCAGCGGCCAGCGGCCCTGAGCAGCACGGGAGAGGCCCACGAAGAGGCCTATCACTACGAGGGCGGCATCAAGGAATATGTTGCCTATATGAATGCCGAGAAGGATCCGCTGCACCCCGAAATCATCTATGTAAATTCCGAGAAGGATGGAGTGCAGGTGGAGGCGGCCTTGCAGTGGTGTGTCGATGCCTACTCCGACAACATCTTCGGGTTCGCCAACAACATCCGCACCATCGACGGCGGCACCCACATCGAGGGCCTCAAGACGGTGCTCACCCGCACCCTCAACGCCTTCGCCAAAAAGCGCGGCAAGCGCAAGGATGCGGATGCCAACCTGGCTGGGGAGAACATTCGCGAAGGCCTGACCGCCGTGCTTTCGGTCAAGGTGCCCGATCCCGAGTTTGAGGGTCAGACCAAGACCAAGCTCGGCAACACCGAGGTTCGCGGCATCGTCGATTCGCTGGTCGGCGAGTCGCTGAGCGAATATCTGGAGTTCAATCCCTCGGTGATCGATCTGATCCTCGAGAAGGCGATCCAGGCCTTCAACGCCGCCGAAGCCGCCCGCCGGGCCCGGGAGCTGGTGCGCCGCAAGTCGGTGCTGGAGAGTTCCACCCTGCCCGGCAAGCTGGCTGATTGCAGCTCCCGTGATCCGGGCGAATCTGAGATCTATATTGTGGAGGGTGATTCCGCTGGTGGTTCTGCCAAGCAGGGACGCGACAGGCGTTTCCAGGCGATCCTGCCGCTGCGGGGCAAGATCCTTAACATCGAAAAAACCGACGATGCCAAGATCTATAAAAACACCGAGATCCAGGCCCTGATCACCGCCCTCGGTCTGGGCATCAAAGGGGAAGACTTCGACGCCTCCAATCTCCGCTACCACCGCATCGTCATCATGACCGATGCCGATGTCGATGGCGCCCACATTCGCACCCTGTTGCTGACCTTCTTCTATCGCTACCAGAAGGCGCTGGTGGAAGGGGGTTACATCTACATCGCTTGCCCGCCGCTCTATAAGGTGGAGCGTGGCAAGAACCATCACTACTGCTACAACGAATCTGAGCTCAAGCGCACGGTCGAAGGTTTTGGTGAGAAGGCCAATGTCACGATCCAGCGCTTCAAGGGCCTTGGCGAGATGATGCCCAAGCAGCTCTGGGAGACCACCATGGATCCCGGCACCCGCACGATGAAGCGGGTTGAGATCGAGGACGCCGCCGAGGCCGATCGCATCTTCACGATCCTGATGGGCGACAAGGTGGCTCCCCGCCGTGAGTTCATCGAAACCCACAGCGCCGAGCTCGATCTCGCCCAGCTCGACATCTGATGGGTCCTTCGCCCTCCCCCCAGGCCCCGGTCTCACCACCGCCGGGTTGGCGCTGGGCCGCCCTGCTCGGTTTCGCCCTGATCGGGCCGATCAGCCTGCCGGCTGGTGGGGCTGAGCGTCGCCATCCGGAACTGCGCCGCCGCCTCAGCGGTGAGCCCCTCCTGGCCGAGTCCCGGGCCGACCTCAAGGCCTCCCCCAGCTGTCAGGCGCCCGCCCTGGCCAGCGTGATGGTCGATCAGCCCTTGCGCATCCTGCGCGGTTGGCAGGGGCGTCGCGGTGAGCGCTGGCTGCTGGTGGAGGCCAGCGTCGGGACGGCTCTGGCGGAGCGGCGGCGGCGGGGTTGGATGCTGCTGGAGTCGCCAGGCTGAGGGCCTGGCCCTGCCCCTGCAGGATGGGGCTGCGTATCAGGGCTTCCATGGGCTCCCCTTCGCTGCAGAACGCGGTCCTGGTGGCCCTCGGTGCCGTGCCGGGAGCCTGGTTGCGCTATCGGCTGGTCGATCGCCTGGCCCCGCTGCTGCCTCGCCGACACTGGGCCACCTTTGCGGTCAACGTCTCGGCCTGCTTCAGCCTCGGCCTGGTCACCGCCCTGATCGGTCGCCGCGGTGGCGATCAGCGCCTGAGCCTGTTGCTGGCGACCGGGTTTCTCGGCAGCCTCAGCACCTTCTCCAGTTTCAGTGTCGAGGTGCTGCAGGCCTGGCTGGGGGGGGAGCGCCGCCAGGCCCTGGCCCTGGTGATCGGTTCGTTGGCGGTGGGCCTGCTGGCGGTGTTGATCGGCCTCAACCTCGGCCCGCATCTCGGCCCGCATCTCGGCCTGGAGGTCGGACGATGAACCCGGCGCCTCGGCCTCGGGCCGCGGTGACGCCGCGGCAGCTGCTGTTGGTGGCGGCAGGGGCGGTGCCCGGGGCCTGGCTGCGCTGGCAGTGCGGCCTGTGGCTGGGGCCCTGGCTGGGGGGAAGCGCCGGCGCCGACCTGGTGGTGAATCTTCTCGGCTCCCTGCTGCTGGGGGTGCTGGTGGGCTCGCTGCCGCGGCGCCGTGGCCTGCTGCTCTTCGCGGGACTCGGCTTCTGCGGCAGCCTCACCACCTTCAGCAGCTGGATGCTGGCGGTGGCGGAGCGGCTGCGCTCTCCCCGGCCCCTGGAGGGGGTGGCCCTGCTGGTCGCCAGCCTCGGGCTCGGGCTGCTGGCGGCCTGGCTGGGGCTCCGCTGGGCCGGCATGGGGCACCGTTCGCGGTCCTGAAGCCGAAGCGCCCCGCCTGGCGAGCCTGGCGGGGTGAGGCCCTGGGCCCTTCAGCTCGCCAGGGCCGCTTCGATGGCACCGCTGAGCTCGGCGGAGTCTGGCTCCACCCGGCTGCCGAAGCGGGCCAGCACACCCCCGTCGCGGCCCACCAGGAATTTCTCGAAGTTCCAGGCCACCGGTCCGGCCGGGGCGGTGGAGATCAGGGTGTCGAAGGGGGCCGCCGAGATCGCCACCTTGTCGAACAGTGGGAAGTCGACCCCGTAGGTGGTGGAGCAGAACTGCTGGATCTCCTCCAGGCTGCCGGGCTCCTGAGCGCCGAAGTCGTTGCAGGGGAAGGCAAGCACGCTGAAGCCGCTTGGGCCGTAGGTCTCCTGGAGCTTCTGCAGACCCGCGTACTGGCGGGTGAAGCCGCAGCGGCTGGCCACGTTGACAATCAGCAGCACCTGGCCATTCCAATCGCCGAGGGGACGCTCCTCGCCGCTGGCGGTGCGCACGGTGACGGCGCTGAGGTTGGGATTGGCCATGGGACGTGGTCGCAGAAACCTGGGGCTCAGGATTGCACGGGTCGGGACCTCGCCTGGGCTCGTGCATCGCCGGCCACAGCGGTGCGTCGTCCCGGTCACCCCGTCCTGTTGCGGCCCCGGCCAGGCGCCGTCGGCGGCGCGGATGGCCTGCCGTCGCACCCATACACTCGCTGGAAGCGCAGCGCGGAATCCATGGCCGAAGGGTCCGCCGTGGCCGAGGTGGTGGCCCGCCAGCTGGCGGGGCTGCTGGAGGCCACCAACTACGACGGAGCCAAGCTGCTGCTGCAGCCCGTGCAGCCGGTCGACGCGGCTGAGGCGATCGGCACCCTGCCGCGCACCCAGCAGGCCCTGGCCTTCCGGTTGCTGCCCAAGGACGAGGCGATCGAGGTCTACGAGTACCTCGAGCCGGATGTGCAGCAGAGCCTGCTGGATCGGCTCCGCTCCAACGAGGTGCTGGAGCTGGTCGAGGAGATGTCCCCCGATGACCGGGTGCGGCTGTTTGATGAATTGCCGGCCAAGGTGGTGCGCCGCCTGCTGGCCGAGCTCAGCCCCGCCGAGCGCCGGGTCACCGCCCAGATGCTGGGCTATGGGGCAGGCACGGCCGGCCGTCTGATGACGACCGAGTTCATCGACCTCAAGGAGTTCCACAGCGCCGCCCAGGCCCTGGAGATCGTGCGCCGCCGTGCCCGCGACACCGAAACGATCTACAGCCTCTATGTGACCGACGCCTCGCGGCACCTGACCGGGATGCTCTCGCTGCGGGATCTGGTGACCGCCGATCCGGAGGCTCGCCTCGGCGATGTGATGACCCGGGAGGTGGTGCAGGTGACCACCGATGCCGATCAGGAGGAGGTGGCACGGGTGATCCAGCGGTATGACTTTCTGGCGGTGCCGGTGGTCGACCGCGAGCAACGCCTGGTGGGGATCGTGACCGTGGACGACGTGATCGATGTGATCCAGCAGGAGGCCACCCGCGACCTCTATGCCGCCGGCGCTGTGCAGGCCGGGGACGAGGACGACTACTTCCGCAGCAATCTGTTCACGATCGCCCGCCGCCGCGTGGTCTGGCTGCTGGTGCTGCTGCTGGCGAACAGCGGCACCTCCGCGGTGATCGCCTCGGAGCAGAAGGTGCTCAGCCAGGTGGTCGTGCTGGCCGCCTTCATCCCGCTGCTGATCGGCACCGGCGGCAATGTCGGCGCCCAGAGTTCCACGGTGGTGATCCGCGGCCTCAGCACCCAGCGGATCCAGAGCCTGGGGCTGGCGCGGGCGATTGGTCGGGAGTGTCTGGCGGGCCTGTTGCTGGGGCTGCTGATGATGCTGGTGGTCTTCCCCTGGGCGGCCCATGTGTCGGGCAGCTGGGTGGTGGCCGGTGCCGCCGCCAGCAGCCTGGTGGCGATCACCACCCTGGCCGCCACCGCCGGTGCTGCCCTGCCCCTGCTGTTCGACCGTCTGGGGCTCGATCCGGCCCTGATGTCGGCCCCGTTCATCGCCACCGCCACCGATGTGGCGGGGGTGTTCATCTATCTGCAGACCGCCGCCTGGTTGCTGGGGCGGTTTGGCCATCCCTGAAGTCCTGGGGCCTGCTCGCGGGGCTGATGGGGCGTGGACGGGACGGGCCGTCGCCGGGCTTGGTGGCGGGCCGGATCTGCCCCCTGCCGGCCGCCGTTGCGGGGAATTTTCGGAAACCTGAGAGGAGTTCACACTTCTTCAGGTTATCCTTCATGGAACGTTAAGTTCAGCCCGCCGTGGTCCTCGCCATCGCCCTCGACTCCGCCGTCGAGCCCGGTCGTTCCGGGGTCCCCTTCGCTGTTGACGATGGCGCCGCCCCTGAAGCCGCCCATCCTCCGGCCCGGATCCTCCCCTCGATCGACGGCGACCTGGTGCGCTCCTACCTGCGCGACATCGGTCGGGTGCCTCTGCTGAGCCATGAGCAGGAGATCACCCTGGGCCGTCAGGTCCAGGAGCTGATGGCGATCGAGGAGCTGCGCGAGGAACTCACCATGCGCGCCGGTGGCCAGGAGCCCAGCCCCGCCGTGCTGGCGGAGGCGGCCGGTCTGAGCGTGCCGCTGCTGCGCCGCCGTCTGCAGGCGGGCCGTCGGGCCAAGGAGCGGATGGTGGCCGCCAATCTGCGCCTGGTGGTGAGCGTGGCGAAGAAATACACCAAGCGGAACATGGAGCTGC
>JBMSXZ010000058.1:0-15191 GCA_049426205.1 Cyanobium sp.
CGAAGATGGCCAGCTCATAGAGCGCCATGGAGCCGGCCCAGCCGGCAACCAGGGCGGTGTGCATGAGGTGCACGGCGAGCAGACGGCCCGGGTCGTTGATGACGACCGTGTGCACCCTGTACCAGGGCAATCCCATGGGGAGTCAGGTCTGGGTGTGGTGGCGATGGTAAGCGCTGCCCCAGGGCCGACGAGGCTGCTGGTTACGGACCGCAACTGCCGGGTTCAGAATGGAACACCCAATGCCGCCGTTGCCATGCCCGTGATCCGCTTCCTGCGCGAGGGCCGCGATGTGGAGTGCTACCCCGGTGAGAACCTGCGCGAGGTCGCCCTGCGGGAGGGGGTGGAGCTCTATGGGCTGAAGGGGAAGCTCGGGAACTGCGGCGGCTGTGGCCAGTGCATCACCTGTTTCGTTGATGTGGTGCCCTCCAGCCCCGTCGCTGCCCTCAGCCCCCGCACCTCCGTGGAGGAGCGCAAGCTGCGCGGCCGTCCCCAGACCTGGCGCCTGGCCTGCCAGGCCCTGGTGGAGTCCTCGGTGCTGGTGGTGACCCGTCCGCAGCTGGGTCTTCAGGACAGGGAGGCGCTGGTGGAGAGCGCCCTCGGCAGGCCCCTGCCGCCGGGGCCGATGGCCTGGCCCACCCCTCCCGAACCGGAAACCCCGGAAGCCGATGAAGACGCCGATGGGGCCGCGGCCGCTTCAGAACAGGATCCGGTGGCCGAGGCCGGCCAGACCACAACGAGCGGTGAAGTTGGGGCCGATGGCCCCGAGCGGCGGTGATACCGTCCCCACGGCCCCTTTGATGATCGGACCTGACGCCGCCATGGAAACCAACGATCTCGGCTTCGTTGCCAGCCTGCTCTTCGTTCTGGTTCCGGCTGTATTCCTGATCATTCTTTACATCCAGACCAGCAGCCGCCAGGGGGGCTGATTCACAGCGTCCCTGGTCCCCGCAGCGGCTGTGGCGCTGCGGGGCTAAGCCGTCAACCTTGGCTAGAGCGCCCCCAGGATCTCCCTGGGGGAACCACTCACGAGCGCTCCGGCTCCCGCACCAGCAGCACCGGTGCTGGTGCATGAACACGGATGTAATCGCTCACCGAACTCCCCAGCAGCCGGTCGAGATCGACGAGCCCTTTGGCCACCAGAGGCCGGCGGTCCTGGGAGGCGATCACCACCAGATCCGCCCGAACCTCCTCAGCAGCCGCGCAGACGGCTCGGCCAATGTCGCCGGTGCGGTGGATCGCTTCCATGCTGACCCCGTACCCCCGGGCCCGCTGCACGGCCCTGGCCAGCACCTCATCGGCTGGACCACGTCCGCCCCGGGACGGAATTGGATCCTGGCGGGTCACGTGCACACCGGTGAGGCTGCCGCCCGGAATGCCCGCCACCAGCTCGCAGGCCAGGCGGATGGCGTCATCGCCGACGCCGGTGCCATCCACCGTGACCATCACCCGGTTGATCGCCCGGATGTAGAGATCGTCACGCACCAGCAGCATCGGCCGGGTCGAGAGTTGGAACACGTACTGGCTGGCGCTGTTGGCCAGGATCGACTGCAGGCGGCCGAGTCCTCGTGAGCCCATCACGATCAGATCGGCATTGAGCTCATCGGCCACCTTGAGCACGGTCTGTTTGGTATCGCCCTCGCGAACGATCGCGTTGACCTGGCCTGGCTCCAGGCCCATGCGTTCGATCGCTGCGGCAACCAGGCCCTCCACCTTCTGCCGATGGGAGCGGAGATCATCGGCGCCCTGCTCGTTCATCACATGGAGCAGATTGATGCGCGCCTGGCGGCAGGGGGGGATGTCGCGCAGCGCGCGCACCATCTCCTCCACATGGCCGTTGCCGGAATCGGCGATGAGAAGGTTGCGGAACACGATTGGAAGAACAGGCTGGGTCAGCCTATGGCTGATTCTGGATCGCTCAGGCGACTGCCCATAGAGCTTGATGAACCCCCCTGATTCCGCCAAGGCCCCGCAGCGCACCGGCTCCGAACCGCCCCCCTGGCGCCTCTGGCGGCGGGTGCTGCCCCAGCACACCGACCATGCCGGAGTCGTCTGGCACGGGGCCTATGTGGCCTGGCTCGAGGAGGCACGGGTGGAGGCTCTGGCGGCGGCGGGTCTGGCCTACAGCGACCTCTCGGCCAGGGGGCTGGAGCTGCCGGTGGTTGCGCTTTCGATCGCCTACCGCCAGGCCCTGCTCCATGGTGACAGGGTCGAGATCCGCAGCTGGCTTGAGCCGCGCCAAGGTCTGAAGCTGCCCTGGCGCAGCCAGCTCCTCGATGGCCGTGGGCGACTGGCGGCCGAGGCCAGGGTGGAGCTGGTGGCTGTCGCGTTGGGCCATGGCCAGGAGCGGCGACGCCTGCTGCGCCGGCTGCCGGACGACCTGGAAGCGGCGCTGGAGCATCTGAGCGCAGGCCCGGACGCCTGAAGCCCGGGCCTGTCGGGACGCTCTGCCCAGGCCTGGCCGGCCGGCGGATCCCTGGGCCCGAGACCATCGCGCAGCGGTCGCCGGATGAGCGCGAATGGTACGTTTGTATTGGCCTTGGAGCGGTGATGGGTCGCGGGGTTTCCGGTGGGGTCTCTGGGTTGTCTGCGGGTCGTCTCGGGGCTGGGGATCCGGCTCAGGGACGTTCGGGTGGGGCTCCGCCCCGCCACCGCCCTCGCCCTGCCAAGCCCCTGCTTCACCCTTCGATGCCGTTCGCTGCCTGTGCCGCTGGCCGCGCCGCTGCCCCTGCCGCCCTTCGCCCCGCCGTTACCAGTCCAGCCGCTCCCAGCGCCAAAACCAGTGCTGGCGCGGGGTGCGCCGCGGCGGCTGACCATCCAGTCCCGCCCGCCGCTGTCCCCTTGACGCTTGCTGCCGCGCCTCAGCCGTCTTTCGGTTCTGCCCATCGCCTGCCGCGCCATGGGTGACCTCATTCAGGGATGCTTCCTGCCCCAGGCTCAGCCTCGCCCCAAGAGCCAGGGCTGGCCCGCGGCCTTCCGCCCTCCCTGGAGCCGGGAGCAGCGGCTGTGGTGGTTGCTCTGGAGCCGCTGTGCCGGCGTCGGCTGGGTTCGGTTGCGGACCCTTGTCCAGGCCAGCGGTGATCTGGCCAGCGCCTGGGACTGGCCGGATGAGGCCTTGACCGCCCTGCCGGGCTGGCACACCGGTCTGCTCCCAGCGTTGCGGGCGTTCCGGCGCCAGTGGGGCGCTGCGCCCCTTGCCAGGCTCGGGCAGGTGCCTGCTGGGGATCGTCGGGTGCTGGTGCCCGGTGATCCCCGCTGGCCCCAGGGCCTGGCCGACACCCACGGGGTACGACCGCCCCTGGCGCTCTGGTGGCAGGGCCGCGGCAGCCTCTGGGCTCCCCTCGCCCGCGGACGGGCCGTGGCGGTCGTCGGCACCCGTCGCCCCTCCACCCATGGCCTGGCGATGGCGCGCTCCCTTGGCCTGGCTCTGGCCCGGGCCGGCTGGCCAGTGGTCAGCGGCCTGGCCGAAGGGATCGATGGGGCGGCCCATGACGGCTGCCTGAGCGGCGGGGGGCTTCCCGTGGGGGTGCTCGGCACCCCCCTGGAGCGTGTGTACCCCCGCCACCATGCGGCCCTTCAGGCCGAGGTGGGCCGCCGCGGCCTGCTGATCAGCGAACAGCCCCCGGGTGGGGCGGTGCGGGCGGGCCACTTCGCCCAGCGCAACCGGCTGCTGGTGGCCCTGGCCGCTGCGGTGGTGGTGGTGGAATGCCCCCCCGGCAGCGGGGCGTTGCACTCCGCCTCCCATGCCTGGGAGCGGGGGCTGCCCCTCTGGGTGGTCCCCGCGGACGCCGCCCGGGCTTCGGCCCTGGGCAGCAATCGGCTGCTCGGGATGGGGGCGACGCCCCTGCTGAGTCCGGAGGATCTTCTCCGCTCCCTCGGGCAGGGCCCTTTGGTGGCGGCCGGTCCGCGCTGGCGCGGGCCTGGAGCCTCCGGGGCCACAGGGGAGCCAGCGCTGGCGCAGCAGCGATTGCTGCGGGCCCTGGAGGGTGGAGCCGGTCTGGAGGAGCTGAGCCAGGCGCTTGGGGAGGAGCCCGCCCGTCTGGCCGCCGAGCTGCTGGAGCTGGAGCTGGCCGGCCTGATACGGGCCGAGCCCGGCCTGCGCTGGCATCCCTGCGGCGGGGCTCCTTAGGCTGGCCCCATGGTTCCGTGCGCTGTTCAGGCTTCCGGCTCGAGCTCCAGTTCGGGCTCCGGCTTCCTCCCGAGCCCTGGCCCCGGCTCGCTCCCAAGCCAAAGCCCAAGCCCAAGCCAAAGCCCGAGCTCCGGGGGCAACGTCTCCCCCGTCCCCGCCGTCGAGCTGCTCGCCTGGCGGCGACGTCTGCTCGCAGCGGGAGATGGCGGTCCCGAGCTCGATTGGCTGCTGGAGTTTGCCGGAGGCCTGAGCCGGGATGCACGCCGTCAGCTCCAGCTCATGCCCCAGCAGCTGGTGCAGCTCCGCCAATCCCTGGCCGATCTTGAGGCGCTTTGGTGGCGACACTGCCGCGGCGCTGAACCGCTCCAATACCTGGTGGGCTGCTGCCCCTGGCGCGATCTGGAGCTCGCGGTCGCCCCCGGGGTGCTGATTCCCCGCCAGGAAACCGAGCTGCTGGTGGATCTGGCCCTCCAACGGCTGCCACCTCTCCCTGAGGCTTCCATCCACTGGGCTGACCTGGGAACCGGATCCGGCTGCCTGGCCGTCGCCCTGGCCAGGGCCCTGCCTGCCGCCAGGGGGGTTGCCGTGGATCTGAGCCCGCAGGCTCTCGCCCAGGCCTCCGCCAATCTGGAGCGTTGGGGCGTCAGGGCGGGCGATCAGATCAGCTTGGTCTGCTCCGACTGGTGGACGGCCCTGGAGCCTTGGTGGGGGCGGCTCGATCTGGTGGTCAGCAACCCCCCTTACATCCCCACGCCCCTTCTCGCTGACCTCGATCCAGTGGTCCGAGATCACGAACCCACCCTCGCCCTCGATGGAGGCGCCGATGGCCTGGCCGCGATTCGCGCCATCCTGGCCGGCGCCCCCCGGTCCCTGGCCCCCGGCGGGGTGCTGCTGCTGGAGCACCACCACGACCACAGCGAGGCCGTGCTGGGGTTGTTGGCCGCCGCTGGCCTGGAGCAGGGCCGCGCCCACCAAGATCTCGAAGGGGTCTGGCGGTTCGCCAGTGCTGTGCGGGGGCCGTGCTGATGGCCCAGGTCTGCTCCGCCGCCGAGCTGAGCGTGCGGCTGGCCGCCGGAGAGCCGGCCCTGTTCCCCACTGACACCCTGCCCGCCCTGGCGGCCATCCCCGCCGCCGCCGCCGACCTCTGGCGACTCAAGCGGCGCCCCGCCGACAAACCCCTGATCCTGATGGGTGCTGACCTCGACCAGCTGCTCGCTTGGTTGGGCGTCGCCTGGGTCGAGCCCTGGCTGGCGCAGGCGCGGCAGTGCTGGCCCGGCGCCACGACCCTGGTGCTGCCCATTCCCGGCCCGACCACGGCGGCGCTCCATCCCGGGGGCACCAGCCTGGGGCTGCGGGTGCCCGCCTGCCCGGAGGCCGTGGAGCTGCTGCGCCGCAGCGGTCCCCTCGCCACCACCAGCGCCAATCGCTCCGGCGAGCCCGCCGCCTGCAATGCCGAGCAGGCTGCTGCCCTGTTCCCCGAGCTCCCCCTGCTTGGCCCGCTGCCCTGGCCGAGCGGCAGCGGTCAGGCCAGCACTGTTCTGGCCTGGACGGCCAGCTCCGCGGCCACCGGGGCCGCGGCCTGGCGCGTGCTGCGGGCCGGTGCCACCGCGGCGGTTGCTGCGGATCTCCCGGCCCCCGGCCCAGGGGGAGACAGCGGCTCCGGAGGCTCCCCCTGATGCTGGCGGCGCTGCTCCTGGTTCTGGTCAGCCTGGCGCTCAGTCACTGGCTGCTCCAGCCCCTGGCGGCTCTGCTCACGCCGGTGCTGGATCTCTCCTGGCTGGGTTGGGCGGCGCTGGCGCTGCTGCTCTGGCTGCTGGCCGGCGCCTCCCCACGCTCAGACGACCGCCAGGGACCTGATGGCTCCTAGGTCAGCCGCCACCGGACTGGGCCCGGATCTCCCGCCAGTCGAGATCGTCCACCGAGCCCAGCCTCTGCTGGGAGCCGCCGGGCCAGTGGATCTGGATCAGGTCGGGCCGGCCGGCCCGGATCCGCAGACCCTTCCCCACCGGGAAGCTCTGTTCCCCCTGCAGCAGCCCGAAGTAGAGGCTGGTGCCATCGCTCGTCTCCACCTCCAGCCAGCTCGGTTCGCGGCTTTCCAGCCGCAGGCTGCCGGCTTGCACCTCGCCGCCACTTCGCCGTGCCACCGCCCCGGGGCCGTCGACGGCCAGGCTCCCCTGCTCTGCCGCGGCGACCGGGGGCCGGCCCTCTCGCCCTGCCGAGCTGGCCAGGGAGCTGCCGGAGGTCGCCACGCCTGGTTTGCTCAGACCCCGAAGCCCCAGCACAGCTGCCGCCAGGGTGAGGGCAATCCCGGTGCTGAGCAGCCAGGGCCGGCCCCCCAGCCCCGGCCGCTGGCTCCCAGCACCAGCTGTGTTCTTGGCCTGTTGGACATCGGCAGCAACCCAGGCCCCAGGGCGCCGGGGGCTCTGACGGCGATCGAGGATCGGCGGGGAGGGGTTGGCAGGCTCCGTCCCCCCGGCCTGTCCTGAATCGCCCTTGCCGCTGGCGGTTGCCGCCATGGGCTCCTCTGGGGAGGGGCTGAACGCAGCATCCTGGGCCCTGGCCTGGGGCAGGCTGCGCCGGCCCTGCTCCCGCAGGGCCGCACCCTCAAGCAGCAGCTGTTCGTTGCGCTGCTGCAGCGGCCGCAGCCTCTCGCGGAAACGACCCTCGAAGATCTGCGGCAGATCCTTCAGCAGCGCCTGGTAGCTGTCGCGCCGCTCACGGGCGGCCTCCAGTTCGCGCTGCAGGGCGTCGTGGTGAAGCCGATCGGGATCGGGCGATTCGGACATCGCGACGGCAGGAGACGGACTGGCGGCACCCACAGGCTAAGCAGCAGATCTGCTGCGGCGATGGGCGACCGCCGCCGCTGGGGCGTCAGCGCTGGGGCTGGAGCCTGCTGGTACAGGGCGACACAGGCAGCCCGCTGCTGTTCGTGCTTCGCCTCGCGGATCGCTGCTGGCTGCCGTTGGGCAAGGAGGACCTGCCAGGCCCGGGGCCCATGGCTTCGGGCTCAGGGATTGGCGGCGCCAGGCGCAGGCGTCGTCAGTGGGGCGCTGGCGGGGCTGGATGGGGCGCGCTCAAATCGCACATTGCAGCGATAGCGGAAGGACAGGCCTCGGAGCGCCACCTCGCTGCAGCGGCTGGAGAGGATGCGCGCCCCGGCCGGCACTTGTTCCGAGGCGTCCCGCAGGGCGCTGGCCCGGTCGAGCATCGATTCCGCCCAGACCTCCTCCGCTCCGGCGGGGGCCGGCTGGCCCAGCCGCGCCACGCGGCCGCGGAGCAGCACCCCCAGAACCCGGGCGCGCGGGGGGGGGGACGGGGGGGGGGGGGGCCTGGGGGGGGGGGGGGGGGGGCGACGGCGGTTCCATCGCCGCCGGGATCCTCCATCCTGAAGGGGACCTTCCCCACGGTTTCCCTCCATGGCAGAGGCACCGCCAGCCTCGATCGCGGTGATCGGTGCCGGGGTGGGGGGGTGCGCCCTGGTGGCGCGCCTGCGGCAAGGGGGCTTCACGGGAGCCCTGAGCCTGTGGGAGAGCGGCCGGGGGCCGGGGGGGCGCACCGCCACCCGCCGCTCCCGCCAGGATGTTGGCCTGCGCCTCGACCATGGCGCGCCCCTGTTCAACAGCGCGGCCTCCACCCCCCTGCCCCTGCTCGAGGAGCTGCTCGCCAGCGGTGCCGTGGAGCCCTGGCAGCCCCAGCGCGCCCTGCTCACGGCCCAAGGGACGCTGATCAGCGACGATCCGGGTGATCCCTTTGGCCAGGGGTCCCTGTTCCGGGGGCGGGGGGGGATGGAGCAGCTCTGCCGGGGCCTGCTGGCACTGGCGGAGGGGGCGCTGGAGCAGCACTACGGGGTGTTGGTGCGGGATCTGGCCGTCTCCGAGCAGGGACGCTGGCGCCTGCTCGATCGCCAGGGAGCGGCTCTCGTCGACGCCGACTGGCTGGTGCTGGCGGGCACCCTGCTGGCCCATCCCCGCAGCCGCCTGCTCCTGGGCTGGGACACGGTGCCCCTGCAGGGTGCCGCCCGTGCCCTGGCGGATCCCGATCTCGATCACGCCCTGGCCGCCCTGGCTTCGATCCGCAGCGAGGCCCGCAGCAACCTGCTGCTGGTGGCGGAGGGGGCGGCCGCCGGGGCCTGGCTGGCCTGCCCCTTCCGGATGCTGCGCTTCGATCGGGCGGCCGAGCAGCGCTGGCGGTTGTCGCGGCTGGCGATCCAGCCCCTTGACGACGGGCGGGTGGCGGTGGTGGCCCACTCCAGCGCCGTCTTCGCCGCCGAGCATCTGAGCGTCTATGGCTCCCGCTCCTCGATCGCCAGCCAGCTCGATCAGGCTCCCCCCCGGGAGCAGGAGGCCGCCGTGATCGAGGCTCTCAGCGAGGCCGTGGCCGCCGCCCTGGCCCCCTGGCTGGAACGTGATGCGATCGTCGGGGCGCGGCGCGACCTGATGCGCTGGGGGGCCGCCTTTCCGATCAGGCCTGGCCTGCCCCAGGCCCTCAGCCTCTGCCGTCAGAGCCGCGTTGGCTTCTGCGGTGATTATGTGGAGGGTGAGGGGTTTGCGCGGGTGGAGGGGGCCCTGCGCAGTGCTGTGCTGCTGGCGGATGCCCTGCTCGGCGCGCTCGCTTCGGGAGCCGCGAATCCTGGGCCTGGGTAGCTCCAACCAGGCCGCTTTCGATGGAAGGCCCGAGCAACCTGCCGCCCTGACCTGGCGCGGCGGCCATGAGACCCTGGCCGAGGCTCAATGGCCCTGATCGCGCATGCGCCCCAGGAAGGCTGCCTCCTGATCGGGGCTGGCCAGATGGCCGTCCTCCACGATCACGATGCGGTCGGCCACATCGAGAATCTTGTTGTCGTGGGTGACCATGATGATCGTGGTCTGCTGCTCGCGGGCCAGCTGCTGCATCAGCTCCACCACGGTGCGGCCTGAATCCTTGTCGAGGGCTGCGGTGGGTTCATCGCCCAGGAGGATCTTGGGCTGGCCCACCAGCGCCCGGGCGATCGCCACCCGCTGACGCTGGCCACCGGAGAGGTTGGCGGGCATGTAGTCGACCCGGTCGCCCAGGCCCACCTTCTCGAGCATGGCGGTGGCGAGCTGGTCCATGTCCTGGTCGTAGAAGCGGTCGTGCAGTTCCAGCGACAGCCGCACATTGCGGCGGGCATTGAGGAACATCATCAGGTTGTGGGCCTGGAAGATGAAGCCCACGTTGAGGCGCAGATCGGCCAGCTGCTCCTTGCTGGCGCCATTGAGCTCCTGGCCGAGGATCTTGAGGCTGCCGTCCTGGCAGGAGCGCAGGCCGCCCAGCATGGTGAGCAGGGTGGTCTTGCCGGAGCCGGAGGGACCGGTGCAGATCACGATCTGGCCCGGGTAGATGTCGAGCGTGATGTCCTTGAGGGCGTGCTTGCGGGACTCCCCCGTGCCGAACCAGTGGTTCACGTTCTGGAGCGAAATCACCGGTTGTGCGGCCGCCTGTGGCGGATCGGATGGCTGGGCGCTGGGCGCCTCGCTGCCTCTGGCGCTGGCCCTGGCAGTGGCGGTGGCAGGATCCAGGGAGGGGTCGGGGCGCTCCATGGCGTGACTCATGGCGTGATCCGTGGCGAGATCCATGGCGAGATCCATGGCGTGATCAGAAGACATCGGCCGGATCCAGCTGCACGAGCTTGCGGGTGGCCAGGGTGCCGGAGCCCACGCACATCACGAAGGTGAGCGCCAGCACCAGCAGAGCGCGGTTGAGGGTCATCATCACCGTGAGCTTGGTGACGGCGGCGAGGAGGGCATAGAGGCCGGAGGAGAGAATCACACCGGGAATGAAGCCCACTACCGCCAGAATCGCCGATTGCTGAATCACAATCGCGATCACGAAAGGATCGCGGTAGCCCATCGCCTTGAGTGTGGCGTACTGGGGCAAGGAATTCATGACATCGCCATAGAGTATCTGATAAACGATGATGCTGCCCACCACAAAGCCCACCAGAACTCCGAGCGAAAAGATGAAGCCCACCGAGGAATTGCGTTTCCAGTAGTTCATCTCCTTCTCGGCCAGCTCCTGCTTGGTGAGCACCGTCACATTGCGGCCCTGCAGGAGTGGCTCCATGGCGGCCTTCACCGCCTGGGGGGAGGCGCCGGGCTTGAGGCGGATCAGGCCGAGCTGCAGGGAGCCGGGATCGAGCTTGGGGAACAGGTGCAGGAAGGTGTTCTCAGCGGTGATCAGGTTGGCTTCCGCCGCGAAGGTGGCCCCCATCGCAAAGGTGGTGATGATGTTGAGGCGTTTGTTGTTCACCTCCACGGCGAATGTCTTGCCCTGGTTGATGGTGTCGATCACGGCACCGTATTGCTTCTTGGAATTGCGATCGAACAGGGCATTGCGCAGCACCTGCAGCTGGCTGCGGTTGGCCTCGATCTCGGGAAAGCTGAGCGAAGGCTGGGCCAGGTTGACGCCATACACATAGACATCAAACGACTGGCGCGTGGCCGGCGTGATCCAGGTGCCCCGCGCGATCCGCAGCGGTGACACCGCCGCCACCCCATCCACACCGAGCACCTGATAGAGGCGACTGCGCGGAAAATCCTGCAGCGAGCCCATATTGCTGTATTTGGAACTCACCATCACCAGATCAGCCTCAAGCCGGTCGATTGGTTTCTTCTGGCTGTTGTAGAGGCTGTCGAGCAGGCCCAGCTGGAAGAACATCAACAGGTTCGAAAAGCTCACCCCGGCGATGCCGATCAGCAGCTTGGTGGGGTTGTTGCTCACCTGCAGCCAGGCGATCGGGGTGCGCTGCAGCAGTTTGCGGATGGCGCGCCGCATCAGGGGGTCCTCGCGGGCGCTGGCGCGGCAGGACTCAGGGCCGCCTGCGCGGGGGTGAGCGGATCGAACACCACCGTCACCTGCAGATTCGAGGCGCCGCCGATCGGACGGTCGCGCAGATCCTTGGCATCGATGCGCAGCCGCACCTGAAACACCCGCTGATCCTGGTTTTCGCCCGCCTCACCGGCGAAGATCGACTGGCGCTGCACCTGGGGCAGGATCTGATAGACGTTGGCCCGGGCGCTGCCCTCGAAGCCGTCGGCGCTGATCGTGGCGCCCTGCCCCGGACGGATATCCTTGACGTCGGTCTGATACACCTCGGCGGTCACCACCATGCGGCTGGTGTCGGCCATCTCGAGGATGCCGGAATCGCCCACCTTGTCGCCGGGCTGGACCACCACCTTGAGGATGCGGCCGTCCTGGGGAGCCAGCACCGTGGCGAAGGCCAGCTCCTGTTTGGCCCGGTCGCGGGAGGCGATGGCCTTGCGCAGTTCGCTCTCGGCGGTGGCCACATCCACCGGGCGCACCTCCTTGATCTGCGCCAGCGTCTGCTTTTCGCTGGCGATTTCCGAGCTCAGGGAGGCGAGGGTGCCGGCGCGGGTCTCGATCGCCTGGGCCAGCTCGGCCTCGGTGGTCTGGGCACGGGTGCGGTAGCGGTCGCGTTCCAGCTGGGAGGCGCCACCACTGGCATAGAGGCCGTCGTAGCGCTTCGACTCGGTGCGGGCCTCGATCATGCTGGCCCGTTTGCTGTTCACCTTCTGATCCTGGGCGAGTTTCTCGCCGGCCAGCCGCCGCTCCAGGCTCTCCACCTTGTACACCTGCGCCTGGATCTCGCCCTGCTTGGCGCCAGCCTTCACCTGCTCGAGCTTCCGCTGCGCCAGCGTGACGTTCTCCTCAGCCTCGGCCAGGGCGGCGGCCAGGCTCGCCTTGCTGTTGAGCACCGCCAGGGGCTGCCCCAGCTTCACCTGCTGGCCCTCGTCCACCAGGATGTCGTGCACCCGGTCGCCGCTGAGCGAGCTGGGAACTGACACCTTGCGGATGCGGGTCTCGGGTTCGAGCCGTCCCAGGGCCGAGACCCGCCGGGGCCCCGGGGCAGGGGCGCTCTCGGGCGGGCTGGATCGGCAGGCCCCCAGCAGGAAGGGCAGGGGCAGGGCCCCCAGCAGCAGGGGCAAGGCAAGGCGCAGCAGGGGTTTCCCTGCCCGCGGGGCAGCCTGGGGGCGGAAGGCTGGAGCTGGATCGGCCATGCCGCCAGGCTAAAGGCGCCGGATCGGTGCATCCACAGGCAACGGATCCGCCCGTGGGAAGATCAAAAGCTGCTCGCGGCTCCGAATCCGTGCAGGCCTACGGCAGCAGCGGCGCCACGGCCCCACCGCCCCGCCACCAGCTGCTGTTGGCCGGAGGGGGGCACAGCCACGCGATGGTGCTATTGCGCTGGCTGATGCGGCCGCAGCGACGGCCGGCCGGCACGCTGATCACCCTGGTGAGCCGCTCCAGCACGGCCCTCTATTCCGGCACCCTGCCGGCCCTGGTGGCCGGGCTGCTGGAGCTCAAGGATTGCCGCATCGACCTGCGCGCCCTCTGCGCCAGGGCGGGTGTGAGCTTCGTGCGGGCCGAGATCCTCGGCCTCGATCCCGAGGCCCGGCTGCTCTGGCTGGCGGAACGGCCGCCGCTGCGCTTCGAGCGGCTCAGCCTTGATGTGGGGGCCGTCACCGCGGCAGGGGACGGGACCGCCCAGGCGGTGAAGCCGCTGGAGCCCTTTCTGGCCTGGCTGTCCACCCTGACGCCCGGTGCCGTGGTGCGGATCCGCGGTGGTGGCGCCGCGGCTGTGGAGTTGGCCCTGGCCTTGCGCCGGCGGGGCATGGCGCCGCGGCTGCTGCTGCGTGGCGGCGGGCTGCGACTCGGATCGGCGGCGGCCAACCGGCTGGCGGAGCGACTGCTGGCGGAGGCGGCGATTCCCCTGGAGCGGTACGCCCTGGAAGAGGCCGCGGCGGATCTGGCCTGCACCGGCAGCCTGGCGCCGCCCTGGCTGGCGGCCGCCGGGCTGCCGGTGGATCCGGTCAGCGGCCGGGTGCTCACCGACGCCAGCCTGGAGGTGGTGGGCCATCCCGGCCTGTTTGCGGCGGGCGATTGCGGCCTGATCGCCAGCGATCCCCGCCCCGCGTCAGGGGTCTGGGCGGTGCGGGCGGCACCGCTGCTGGCCCACAACCTGCAACGCAGCCTGGCGGATCCGCCCCGGCCCCTGCGCACCTGGCGACCGCAGCGCCGGGCCCTGCAGCTGCTGGGCGATGGGGGCTGGAGCGCGGCCGGTCCGCGGGCGGTGGCCTTCTGGGGACCCCTGGCGCTGGGCCCCAGCCGCTGGCTCTGGCGGTGGAAGCGGCGCCTCGATGGGCGCTTCCTGGAGCACTTCGCGGCCGGGGGCGTGCCAGGGCCCGCCGCCATGGCCTGCCGGGGCTGCGCCGCCAAGCTGGCGGCAGCGCCGCTGGCGTCTGCATTGGCGCGGCTGCAGCGCCTGGAGGGAGGCGACCAGGCCGCTGCTGAGCCGCTCGATGCGGCCCCGATCGCCACCACCGCGGCGGGCGAGCGGCTGCTGCAGAGCGTGGATGGCTTCCCCGCCCTGATCGATGACCCGTGGCTCAATGCCCGCCTCACCACCCTCCACGCCTGCGGCGACCTCTGGGCCAGCGGCGCTGAGGTCTGCAGCGCCCAGGCCCTGGTGACCCTGCCCGAAGCGGCGGCGCCGCTGCAGGAGGAGCTGCTGTTCCAGACCCTGGCGGGTGTGCGCTCGGTGTTGGATCCGCTCGGCGCGACGCTGGTGGGCGGCCATACCCTTGAGGCCCGCGATGGGGCCGGGCTGGCCCTGGCCCTGAGCGTGAATGGCAGGGTGGCGCCAGAACGCCATTGGCCGAAGGGCCCCCTGCAGGGCGGTGATGCCCTGCTGCTCTGCGGACCCCTGGGCAGCGGCGTGCTGTTTGCGGCGGCGATGGCCGGCGCGGCGGAGCCGGAATGGATCGATGCGGCGCTGGAGCGGATGCAGCGCAGCCAGGCGCCGCTGGTGGAGATCCTGGCCGCCCATGGCTGCCGGGCCTGCACCGATGTGACCGGCTTCGGGTTGCTGGGGCACCTGGGCGAGATGCTGGGGGTGCGGGGTGCCGGTCGATCCGGCGACCAGGGGTCTGGCGATCAGGGGCCCGGGATCGTGGAGCTTGATGGCCGCGCCATCCCGGCCCACGCCGGGGCTCTGGCGCTGCTGGATCAGGGCTGGGCCAGCAGCCTGGCGCCGGCCAATGGGGCCGCCCTGGCGTTGCTGGATGGGCCGGTGCGGCTGCTGGAGCGCGGCGATGGTGGGTCCGGCCAGGCGCTGAGGAGTCTGCTGATCGATCCCCAGACCTGCGGCCCGCTGCTGGCCGCCGTTCCGGCGGAGCGGGCTGCTGCCGCGCTGGCGGCTGTGCAACGGGCCGGTCTGAGCGATGCAGCGCAGGTGGGGTGGGTGCGGGAGAACGCTGGCGGATGAGGGTCCGGGCGGGGAGGCGCTGGTGGGGAATGGGTGCAGCGTGTCAGGGGCTGCTGGCAGGCCTGGGCAAGGAGTCAACCGGTGGTGCTGGTGCTGGTGCGGAAGGTCGAACGGCTTGCCAACGCCTGAACGTCCGGCCGGTCTGCCGCCGCGCTGGACCAGGCGAGTCCGCATTGCCACTGCGGTGCGGACGGGCAGGGCCGATGGGCGACTGATCTCCCTGAGACGGGGGCTGCCGATGTTGTGATGGCTGCAGAGGAGACGTCATGCCCGGAATCAGGGCCAACTCAGCTCGGAGCGGGTGTGCTGGAGATCGTCAATCCAGTCGTCGAGCATCGCCAGCGTGCGGTCACGGTCGAAGCGGCCCTCCTGGATCTCCTGGAGCATCTGCGCCTCCAACTGGGCGACTTTGCGGCGGAAGCGGTCGATGCGGTAGCTCGACCACTGCTCGAACAACTCGCGGTGATCGGAGTTGCCCTTGGCCGCGTTCAGGAAGGTGGTGTCCTTGGCCAGCACGTTTTCGGGCAAGAAACTCGGGATCATGCAGATGCGCTCGGACACATCGAAGGCGCGGCGCCCGCAGTGGATGACGTAGCGGCCCTGCAGCAGGATCGCGTAGCCAGCCTCGGGGAACTGCAGCTTGAGCAGCTCGCCACGGTTGTCGCGCATCACCGTCTCGCCGCCCTTGAAACCGCTCGGATCGCTGAGGCGACCACAGTTTTACTCCTAGAAGCTGACCAAGCAGCTCACAGAAGCGCTGGA
>JBMSXZ010000059.1:0-15068 GCA_049426205.1 Cyanobium sp.
GGCGCTCCAGCCCACGCTGCTCACCCGCCCCTGATGGCCTTCGAGCACGGCCAGATGCTGGCCGCTGACCGCCATCCAAAGACGAACCGTACCGTCATCCCCACCACTGACCAGCCGCTGACCATCGGCGCTCCAGCCCACACTGCTCACCCGCCCCTGATGGGCATTGAGCACTGCCAGATGCTGACCGCTGGCCGCTTTCCACAGTCGGACCGTGCCATCACTCCCACAACTGGCGAGCCGCTTCCCATCGGCGCTCCAACCCACACTCCTCACTGGCCCCTTATGGCCTTCGAGCACGGCCAACTCACGGCCGCTCGCCTTATCCCACAGACGCACCGTGCCGTCACTCCCACCACTGGCGAGCCGCTGGCCATCGGCGCTCCAGGCCACGCTCATCACTGGTTCCTTATGGCCTTCGAGCACGGCCAGCTCACAACCGCTCGCCGCATCCCAAAGACGCACCGTGCCTTCCTCCCCACCACTGGCGAGCAGCTGGCCATCGCTGCTCCAGCTCACAGACCTCACCAACCCCTTGTGGCCTTCGAGCACGGCTAGTTCACGGCCGCTCGCCGCCTCCCACACACGAACCGTGCCGTCACTCCCACCACTGGCGAGCCGCTGGCCATCGGCGCTCCAGGTCACGCTCAACACCGGCCCAGGGTGCAAGAGGTTCAGGGCACGCAGTTGGGCCATGCGATGGCCTTCCTGGCGATCCTGTGCCGCTGGCGTCGCCAGCTCAGCTGTTGAATCTGCACAGGTTTCAACCTCAGCGCCAGGCCCAGCAGCTGGATCGGCGCGATCGGGCCTGTCTAGATCCTCGGGCCTGCAGGCCGCCAGCAGCCTGGCCCATTCCGCTTCGCGATCGGCGCCGGGTCGCCAGTCGATCCAGGCATAGCCTTGCAGCATGGCCTTGATCGGGGCGTCGTCGAGGCGCAGGGGCAGGAAGCGGCGGTCGCGGTTGAGGGGATCGCGGAAGATGGCGCTGTAGCCCTCCAGGCTCACCCACTCGGAGCCGAAGGCCTGGGCAGACATGCAGAGCAGCAGCACCGCCGAGTGCTCGAGGCCCTCATCAATCGCCGTGGAGATGTGGTCGCCCGGCCGGATGATCCACTCATCCAGCCACACCCGCAGCCCCGCAGCCCGCAGCCGCTCCGCCAGCTCGCGCACCGCCGGCTTGTCGGCGCTGCTGTGGCTGAGGAAGATGTCGTAGCGAAAGGATCGGGGCCCGGCCATCGCCACAGGGTAGGGAATGGCCCGCGTCGCTGCCACTGCCAGGGGCTAGCGCTATGGGATTGGAGTAAACATCGGTGAGAATGGCGGCCGAGAGAGGTTGTCAGTCTGCTCCCCTACCACAATCCGATCTTGACCAGCGGGATGGCGCCCCGCGAACCGCCCCGTCCCCGGCCGGTCAGGTGGAGGAGGATGTGTTTCTGTCCAGCCAGTGTTATTGATCTGCACCAGCCCCTTGGCAATGTCAGTGACTGATAGGTTGATCGCCTGCAGCTACGGCCTGGGGCGCTGCCTGGGCAGAGGAAGTATCCGGGGCAGGATAGCTGTTGGTGGCTTCGTCGTCGTTGGATTGTACTGGTCGGACGTTCTGCCTGTGATCGATGAACAGGCTCAGGAGGCAGGTGCGGGGCGAGGGGAGTTGATCGAGATATGCGCTGTTGACGGGACTCACGACTGAGATGGGCGCCTCGATGGCTGGGGGAGGCGGTACTCGGATCGGCCATGGCTCGTCTGGGCATTGCATGACGTCACGGATGAAGATCTTGAGTCTCCGCAGGATGCCTGCGGCATCTCGATCATGGTTCTCTGTGGCTACATGGGCGTAGATCAGGATGCAGAGCCAGAGGATGTCCTGGGTCAGGTAGCCAGGCAGATCTGGGCTCGATCCAGGAGCGGTTCGCGGCTCGGGGGCCTCCTCGATAGCGAGCCTGGCTTCACTGATTCTGGCGGGAATGCCGTTCTGGCTTGACCATTTCTTCTTTTTATACGGCGTCAATGTTCCGGATCCGGGCACCCCTGAGGCCTTTAGATGGCCAGAAGAGCCAACCCTAGAAAGATACTCACCCAGGCCAACAAAAGATCCATGATCACCCTTGCGTGCATAGTCGCAATATCGAATGGCATCAGAGCTTGTCTTATGAGTGTCTGCGTCACCAGGTGTCCCGGTTGCTGTAGACGTGTTCACAGCCTCTTGCCGCAGCTGTGCCCTGACCATCTCTTCAGGGATCAGATTCTCGATTTCCTTCCCCGGTAGCAGGATAAAGCGGTCACCAAGAGCCTTCCCAAGATTAGCGATCCGTTCGGCTTTGTTCTCAATATCTCCGTCTGCGATCACAAGAGCGTGGCCACACAGGAACTGGGCCCGTGTTGTCGTCGTTGGCGATAAAACGTTCTCTGCAGTGGCGTTGACATTCAGCGAAGCATCACCCGCAAAGCCGAAGTGGGTCAGATTGGCCCCGTTGTACTCCACAAAGGCGTAGTGGCGATCTTCCTTGTATTGGCTCAGGCGCATGGCCAGCTCCTTGTGGTCAGCATCTCCAACTGTTGCGAGGTAGGCCACAAAGGCCTCCATGTAGGCCCGCAGGTAGGCGGCATCGCTGATTCCCTCCACCCAGATGGTGGCATTGGCCAGGTAGGTGGCGGAAGGGCGCACCCCCAACTCCAGCAGGGCCGTGCGGTCGCGCTGGGGCGTGGACCGAATCCGGAACCGGGGGGTTGTAGCGGCTGAGGAGGTTGATTTGCTTGCGCTGCTACTGGGGGCATTGCGATTGGCTGACTCGATCTCAGAGAAGCTGAAAATGCTGACGAGCTGCTGATCTTCGAGCAAATCGAGCAGGTGATTGGAGTGGGTGGTGAGGAAGAATTGATGGTGTTTCTGGCGATGGCTCTGGATCAGCGCTTGTACAAAGCTGCGCTGCAGTGATGGATGCATGCCGATATCGGGCTCTTCCAGAAAAAAGAGGCACCCCTCATCGCTCTCCATCAGAATCGGGTAGGAGCAGACGATCAAGCTCTGCATGCCATCACCCAGCTGATGAATAGGATATCCATCTTCATCGCCAATCTTGATGTGAACGACATCGTTATCGCCGTCTTCGACGGGCACCAAGGTGACTGGCCTGCCAGGAAAGAAGTTGTCAGACAAATACGCCTCATATTCGCGAACGGTGTCTCGCTCCTGCTGGGTCCGACCCAATAGGCGCCTGCGCAGATCGGTATAGAGGCTGAGCCCTGTGAAGATTTCATAGCCAGAACCACTTGCCCCCTTGGGCATCTTCTTATCAAAATAATCATGGACTGTGCGCTCTTTATACAAATCGTCTTGTCCTGGATTCGCAGCACTCTGATCGCGCATGGCTGGTGAGTAGGGCGGTCGCATGCCCCGCAGCATCGGCACATAGCATCGCTTGATTGTGCCTGCTTCGCGAATTCCAGCGGTCAGCCCCAAGTCTGACATGCTCTGCTGACATGCCAAAAGCTCATCGAGCCTCTCAGATCCCGAGCGATAACGGCTTGCCACAGCCCCTCGGACGCCTTGCCTTACCCTTAGCATCTCAGATTCAATGGTCCCAAGTATAGCGTTAATATGGCCGACATCCTCTCTTGCCGAGGGATTTCTTTGCGAAGGCATCAACCATCCTCCCGAAAAGCCGCTAACCACGCTGTTTGCCGCGATGATGTTACAGATCCTTCTTATTTCGCTGGCCAATTCACGCCTTTCGGATTGTCCTACTGTCGCTCCAAGCTTAAATCTGGGGAACGTTCTTTCGCAAAACAAACCCCGCATCAACCGCGACTTCCCTGAGTTGTTGGCCCCAACGAAGATCGTGATCGGCGCCAGGTCGTCCAGCACCAGCTCCGGCGGCTGAGTATCCCCCGCTGCAGCGGGCGCCACCTTCCTCCCCGGCTCCTGCTCCGGAGCCTGCGGATCCAGCACGTACTGCCCCGCCAGCTCACCCTGCAAGCAGAGGCCCAGCAACCAGGGCACCTTGCTGTTCTCTGCCATGCGGCACGCCATCCAGCCCTGCCACTCTGACGCCAGTGCCGTCTGGGCACCTCGCCTGGGCAACTCCCCAGCGCTCTCCCTACGCTGAGGGCCTGCACCGCTGGAGACAACGATCGGCCGCCGCACCCGCAGCTCCAATCACAGCCAACGTCGCGGCGCCGCTCAGTCCGGCAGTGGCTTCGGCGGCACTGCAGGGTCCGCTGGCCCTGCCGGCGGCGGCCCCCAGGCCAGCGGACCAACCCCGGAGACCCGTGAGCGCGGCGCGACGCCCCCCAGCCTGGAGCAGCAGCTGGTGGACAAATTGCGCCGGATTGAGGCCCTGCACGCCAGGCCCGGCAGCGAGGGTGAACGCCAGGCCGCGGAACGGGCCCGCGAGCGCATCCAGGCCCGTCTCAAGCAGCTGGAGGCGGAAGAGGCGCCGATCGAGTACCGCTTCTCGCTGGCGGATCAATGGTCGCGCCATCTGTTTGTCGCCCTGCTGCGCCGCTATGGCATTCGCCCCTACCGCTATCGGGGCCAGCGCCGCACCACCGTGATGGCCCTGCTCAACCGCAGCTTCGTCAACGACACCCTCTGGCCCGAATACATGGAGCTGCAAAGCACCCTCTCCGCCTATTTCGATGCCCTCACCGATCGCGTCATCGAACAGGCTCTGGAGGTGAAAGCCGGTGAGGCCGAGGAGCAGAACCAGGCCGCCCCCCAGCTGGCCCCGCAGGATCATCAGGGCTCCCTGCTCTGAGTGCGGGGCGGCAGCGACAGACCGAACACGATCTCCCCTGGCCTCCAGTCACGGCTGACCCTGAAGAGCAGGGACTGCTTTACCCAGTGCAGCTCGCCCAGAACCTGCGCTGCCTTGGCAAGGCCGGCCGTGGCTGTAGCGCCATGGCGTTTGCTGGCTTTGCCCCGTCGACGCAGCTGGCGGCTGGCTCGGATGGCCCCCCAGAGAAGGCAGCTGGATAGGAGATAACGGCCCTGATCGCCGCTGCGCTCCTGACTGCTGGATCGCTGCCACAATGCCCGGCAGTGAGCCAGCCAGCGCGGAGCGTGTCCCAGCCAGCCCCGGAGCGCCGGCATGTGTTCATCAGCTACACACGGGTCGATCGGCCCTGGGTGGACCGCCTGCAGCAGATGATGGCGCCGATGCTGCGCAACAGCGCCCAGGAGCTGCGGTTGTGGGATGACAGCCAGATCGAACCGGGGCAGAAGTGGCGTGAGGCGATCGAATCGGCGCTGAACGAGGCGAAGGTGGCGTTGCTGCTGGTGAGCGATGCCTTCCTGGCCTCGGAGTTCGTGATGCATGAGGAGGTGCCGGCGCTGCTGGCGGCGGCAAAAGCGGAGGGGGTGCGGATCCTGTGGGTGAGCCTCAGCCCCTGCCTGGTGGAGCAGACGCCGATTCACGCCTATCAGGCGGTGCTGCCGCCGGAGCGCTGCCTGGCGGAGATGGGTGAGGTGGAGCAGCAGCGGGCGCTGAGGCGCATCGCCCATGAGCTGCATCGTGCCCTGCTGGCGGGCACCGAGCAGCAGCGCCGCTTGGCGGAGCAGGCTCGCCAGCGGAGCCTGGAGCAACAGGAACAGCAACGGCAGGAGCAGGCAAGGCAGGCGGAGGCTGCGGAGCGGGCACGGGTGCAAGCTCAGCGCCAGGCGGAGGCGGAGCAGCGCCGCCTGGACCAGCAGGCCGCGGCACGCCAGCGCCGGTTGGAGCAGCGGCGACGCCAGGAGCGCTGGCAAGGGCCAGCGGCGCCCCTGGGGCAGGAGCCGGAAACCGGTGGCTCCCGGCTCAGCCGGCGCCAGCTGCTGCGCGGTGCGGCCGGGCTGCCGCTGGTGGCGGCAGGGGCGGCCGGGCTCCGGGCGCTGCAGCACCGGCAGCTTCCGGGCCCATTCCCCTTCACCACCAGCGTCGGGCGGCTGCAGCGCCGTGGCGACGCCTGGCAGGTGCTGACCAGCCCCATCCAGGTGGCGATGGATCGCGAACCGCTGGCGCCGGGCCTGGAGCTGCGCCTGATCGAGATCCCCGCCGGCAGCTTCACGATGGGCTCCCCCCCCGGAGAGCCGGATCGCAGCGATGACGAGGGCCCGCGGCACCAGGTGCGGCTGCAGAGGTTTTTGATGGGCCAGACGCCGATCACCCAGGCCCAGTGGCGCGAGGTGGCCGGCTGGCCGCGGGTGGCCAAAGGCCTCAATCCCGATCCTTCCCGCTTTTGGGGCGACTACTTCAAGGGCGACAACCGCCCGGTGGAGCAGGTGAGCTGGTTTGATGCGATGGAGTTCTGCAGGCGCCTGAGCGAGCGCACGGGCCGCCGCTACAGCTTGCCGAGCGAAGCCCAGTGGGAATACGCCTGCCGGGCCGGCACCACGACTCCCTTTCATTGTGGCGAGACGATTACAACCGATCTGGCGAACTACAATGGGAATATTAGCTATGCCAAAGGCCCCGAGGGGGAGTATCGCCAACAGACCACGTCCGTGGACATGTTTCCGGCCAACGCCTGGGGCCTCAAAGATATGCACGGCAATGTCCAGGAATGGTGCCTGGATCACTGGCATGGGGGCTATGCAGGAGCCCCCAGCAATGGCACGGCCTGGCTGGATGACGAATGGCCCTTGATGGCAAGGTTCAGCCAGAAAGCAAGGCTGCTGCGCGGCGGCTCCAGGTTCGACCTCCCCAGGGACTGCCGCTCGGCCTGCCGCAGCCACGATCGGCCCGACGTTGCCGTCAGCTACGTCGGTTTTCGTGTGGTCTGCCTCCCCCAGGGCCCTTCCCTTAACTCTTAATCCCTTAATCCCTCAACACTTGGCTGTTTCTTAACCCTGGCTGTTGGCCTGCGGCTGCTGGCTGTTCCGGGAGGGCGCCGCAGGCGCCTCCAGCTCCCTGGACAGGCACGAAGCGCAGGCCAACCCTGTCCAGCCATAAGGATAGCTTATGCTGTTGGCCCATCGGCGCCACGTGGCTAAGGTCGGCTCGTCAGTGCCTCAACGATGGGTAACAGCATGGCCAAAGTACGTTCAGGGCCTTACCAAACCATAGCGCAAAGAATCTCAACCTCGACACTTGTATTCGCCGCTACATTCGGGGGCGGGTCCCAGGCCATGGCCATCACACCACCAGCTGGTGGTGGTGGCCCATCGGGGGTTGGCGCTTTCACGACAACCTGCGCGTCCCCCTCGACGACGTATTGCGTGCAGAACGCTACCGCTGATCAGATGGTCAGTGTGCTTCTGGGCACTGGGCTGACCCTCGTCCCGGGCACGGCCATTCTCGAAACAAACACCGTTGAGGGCTCAGGATTGTTTTCTGGCGGCGCAAGCTCGATCGGGATCGACGAGGGCGTTCTGCTGACATCAGGAAACATCTGGAACTCGATTGGTCCTAATGACTTATCCAACAAATCCGCGGGCGGAACCTATACCCGCCTCAAATTCAATTTCACAACCTCGGCCCCAGGAGTATCATGGCGGTATGTTTTTGCGTCCGAGGAGTATCCTGAATACGTCGGCACCGTCTACAATGATTATTTCTCACTCAAGCTCAATGGAGTCAATCTTGCCGTCCTTCCCGGCACGATTAATCCAGTAGAAATCAACAATGTGAACGCAGGCCTGAATTCATCCTTCTACGTTTCCAACACAGACAACAGCAGGCCCGCCCTGCAATACGATGCTTTTACCACCCCACTAACGTCCTCGCTGGTCGGTCTTGATCCAGGAACCGTGTATCAAGCCGAATTTGAGATTTCTGATCGGGGTGATGAAATCTTTGATTCAGGTGTTTACATTGAAGGCCTGATCGCTCGCGATGGCACCACTCCCGAGTCGTCCCTTCTGCCAACGGCTCCAATCATCACAGACGCTTCGAATCCTCCGGCCTGGGAGTTTCCAGATCTTACAGTCATTCCAGATCAAACCTACTTCTATGACCCCTATGTCGCCACGGGATATATTTACAGCGTCGACAATCCTTCAGGGCCGCTCTTTTCCAAATACACAGCCCCCACCCTGTCGTTCGACAATAGCTACTCTCTTTGGAGCTGCTCGTCATTAACCTGTGCCTCAGACACCGACTACAGCACCTTTATTGCAAACATAACAGGCGGCAACCAGTTTACATTCCCTACGCCTCTCGACAAGTTTGCCATCAAGGACATTGATGTCCTGAATCTTCTTGATCCTGCCAGCACAACCGCCTTTGTGGCTGGCATCGCCTTCAATATGGCTGGCAGCGTGGGAGTCAATCAGTTGCCGATCACCGTGTTCTACACCCCTCCAGATCCCTCAGCGGTTCCGGGCCCTCTGCCAGTCATTGGCTCCGGAGTTACCCTCGCTTGGTCCCGCAGGATGAGGCGTCGACTGCTCGCAGCGGCTTCCCTCCCCAGCTGACTCCCGCCCCAAGCAGCGCACGAGTTCCAAGCCACAGCAGCCCCAACGCACGGCGCCACGCGGGTTGATCGCCAAAACCTCCCCCCGGGCACGACTCCGTCACCATGACGGCAGGTCGTGCCTTTTCGGCTGTCATGGAGCCATGGTTCCGACCACGAGCAGCTGGCCGGCTCCGCCATACAGGCTGAACTGCCACCCAGAATCCGATCGATGCGCCCCACCCTTCTCAGGAGCTGAGGTGCCCCTCAACGCCGGCATGCCATCGAAACTGAGCTGCCGGAACCGAAACCCTGCTGAGACGTTGAATCAGCCTGCCCCGCTCTGCCCCTGCTGAGCCCATGACACTGGCTGACTTTCACGGCTGACTTCCGCGGCTGACTTCCACCAGGATCCAGCTCCAGGCCCTCTCCATTCCGGCGGCCAACCATCAGCGGCCTGGTTCGGGGACGTCGCCCTAGATTTGACTGCTGATTGCAGGCTGCCCGGGGTGCCCTGGCGCCATGGCAATCGCCTCTTGCTCCCGTCACCCTTCCCGCCCCGTCCCCTGAGCGCCATCGACCCTGCCGCTGCCCCAGCCGACAGCGCCGCCACCACCCCGGCGCCTAGCGCCGCTGACAGTCCAGCGCCCAGCGCCGCCGACGGTTCAGTGCGGGCCCAATGCCCTTACTGCGGCGTCGGTTGCGGCCTCGAGCTCAGACCCCCGGCCCCCCCTGCCGCCGCCATCCAGGCCAGCCCCGCCCCCGCCAGCGGCGCGGCCGAGCCCCCATGGACCACCCGCGGCGATCGCCTCCACCCCTCCTCCCTCGGTCAGGTCTGCGTCAAGGGCGCCACCGTGGCCGAGACCCTCGCCCACAACCGCCTCACCACCCCCCTGTGGCGGTCCAGCCGCGACCAGCCGTTCACGCCGATCAGCTGGGAGCGGGCCTTCGAGCTGCTGCTGGAGCGGATCCGCGCCACCCTCGCCGAGCAGGGCCCGGCCGGGCTGGCGATCTACGGCTCCGGTCAGTTCTTGAGCGAGGACTATTACGTCGCCAACAAGCTGCTCAAGGGCGCCCTGGGCAGCAACAACTTCGATGCCAACTCCCGGCTCTGCATGAGTTCGGCCGTGGCCGGCTACGCCCGCAGCCTCGGCTCCGATGGCCCCCCCTGCTGCTACGACGACATCGACCACGCCGATCTGGTGCTGCTGATCGGCACCAACACCGCCGATTGCCATCCGGTGCTGTTCCAGCGGCTGCTCAAGCGCAAACGCAAGCTCAAGGAGGCCCTGCGGCTGGTGGTGATCGATCCCCGCGCCACCGCCACCGCCGACCCCGCCGACCTGCACCTGGCGATCCGCCCCGGCAGCGATCTGGCCCTCCTCCACGGCATCGGCCATCTGCTGCTGGAGCTGGGCGCCCACGACCCGGCCTACATCGACGCCCACACCGAAGGCTTCGAGGCCCTGCGCCAGCTCTGGAGCGTCTGGACACCGCAGCGGGTCTGCGCCCTCTGCGGCATCGCAGAAGACGACCTGCGCCAGCTGGCGCTCTGGTGGGCCGGCGCCGGCCGCGTGCTCAGCCTCTGGTCGATGGGGGTGAACCAGAGCCGTGAGGGCACCGCCACCGTGGCGGCGATCATCAACCTCCACCTGGTCACCGCCCAGATCGGCCGGCCCGGCGCCGGACCCTTCTCTCTCACCGGCCAGCCCAACGCCATGGGCGGCCGCGAGGCCGGCGGCCTGGCCCAGCTGCTGCCCGGCTACCGCTTCGTGGCCGATGCCGAGCACCGGGCCACGGTGGAACGCCACTGGGGCTTCGCCGCCGGCGCCATCGATCCCCGCCCCGGCCTGACGGTGTGGCAGCAGATCGAGGCGATGGAACGGGGCGCCCTCGGGCTCTGGTGGGTGGCCGCCACCAATCCGCTGGTCAGCCTGCCCTCCCTCGACCGGGTGCGGGCCGCCACTGCCCAGTGCCCGCTGGTGGTGTTGAGCGAGGCCTATGCCGGCACCGAGACCGCAGCCGTCGCCCACCTGCTGCTGCCGGCGGCCCAGTGGAGCGAGAAGAGCGGCGTGATGACCAACTCCGAGCGGCGCGTCACCCTCTGCCCGGCCTTCCGCCAGCCCCCCGGCCAGGCCCGGCCCGATTGGGCGATCTTCGCGGAGCTGGGGCGGCGGCTGGGCTTCGTGGAGCAGTTCAGCTATGGCTCCGCCGCTGAGGTCTACGCCGAACTGGTGGCGCTCACCGCCGGCCGCGTCTGCGATCTGAGCGGCCTCAGCCATGGCCTGCTGGCGGAGCACGGGCCCCAGCAGTGGCCCTTCCCGGCCGGCACCGCCGCCGGCGGCGGCCAGGCCCGCCTCTACACCGACCACCGCTTCCCCACCGCCAGCGGCCGGGCCCGCCTGCTAGCCGACCCGCCCCTCGGCCTGGCGGAACCCCCCTGCGACACCTTCCCCCTGGTGCTCACCGTGGGCCGCTACCTCGGCCATTGGCACACCATGACCCGCACCGTCCATGTGGCCCGGGTGGTGAAGCAGCATCCCGAGCCGCTGCTGGAGGTGAACCCCGGCGATGCGGCCGACCATGGCCTGGAGGATGGCGCCATGGCCTGCCTGCGCTCCCGCCGCGGCTCCCTGCTGGCCCGGGTGCAGCTCAGCGAACGCATCCGCCCCGGCACGGTGTTCCTGCCGATGCACTGGGGCGCCAGCCAGGGGGAGCTGGCCTGCGAGGCCAACCGGCTGCTGCACGAGCTCGCCTGCCCCCACTCCCAGCAGCCCGAGCTCAAGGCCACCGCCGTGGCCCTCGGCCCCGCCTGAGCACGGAGGCGCTCAGGTGTCGTCGTGGGCGAAACGGCGGTAGAGGAAATCGATCGCCTGATTGCGGAGCTGGCCGTAGCGGGGATCGGCCTGGATCTCCTCGTAGCTGCGGGGCCGCTCGAACGGAACCGTGAGGATGTCGCCGATCGTGGCCGCCGGGCCGTTGGTCATCATCACGACCCGATCGGCCAGGAACAGGGCCTCATCGATGTCGTGGGTGATCATCAGCACCGTCGGCCGCTGCTCCCGCCAGATCGCCAGCAGCTCCTCCTGCAGCTCCTCCTTGGTGATGGCATCGAGAGCCCCGAACGGTTCATCGAGCACCAGCACCGCCGGATTCACCGCCAGGGCGCGGGCGATCGCCACCCGCTGCTTCATGCCGCCGGAGATCTGACCCGGCAGTTTGTCGGCCGCATCGAGCAGGTGGACCATCTCCAGGTGATGGTCCACCACCTGGCGGCGGCTGGCCGGATCGAGCTCGGAGCGGGCGGCCTTGACCGCCAGATCCACGTTCTGGCGCACCGTTTTCCAGGGCAGCAGCGAATAGTTCTGGAACACCACCATCCGGTCCGGTCCCGGCCCCTCGATCGGGCGGCTGGCCAGGGTCACCTGGCCGCTGCTCGGCTTGAGAAACCCCGACACCATGTTCAGCAGCGTGCTCTTGCCGCAGCCGGAGTGGCCGATCACGCAGAGGAACTCCCCCTGGGCCACCGAGAGGTGGATGTCGCGCAGGGCCTCGAACGGACCGCGCCGGGTTGGGAACACCTGGCCGACGCCGGCGAACTCCAGGAATGGGGTGCCCTGGCTGCCAGGGCGGGTTGCGGGGCTGACCATCTCAGGCGGGCAGGGGCGAAGGGATCCGCGCCTGGGGCAGGGGCACGGTGGCCTGCGGCGGTTGCGGTGAACCGGGCAGGTGGCGCAGGTAGGTGAGGGGATCGTCCTGGTCGAAGGCGATGCCGTCCGCCAGGGTGAAGGGAAGGCGGTCCGGCCGCAGGGCGGCGAGGCCGGCCCGCAGCAGGGCCCGGTCGCAGAGCTCGGGCCGGTAGGTCTGCTCCAGCAGCTCCAGGCGGTTGCTGGGGAAGGGAATCCAGCCCCAGCGGCTGAACTGGCTGAGCATCCAGGCCCCCTCGGCCCGGTTCGGGGCCTGGGCCCGGTCGGCGTGGAAGTGGTTGAAGCGCAGGGTCGCGGTGCCACCCTCCTGGGGGCGCAGCCGGAACTGGCCGCCCAGGGCCTGGGCGGCACGGGTGCCGAGCCACTGGGGCTGGCTGAGCACCTGCACCATCATCTGGCGTTGGCCGCTGTCATCGCAACGCTGGGCGGCCCGGATCAGGCCGGCGCAGAGCTCCAGCAGGGCCTCCTGATGGGCGGCGGCCCAGGCTTCATGGCAGGTGAGCACCTTCTCGGGGTGGCCCTCCCAGATCTCCCGGTCCGTGGCCAGCACGCTGCCCTGGCGCTCCTGCACCGCCTGCGCCACCCGGTAGCGGCCGGCGATGAAGGCATCGATCTGCTCATTGCGCAGGCTGCCCTGCATCGCCAGGGGGGCCATCGCCAGGAAACGCACCTGCCGATCGGGATCGATGGCGCCGCCGGCCAGCCAGTGGCGCAGCAGCAGTTCGGCGATGCCGCGGCGCTGGGGCACGGCCACCGTCAGCGGCCGATCCCGGCCGATCAGCCACTCCCGCAGGCTGTCGCGGTCGTCGACCCCCAGGCCCGCGAGCTGGCGGGCCAGACAGAGGGCATTGCCGTTGCGGCTCACCGTCATCGGGGTGATCGCCGGCCAGGGCTCCTGCCCCCCCAGGCCCAGGTTCAGGGCCAGGGGGGTGGTGGCCGGGGTGATCGCCGCATCGAGGCGCCCCTCCCGCAGGGCCTCCTCCAGCCGCTCCCAGGTGGCGAAGGGCATCGGCACCAGCTTCAGCACCGCCGGATCGAACAGCTGCTGGTCGATCGCCAGGGCCAGGGGCGCCACATCGAGGCCCGGCAGATAGCCCAGCCGCACCAGGGTCCTGGACCTGGCCCCGGCTGCCGCCGAAGCCGCTGCCCGGGCCCCCGCCGCCGCCGGTGCTCCGGCGGCCACCGCCTCGTCAGGGGCCACGGCCGCCGCCGGGCGGGTGGCCGCCACCGCCTGCTCCAGGCTGGCCTTGCGCTGGCGCAGCCGCCGCTGCTGCTGCAGGAACCCGATCAGTTCACTGCGCAGCCGATAGAAATCGGGGTGCTCCAGCACCTCCAGCCGCTGCCGCGGCCGCGGGAAGGGCACGGTCAGGATCTGGCCGATGCCCGCCTCCGGGCCGTTGGTCATCATCACCACCCGGTCCGAGAGCAGCAGCGCCTCATCCACGTCGTGGGTGACCATCACGGTGGTGACGCCGGCCTCCTGACAGATCTGCATCAGCTGCTGCTGCAGGTTGCCGCGGGTGAGGGCGTCAAGGGCGCCGAAGGGTTCATCCAGCAGCAGCAGGCGGGGCCGGATCGCCAGGGCGCGGGCGATCGCGACCCGCTGCTTCATGCCGCCGGAGAGCTCGGCCGGCACGCGGTCGGCGGCCTGGCTGAGGCCCACCATCGCCAGATGGCGCTCGACGATCTCGCGCCGTTCGCCGGCGCTGCGCTCACCCATCACCCGATTGACCGCCAGCTCGACGTTCTGGCGCACCGTTTTCCAGGGCAGCAGCGAATAGTTCTGGAACACCACCATCCGGTCAGGACCGGGCTCGCTGACCTCACGGCCCTGCATCAGGATGCCGCCGTTGCTGGCCTGGGTGAGGCCGGCCAGCAGGTTGAGCAGGGTGCTCTTGCCACAGCCGGAATGGCCGATCAGGGAGACGAATTCGCCGTCGCTGATGTCGAGATTGATGTCGCGCAGGGCGATGTATTCACCGCCATCGGCGAGCGGAAAAACCTGGGTGACGTGATCGACCTGGATCAGGGCGGTGCTCATCTCACTGGCCTCCGCGGGCGATCAGGCGACCGGCCCAGGCAACGAGGCGGTCGAGCGCCAGGCCCACGAGGCCGACATAGAGAATGGCCAGGATGATCTGGCTGGAACTGGAGTCACCGCCGGCGTTGTAAGCATCCCAGATGAAGTAGCCGATGCCGCCATCCGCCTTGAGCATCTCAGCCGCCACGATCGCCAGCCAGGCCAGGCCCACCGAGATACGCAGGCCGGTGAACACATAGGGAACGGTGGCCGGAATCACAATGTTGCGGATGTAGTCGCTCTTGCGCAGCCTCAGCACCCGGGCCACGTTGGTGTAGTCCTGCGGGATCTCGCGGATGCCGACGGCGGTGTTGATGATGATCGGCCAGATCGCGGTGATGAAGATCACGAAGATCGCCGAGGTGTTGGCGTCCTGGAACACCATCAGCGAGATCGGGAACCAGGCCAGCGGTGGCACGGTGCGCAACACCTGGATCACCGGATCGAGGCCCTTGCCGATGAAGCGATTCAGGCCGAGCAGGCCGCCGATGCTGATTCCCACCAGGGCAGCCAGGCCATAGCCGAGGGCGACCCGCTGCAGCGAGATCAGGATCTGCCAGCCCAGTCCCTTGCTGGTGCCACCCTCATCGAAGAAGGGCTGGCTGATGTAAGGATCCCAGGTGTCGGCGATCACATTCACCGGCCCGGGCAACCGGCCCACCCCCAGCAGCAGCGACAGGCACTGCCAGACCAGCAGGAAGCCGCCGATGCAGATCAGATAGGGCAGCACCGGCTTGAGGGCGGGTTGCCAGGGCCGCGCCGCCGCCGCGCGCCGGGGCCGGCTGACAGGGGGTGTGAGGGTCATCGGGTCGGAGGAGGGAAGGGGACGGGCCACAGGGAGCGCAGCCATAGCGGCCGTGGTCACGGCGCCCGTCGCCGGGATGGTGCCGGCAGGGGATGGGAGGGGGGGG
>JBMSXZ010000060.1:0-14974 GCA_049426205.1 Cyanobium sp.
AACGACCAGCCCGGCTCTGCGCCGATGCCCATCGGGCGGCCCGGGCGATCGCCCATGGCTGGCGCCTGGAGCGGACAGACCCCGTCCCGGGCCTTTTAAACTGGTTGGCAGCTGGTTGAAGTTGTCCCCATGCGCAGCGTCGGTGCCTTCGAGGCCAAGACCCATCTGGCCGCCCTTCTGGATGCCGTGAGCGCCGGCGAGCAGATCACGATCACCCGCCACGGCCACCCCGTGGCGCGATTGGTGCCTGCCGCTGCCGAGCCCCACGCCAGCGTGGCGCAGACCATCGCCCGTCTGCGCCGGTTCAACCAGGGACAGACCCTCGGCGGAATCCCCATCGCCGAGCTTCGCGATCAGGGGCGCCGATGAGCGATCTGGTGCTCGATGTCTCGCTGAGCTGCGCCTGGTGTTTTGCCGATGAGGCCAGCGATGCGGCCTGGGCGATCCTGGAGCGGCTGCAGACAGATCGGGCCCAGGTGCCGGCGCTCTGGCTATGGGAAACGGCCAACGTGCTGGTGCAGGCCGAACGGCGTGGACGGATCAGTGGTGCCGCCAGCCGCACCTTCCTCGGCCTGCTGGAAGGTCTGCCGATCAGCGTGGATCAGCCCAGCACCGCAAGCGTCTGGCACGACACGCTGGCTCTGGCCCGCAGCCACAGCCTCACCAGTTACGACGCCGCCTATCTGGAGCTGGCGTTGCGCCGCGGCCTGCCCCTGGCCAGCCGCGACAAGGCCCTGCAAGCGGCGGCCCGAGCGGAGGGCGTGCCCCTGCTGCCCAGCTGAATGCAGCCGCCCAGCCTTGCAGCCACCGAGGAGCACATTCCGAGGCGCCCTTGCTGCGCCCAGAACGCCGCAGCGGTGCGAATGGGATCGCGATCCGGCAGGGCCAGCAGGAACCGATGTGCCGCCGCTCACACCGGCGATCGAGGGCCTGCCCAGCTCGCTCGATGGGCTCCAGCAGGGCTCGGTTGATGCGCCCTAAGGTGCGCAGATCGACAGCCCTGGAGCATGCGCACCACCCTGGAGCTGCCCGATCCCCTGTTCGCACGCTTGAAGGCCCGCGCGGCCAGCGACCGTGTGACCCTCAAGCAGCTGCTGCGCAGCTACGTGGAGCAAGGGCTCAGCGCCGCACCCGAGCGCGCCGAGCTCCAACGCTCCGCGGCCACGCTGCCGCGCCTGGAGGGATCACCGGCCATCGCGCACAACCAGCTCAGCAATGCCGCCCTGTTTGAGCTGCTCGAGCCATGAGCAGCGGCGCCGACCTGCCGGATCTGAATGTCTGGTTGGCATTGATCTGGCCCGACCACAGCCATCACCTGCAGGCCGTTCATGACTGGGAACAGCAGGCCGCCGACCAGGTGCTGTTCTGCACGGTGACCGCTCTGGGGCTGGTGCGCCTGGTGTGCCAGCCGAAGCTGATGGGCGTGGCCGTCAAGAACGCCGCAGACGCCTCCGCCCTGCTCGATGCCCTGTGCCAGCAGCCGGGTGTGCAGCTGGCCGAGCCGGAGCACAACGGCTGGGAGGTGTTTCACCAGCTGCTGCGTGGCGGTGCGTTGCCGGCCCGACTCTGCACCGATGCCCATCTGGCGGCCCTGGCGATCGCCAATGGCTGGCGACTGGTGAGTTTCGATCGCGATTTCGAACGGTTTGAAGGCCTGGAGCGGCTGCCCCTGGCGTGACGCCGGGGTGTTCGTCTCTTCTGGACCTGCGCCGCAATGGGCTCCTCAGGTGGCATGGATCGCCATGGCGAGGTCGCTATGGGCCTGACGCAGCCAGGCGTGCAGACGGCCCGTCATGGCTTGAAGGTTGGCGGCAGAGGGAGCCAAACAGCCACACCTCAGCTCCAGCCCGTCCGGCCAGCAGGGGCTCGATGCGGCTGCGCAGGAGTTCGATGCGTTGGCCGCGCAGCGGCGAGCACCCGGACGGGTCAGCCCTTCTTGAGGATCGCCCGCCCGAGCAGGGCACTGATCAGCTGGATGCGGGTCTTGACGTTGTACTTGGCGCGGATGCTCTTGCCGTAGTCCTTGACGGTATGGATGGAGATCGCCAGGGCATCGGCGATGGCCACATCCGATAACCCCTTGAGCATGAGCACCAGGATGTCCTTCTCGCGGGGGGTGAGCGACTGGGGGGAGTCCAGGATCGATTCCGATGCTTTCATGCGAGCGCGAGCGCTGCTGGAGACGTAGCTCTTGCCGTTGGCGGCGGCCAGCAACGACTGCATCACCTCCAACTCGGGCATCATGAAATCGTCCTCACAGACCACGGCCATCGCGCCGCTCTCGAGGGCGCGTCTCGCCTCCGTTGCATCGCCGGTGAGCACCATCAGCACCCGCAGATCAGGCACGACCTGGAGGGATCGGCGGCAGAGGGAAAAGCCATCGCCCTCGGCCAATTGGTCGCTCAAGATCAACAGGCCCGGGCGGTTCTCGCGCACGCGAAACAACGCCTCCTCTTCCGTGGTGGTGATGCCCTTGATCGCTTTCCGCTGGACGATTGAGCGGACCATGGCCAGGATCCCCAGATGGCTCTTCATGGCGATCACGAAGCTCAGGCGCATGCCGCTGGAGACCATCCAGCTCGCCATCATTCTTGTCTTAGGGTCGAGCTGATCGAGGCGACTTGTGAAATCCAAACTGGTCAATCCAAGCGGCAGGTCGGAACCGTATTGATGGTTTATTGCAGGCCCAGACCCTAATGAAGCTCCCAATAGCTTCCGCCATTAAGCCAGCCAATCAGCGCAATACTAGGCCGCCCCTTCCCCTCATGGCAACGTCGCAACCCATCAAGGGCACCAGCTGTAACAGCACCACCAGCACGCTGGCTGGCTGGGTAGGCAGCGTTTGTGGCAGCCCGTGGATCACCGCTGGCTGGCTGGAGCTTGGCTCATGCGACCAACCGCTGCGGACAGCTACCCCATGGCGCGACCCTGACGACCGGCCGCGCCAGCCAGGGGGTTGCCCTGGCGACCGGCCGGGTGACCCCGGGCATCCCGGGCATCCCGCATCTGCCGGGTGCCCAGGGCTGATCGAGCGGCTGCCGCCGCTCAACCCCGGCCTGACCAGCGCGCCGAACCCGTTCTGAATCGCTCACCGGGCCCCAGGGCCGCCGCCCCGCCGGCGCTGACCGAGCCGGCAGGCCCTGCTTAGATGCCCCTATCCACCCCCTCCGCGACGGCCCCATGGCGCCAGTCGACAGCTCCCCGGCCCCCCCAGCGGTGGCGGGCCCGGGAGCCCTCCCCGCGATGGCGGCTCCGGCACCAGCCGCCCCCATCGCCCCCTGGAGCGCCGCCGACAGCGCCGCCCTCTACGGCATCGACCGCTGGGGCGAGCCCTACTTCACCGTCAGCGAGCGGGGCCATGTGATCGTTCAGCCCAAGGGCGAGCGGGGCGGAGCCTTGGATCTGGTGGAGCTGGTGGAGGAGCTGCAGGGCCGCAACCTCAGCCTGCCGCTGCTGATCCGCTTCGACGACATCCTGGAGGATCGCCTCGAGCGGCTCCATGCCGCCTTCGAGCGAGCGATCGCCCAGTACGGCTACCGCGGCCGGTATCAGGGTGTGTTTCCGGTGAAGTGCAACCAGCAGCGCCATGTGGTGGAGCAGCTGGTGGAGAGCGGCCGCCGCTGGCATTTCGGCCTGGAGGCCGGCAGCAAGGCCGAGCTGCTGATCGCCCTCTCCCTGCTCGATGACCCCGAGGCCCTGCTGATCTGCAACGGCTACAAGGACCGCCGCTACATCGAAACCGCGATCCTGGCCCGTCGCCTCGGCCGCCAGCCGGTGGTGGTGATCGAACAGGCCGATGAGGTGGAGCGGATCATCGCCGCCAGCGCCGAGCTGGGGGCTGCGCCGTTCATCGGCATCCGCGCCAAGCTCGCCAGCCGCAGCACCGGGCGCTGGGGCAGCTCGGTGGGGGAGGGGGCGAAGTTCGGCCTGACCATCCCCGATCTGGTCGCCACCGTCGAGGCCCTGCGGGCCGCCGGGCTGCTGGCCGATCTGCGGCTGCTGCATTTCCACATCGGCAGCCAGATCAACGACATCGCCGTGCTCAAGGACGCCCTGCAGGAGGCCGGACAGCTCTATGTGGAGCTCAGCCGCCTCGGTGCGGCGATGGGCTTCCTCGATGTCGGCGGTGGCCTGGGGGTCGACTACGACGGCAGCCGCACCGCCAGCGCCGCCTCCACCAACTACTCCCTGCAGAACTACGCCAACGACGTGGTCGCCACCGTGCGCGAGTGCTGCGACCCCCATGGCGTCACGCCGCCGACCCTGGTGAGCGAAAGCGGCCGCGCCATCGCCAGCCATTTCTCGGTCCTGGTGTTCGATGTGCTCGGCGCCAGCCGGCCGCCCCTGGCGGTGCCGGAGCCCCTGGCCGAGGAACCGCTGATCGTGCGCAACCTGCGCGACACCCTCGTCGGCCTCAGCGACGACGGTCCCCTGGCGCCGGAACGGCTGCAGGAGGGCTGGAACGATGCCCTCAAGTTCCGCGCCGATGCCTTGGCGGCGTTCCGGCTTGGCTACATGAGCCTGCCGGAGCGGGCCATGGCCGAACAGCTCACCTCCGCCTGCAGCGCCGCCATCGCCCGACAACTGGCGGCCCTGCCCGCCGGCACCCCCATTCCCGAGGAGCTGCTGCGGCTGCAGGCCTCCCAGTCCGGCACCTACTACGCCAATCTCTCGGTGTTCCGCTCAGCGCCCGACACCTGGGCGATCGACCAGCTCTTCCCGGTGCTGCCCCTGCATCGCCTCGATCAGAAGCCCACCCGGCTGGGCACCCTGGCGGATCTGACCTGCGATTCCGATGGCAAGCTGGATCGCTTCATCGACCGCGGCCACAGCAAGGCCCTGCTCGAACTGCACCCCCTCGAACCCGGCCAGCCCTACTGGATCGGCCTGTTCCTCGGCGGCGCCTACCAGGAGGTGATGGGCAACCTGCACAACCTGTTCGGCAGCACCAATGCGGTGCACATCCGTCTCAGCGGCGGCGGGCGCTACAGCGTCGATCATGTGGTGCGGGGAGACACCAACGCCGAGGTCTTGCAGGCGATGGAGCACGACCCCGTGGCCCTGCTGGAGCGCCTGCGGGTGGCCAGCGAGGCGGCGATCGCCCGCGGTGATCTGGCCATCCGCGACGCCCGCCGCCTGATGGACCACCTGGAGGGCAGCCTGCGCCAGACCACCTACCTGCAGCCCTGAGGGTCAGGCGATGCCGGCTGAGGCGATCGCCTCGCTGGTCGCAGGCCGCGGCGACGGCGCCGTGGCGCCTGAGACGCCCCAGTAGCTGAGGACCCCATCGATCTGCGCCCTTGGGTTCGACAATCCTGCCCTATAGCCAACCAAGCAGCACACAGGTCAATCTCAAAGAAGACAATGATTCTATGGCGTGAGAAAAACAATAGAATGCACCCAATCCAAGGGTCTTAAGTGATGTCTTATTGGAATGGCCAAGAGCCCATTGTATCAAGATACACGATCTGCATATCTTATGCGGCGGAACCAGTTCCCCGATGCCATCACTCAGAGGATCGCTCGATCAAATCATCAAAACCAAAACCCCATCATCATCATCAGTTCTCCTCTGTTGCCTCACTCGCCGGGCCATCGCAGCCGAGACCAGCCTTCCTCTCTGAGGGACTCCAGCACATCTGGCGTAAAGGGATTCTGTCCCAGTCGCAGCGCTTCTAGCCATTCTCGTCGTTGCTCTCGATCATGACCACCGCCTATCCGCTTGTGTACGCTGTAATACGACGTTTGGCCAGCTAACGCCTCCAATACTGATTCAAATTCTTCAATTGCCCCTTGCATGTCTCCTGTCAAGGCCCTCACAAGTCCTCGTGTATCTCGGAATACTGGGAATTCATGATATAAGTGAGTGGCTTTTTCACTTGCAAATTGAATGTCAGCTGCTTGATTGTGGAGGGCACCAACCCAACAGAGCAGATCCCAGACTTCAGCATCAATCTCTAAGCCAGTGTCGATAGCTTGAGCGGCTTCGTAAGCCTGAATTGCCGCCAGCACGTTGCCCTGCACGGCCAAATCTATCCCCTGGCTCAAAAGCAGCGCCGCTTTGAACCGAGGAACTTGAGCTAAAGATTCGTCCACATTGAGCGCTGCATGTAGGCCATGGGCACCTGCCCAATGGGTTGCCCCATCCCACCGAATCTCATTCAAGTTGGCGCTGCTGAGGTTGGCGCTTCTGAGGTTGGCGCTTCTGAGGTTGGCGCTGCTGAGGTTGGCGCTTCGGAAGTCCGCGCTGAAGATGCTGGCGTTGCGGAGGCGTGCACTGCTGAGGTCGGCGCCGCTGAGGCTGGCGTTGCTGAGGTCGGCGCCGCTGAGGTTGGCGTTGCTGAGAATGGCGCCGCTGAGGTTGGCGTAGAAGAGCTCGGCGCTGCTGAGGTCGGCGCCGCTGAGGTCGGCGTGGATGAGCTGGGCGCCGCTGAGGTCGGCGCCGCTGAGGTCGGCGTGGATGAGCTGGGCGCCGCTTAGGTTGGCGCTGCGTAAGTTGGCGCCGCTGAGGACGGCGCTGCTGAGGTCGGCGCCGCTGAGGTTGGTGCTGCTGAGAATGGCGCCGCTGAGGCTAGTGCTGCAGAAGTTGGCGCCGCGGAGGTCGGCGTTACTGAGAAATTTGCGCACGTAATGGATCAAGGTGCCCAGTTGCAAACAATCGCTATAACGGATCATGCGGAGCCAGCGCGAAGGGTCATAACCGTCCGCACCTGGTTGACCGCAGGGATAGAAATGTATTGCCGCTTTTAGCGCCTCTACCGTCTGAGCATACCGATGAACTTCTAGTAGCAGAATCAGAACGTTCAACCCCGTAGAAATATCTACCTGGCGCTGTCCGATAGTCGGCTGATACTTTTGAAGTTGTCGGGCTTTGCGTTGGGGCAGGGTTTCCTCAGTCGCGTCAATAAATCTTCCCTCGCCCCAGTCCAGATAAAAACTCTCCAATCGTTTGAACAGTTCCCCCCAATCCAGCTCGGCTTTTTTCAGCAAGCCGATCAGGTATTCCACAATCTCCGAGGTCAATACCCCAAAGCCCAATAGATCGTAGATGTCCCAAGGCAGGTTCTCCTCACGAACGATGTATCGTTTAGCCCGACTATCCTCTTTCTTTGTCCAGCGCACTAGCGATTCAACCATTCGCTCGGCACACAAGAACTCACAAAAACTCTTGTGAAAGAACTCGATCTGGCTCTCACTACCCTCCGACGATTTGAGGTAAAATGCAGCCAGGGCATTCTTCAGGGGGTTTTGCTCGGCGTTTTGCTTTGCCTGTGCAAATAGGTCTTTTGCACCCTCATCGTCTTTCAGTCGTTCCTCAATCAGGGCAATGGCGGCAGACTCGCCCCCCGACTGCACCACACACAACGCCGCCTCCGCCAAGATTGTGCGCAGATCGTCCGGGTCAAGTCCAGTAATTTTAGGATTGAGATCAGCCCCGTTTTCACTTCGCTGCTTGGTCAATACCCACTCCAGCGCCGCCTCGTAAATCTGAATCCGCACGGCAACCGGGTCATCGCCAGTGAGCTGAGATTCCTGGAGTTTGCCATCCCGGTGTAGGGCAGCCAGCAGGTAGAGCAGAAGGGGTTCCGTGGCCAGGGATTTGACTTGCTCTGGACACTGCTGGTTTTGCAAAAAAGCCTGAAACTGCTGGGTTTTCTCCCTGCCCGCCAGCTTTTCCCACTTCTCAAACCACTGCTGCTGAATCTCCGTCGCCATCGGCGCAATCTCGACCCGCTCCAGATTCAGGGGCATCAGACGTTCCACGCCATACAGCGCCAGGGGTCTGCCGGTTATTACCACCCGGTGATCCCGTTCGCTAATCTCAGCACAGCGTTTTTGAAACAAGCCCACCTGTTCCAAAAATTGCTGGAGACCTCCTGTGGTGCCCCGTTCTAGCAACAGTTCATCAAAGCCATCCAAAAAGAACAGAAAACGCGTATTGTGATCGGTCAGCCAGCCAGCATCTTTGGTAAAGTCGGTGGCAATGGCATCCTCAAGGGTTTTGTCAAAATCCTGGGCAAAGGTCTGGACATCGCGCAGCCGAATCAACACCGGAATCCAGATGGGCGACCACTCGCGCCGCACCTTGTCGGCAAACATCCGACAAAACACGCTCTTGCCCCGTCCAGGTCCACCCTGAATAAACAACACCTGCGCCGATTTCTGGGCATCCTGCAACAGATTATCCGCCCAGGTTTCGATATTTTGCGGTGTGGCTCCGTCGTCTATCTTGCCTTCGTTGATTACGGGTTGTACTTGCAGCGGCACATACAAATTGGCAAATGTGAACGGCTCGTCAAACACCGTCTCCTGGGGTTTGCGGGCAATCACCTCATCTAGGTACCGATCGATACTAATATAGCGTTCCTGGTCTTGAAACCAGCCCTCGCCATAGACTGCCGCCAGCCGCTTCACCTGGTCGCGCACCTCCGCCACAATCTCCTTCAGGTAGCGGTGGGTGCTGCGGGCAATTCGTTTCGTGGTGCGATCGCCCTCTTCCGGCGACAACCCCGCCTCCTGCAACCGCAGGCTCAACAGCCCATTAAAAATCCGCGCTAGTGGCGACTCATGAAAACAAATCAGCGACTTTCGGGCTTCCTGCTCGGTTAGCTCCACCTCTTGGCCGTCCAGTTCCAGCGTTTCGCCAACCTGTTGAATTTGTTTTGTCAACGCTTCAGACGCAGGCTGGTCAGACAACCGCTGCACCAGCTCTGAATGCTGCTCTAGAAAAACCTGGACACTTTTCAGGTAGGCGGCCTGAGCGGCGATCGCCACCCCAACCTCCAACGTCGGCTCCTGCCGTGTTGCCTCCACAATGTATTTCAGCAACCCCGTCGCCAACGGAACAAACGGCAAAGCCGCTGTCGCTACCTGCCCCAAGGGCGAACTCAACACATCCAGCATCGATGAAAAATGGTTGACCAAAGGGGCCAGATCTTTCGCGCTCTTGTTTTCCTGAATTGCTTTGGCAAGTTCGGCGATCGTCTTCAGGCTATCCACACTTCCCTTAACCGCACCCTCCCAGGGAATCGGCGTAATCAAGCCTCGCCAGACACCGCGCCAGAGTTGTTTCACCATTTACTTGTTTTTGAGCAGTTGCTTAGGGATAGTGTAGCCGATCCCCCCACTTCACCGCATGCCCTTTGGAGCAAGCTGCAGGCTTCCCATCGGCTGCATAGGCCGACAACTTCACCCACCGCAGAGCGGATACCGGACTCGCCCATACAGCGTTTGCTGCATCTGATGCTGAGGCTGGGTAGGCTGGAGGCTGTCTCTTTGGTGGCGGTGCCAACAATCCTGAAGAGTGGGCCATACCGGATCTATTTCCACAGCCACGAGCCAAATGAACCTCCACATGTTCATGTGGATCGTGATCGAGCAAGCTGCTAGATGTGGTTAAACCCTGTGGCACTGGCTTCAAGTCTGGGAGTCAAGGCGGCAGAGCTTCGAGAGATCGAGCGGCTTGTGAGTGCAACCAGGACTATGCTGGTGAAAGCATGGGAGGAGTTTCATGGTTAATCCTGAGGAGCGTGTCATGAATGTGAGTTCTACAGATGACATTCTTGTCGTCGAGCTTGAGGACGGGAGAACTATTTCCGTTCCACTAACTTGGTATCCAAGACTTTTGCTTGCGTCTCAGAAAGATCGTGACGACTGGCAAGTCGCCGGTGCTGGTTTTGGCATTCACTGGCCGACTATTGATGAAGATCTCAGCGTCGATGGCCTGCTTCGTGGAGCACCAGCGCCCCGAGCCCGTGCGATGAGCAGCTAACACGGCCATGCACCTGAGCCGCCACCGCAGAGTCACGGCACCCTCTGAGAACATTCACCTAAAGCTCTCTGCGGACAGGGGATGGCCAGCGTTAGGCAATTCGATCCAGCGAGTATAGATTTAGGTCTTGCCCTAGAGTACTTTTCCCAAGCGTACGGACTATGCAGCCTTACACACCCTTCGCTCGGCCTCTTAGAGATCTAGAAGTCGGCGACCTCAAGGCTCTCAAGGAGGCCTCTGAAGGATGGTATATCGAATACAAGCGTGAATCCCCGAAAGCCGCAGCTGTAGCCAAGTCTTTGTCGGCCTTTGCTAACACTTATGGTGGCTGGCTCTTCATTGGTGTTCAGGAAGCTTCAAAAGAGAGTCCGTTCGCTGGCAGTTTTCCAGGTGTATATCGCACCGATGTTGATGCATCAATTCAGCGACTGAGAAAAGCTGCTGCTGATCACTTGAATCCCACTCCACACTTTGAAATTAGAGTTCTCTGGGGCCCCGATCCTGAACTCGAACTGGCGGAAGACCACGCCATTATCTGCATCTGGACACCTCAAAGCAATTCAGCTCCGCATGTTCACAAATCGGGCCACATATACAGGCGAGTGGCTGATGCGTCCGAACCCAAACCCGAGACAGATAGATTTATTCTAGATCAGTTATGGCGCCGGGCTGACGACATCAAGAGAATCCATCAAGAGTGGTTTGACAATGATCCTGAGTTCTCGGAGTCTGAAAAGGCTTGTCCATATCTTAGGCTGATGTTAATTGCTGACCCACGGATTGAACGTGATGTTTGGCTTGATGTAGATGAAACTGAGGTTAGAAGGGTCTTGACCCAAACGGACGGAGTTAGCTCTATCCCGTTCGACACTGTGCACACAACAAGCACAGGCTTTGTCGGTAGACAGTTAACGAATAACAGTCCACATCACCTTACGCTTACCTGGCGCTTACGCCGTGACATGGTTAGCGATATCATTATTCCTTTGCCACTCCTGCAGCCCCACCAACTTGATGAACTGAGCATAGATTTGCGTGCCTACGCTAATACTGCTAAATTCATTGATCTCCTTGCCAGGTACAATTCAGAAGTCGTACGGGTTGTCGACTTAAACTATCTCTTTAATATCCTTATTGGGATAGCAGAGATTCAGGCAGGTCTTTGCTCTCTCGCCGGGTGGACAGAAAGCTATTATGCTAAGACCAAGCTATTAAACTGCTGGAGGATGATACCGTTTCTGGATGACGAGTTTGTGCTCAGTCATTTTGAGAAGCATGGAATCTCTATGTGTCTGGATTCGATTTCCTCTTTCCCCCCATTCAATGGCCCGGAAGGCTACCTAGAGGTTTCTCCTGACAAGTTTCGCGACAGCAATTTTGCAAGAGCTCTCTTCCAAGGGGTCATGATGTTTACGCAAGTGGCAATTTCTTTTGGTATTCCTGCTTGGCCTGCTGAATCTGAAGATGAATCAGATACGCCATATTATGAGCGCCTGCTTCAGGCAGGCCGAAGAGCGATTGATAATCAGGATCAAAGAAACAGCAGACTAAGAAGGTTGCGAAGATAGCTTTTAGTTTCCTTTGGGGTAGCTTAACAACAAGATGCAGCGGGCTGGAGCACAATCAACTGTTTGTGGGCAATCCGAATGCCCGCCGCTGATCTTGAGCGTTAAGGACTACTGGCAGAAAACCATCCATCCCCTCAGCCCCCCTGCAGCGCCAGCAACGCCCGCAGCTGTGGTTCCAGGGCCGCAAAGGCCCGGCCCCGGTGGCCGATTCGGCCCTTGGTGGCCTTGTCCATTTCGGCGAAGGTGAGCTGCAGGTCCGGCACCAGGAACAGCGGGTCGTAGCCGAAGCCACCCTCACCCCGTGGCGCCTCCAGGATCACCCCCGGGCAATGGCCCTCCACCTCCAGGCGGATGGCGCCGCTGGGATCGGCCACCGCCAGGGCCGCGGTGAACCGTGCGGAGCGATCGGCGCCGTTCGCCGCGGCCTCGGCAGGGGGCGCAGCAGAAGCAGCTTCAGCAGCAACAGCGGGCCGCGAGGCCCCAGGCCCAGCCGCGGCCAACGCCACCTCCAGCTCCCGCAGCAGGCGGGCGATCCGCTCCGGATCGCTGGCGGCATAGCGGGCCGAATGGACACCGGGGGCACCACCGAGGGCGGCCACCGCCAGACCCGAATCATCGGCCAGGGCCCAGCAACCGCTGGCGCGGGCCACGGCACTGGCCTTGAGGCGGGCGTTCTCGGCAAAGCTGCTGCCCGTCTCCTCCACCTCCAGCCCCTCGGGCTGGGCACGCAGCTCCACCGGCAGATCCGCCAGCAAGGCCGCGAACTCGCGGATCTTGCCCGCATTGCCGCTGGCCATCACCAGGGGAATGGCCGCTGCCATCAGATCCCCTCCGCCAGCTGCCGCGCCCAGGCCAGCACCTCCGCCACCCGCTCCTCCGTGGGCGCCTCGCAATAGAGGCGCAGCAGGGGCTCGGTGCCGGAAAAGCGCAACATCAACCAATGGTTCGGTCCCAGCCGCAACTTGACGCCATCGGTGCGGATCACCTCCAGCACCGGCACTCCGGCCACGGCGCTGGGGGGGGCCTCCGCCAACTGGGCCTCCAGCCGGCTGCGGGCCGCCATGTCGGCCAGGCGCAGGTCGAGGCGGTCATAGGCGGCGGCCCCGCCGCAGCGGGCCTGGAGGGCATCGATCCGCTCCCCCAGCGGCACCCCGCCCTCCACCAGCGCCTCGATCAGCAGCAGGGCCGCGAAGGGGGCATCCCGTTCAGGCAGGTGCATCCCGAAGCCCACCCCCCCCGATTCCTCACCCCCCACCAGCACCTCGCCGGCGAGCATCTCGGCCGCGATGTACTTGAACCCCACCGGCATCTCCAGCACCGGCCGGCCCAGGTCTTCCGCCACCAGCGCCATCAGATCGGAGCCGCTGACGGTCTTGATCACCGTGCCCGGCAGCTGCCGCGCCCGGGCCAGGTGGTCGATGAACAGGGGCATCAGCAGCTGGGTGCTGCAGAAGCGGCCGCGCTCATCGACCGCGGCGATCCGGTCGCCATCGCCATCGAAGACGATCCCCATCGCCGGATGACCGGCGGCGGTGGAGGCCCGCACCGCCCCGATCAGCTCCTGCAGATAGGGCGCCAGGGGTTCGGGCGGGTGGCCGCCGAACAGGGGGTCCCGCTCGCTGCGGATCTCGGCGATCACCCCCGCCGCCGTGGCGGCCTCGCCGAGCAGGGCGGGCAGCACCCCGGCGGCCGAGCCATGCATCGGATCGACGATCACCCGCAGCCCCAGCCGCTCCAGGCCCGCCGCCAGCGATTCGGTGTCCACCTTCGCCCGCAGCCCCGCCACATAGGCCCCCAGGGCATCAAAGCGCTGCGGCTCAACCGCGATCGGCACCGTGATCCCAGCAGCCGCCAGGCGCCGCTCCACCCGCTGGGTGAAGTCGCCCTCCACCGATCCCCCGAAGGGCCCCTTGATCTTCAGGCCCAACCATTCCGGCGGGTTGTGGCTGGCGGTGATCACCAGGGCCCCCAGGGCACCCCGCTCGACCACCGCCCAGCTGGAGGCGGGGGTGGGGGTGGGGGAAGCGGAGAGCACCGGCTCCAGCTCGGCGCCGCGCACCGCCGCCGTGATCGCCGCCGCCAGCTCCGGCGCCAGGAAGCGGCGGTCGTAGCCGATCACCACCTCGCGGCTGTTCAGGCCGGGGGGCGCCGAGGCCGCCAGCTCCCGCGCCGCCGCCGCCGCCACCGGCAGCAGCCGCTCCACCGTGATGTCCACCCCGAGGATGCCGCGCCAGCCGTCGGTGCCGAAGGCGATCGGGCTGGCCTCCAGGGGCAGGGGGGCTGAGGCCATTGGGAAGCAACGCGCTGAGGGCGTTCGTAGCAGGGGGGCAGGCTACGGCGGCCGGCGCCGGTGCCGGCCGGCCTGGCGGCAGGGGCCACCAGCCTCCCCTGCCGCCGTGGTCCCCCCTGGCGGCGACCGGCCCCCGCAGCGGCCCGCCTAGCCTGGATCGATGCAGCAGCCTTTCGGCGTCTCCCCCCACTCCCGAGACACCGGCGCGGCAGGGGCCCAGCCGGCTGCCGGCGACGCCTCGGCCGGGCCCCAGCCGAACACCGCCAGCGCGGTGGCTCCCAACCCAGCCCTCCCCAACCCAGCCCTCAGCGACCGCCTGCTGCGCAGTTGGCTGCGCTGCCGTCGCAGGGCCTGGCTCGATCGCCATGGCCCCGCCGATGGGAGGCGCTGGAGTGCCCATCGGGCCCTGACCCTGCAGGACCAGCTGCTCAGCTTCCAGACCCTGCTGCCCCGCAAGCCCGGCCACGGGGAGGAGGCCTGCCGGCGCGGCGATGCCGGCGTGATGGGGCTGCGGCTGCGGGGGGTGGGCCCCGCGGGCCTGGCCCTGGAGGCCCATCCGCCGCTGCTGCAGCGGGTGGAGAGCCCGAGCCGCTGGGGCGATCACGGCTACCGGCCGGTGCTGGTGCGCCAGGGGCGCAACCTCACCCGCGAGCACCGCCTGGTGCTGGCCCTCTGGGGCCGACTGCTGGCGGAGCACCAAGGGGCCCCCGTCCCCCAGGCCCTGGTGCTGGCCGGATCGGGCGGGCTGCTGCAACAGGAGCGCTTCACGCTGAGCAGCGGCCTGCAGCAGCAGCTGGAGGAGGTGCTGCCGCGCCTGGCCGCCGACCTGGCCGCCAGCGGCGCGATGCCGCCCCTGGTCAACGACCGCCGCAAGTGCACCCTCTGCTCCTGGCGCACCCTCTGCGATGGCGAAGCCGCCCGGGAGGGCCACCTCAGCGAGGTCAGCGGCATTGGCGGCAAGCGCCGTGACCTGCTGATCAGCCTGGGGATCGGCAGCCTGGATGACCTGGCCCGCAGCGACCCGGAGCAGCTGGCGGCGGCGCTTGAGCAGCACGGCGACCAGCACCGCGATGTGGCGCCCCAGCTGGTGGCCCAGGCCAGGGTCCAGGCCCGGGGCGTGAGCCGGCGGATCGACGCCGGATCGCCCCTGCCGGAACTGCGGGGCGCGCCGGGGGTTCTGATCTACGACATCGAATCCGACTCCGACGCCCGTGACGACTTCCTGCACGGCCTGCTGCGGCTGCGGCGGGGCAGCGACGGGGGCAGCGGCGACTGGCCCTCGGCGGCGGCCGCCGCCCCGGCCCCCCCCCCCCCGGCGCTGGCCCTGCAGGAGCACGGGGCGCC
>JBMSXZ010000061.1:0-14913 GCA_049426205.1 Cyanobium sp.
GAGGTCTGCTTGACCACCTTCACATCGGGCATGCCGTGCTTGGCGAAGAACCCCTTTTCCTTGGCGATGATCAGGGGCGAGCTGTCGGTCAGGGCGATGAAGCCCAGGGTGGCACCGCTCACCTCCGGGGCTGCACCGCCACCGCTGCCCCCCTGCTTGGCCGTGGGTTTGTTGCTGCCGCCGCAGGCGGCCAGCCAGAGGGCACCGGCGGCGGAGCCGGCGGCGGTGATCAGAAATCTGCGACGGGAATAGGACGCCATGGGGTGGTGGCAGAACGGGGGGATGACAAGACAGGATCTCCCTGAGGCCTGGACCTCCATGGAGAAACAGCCCGTGAGGGGGAATGGGTGGCGCGGTGAGAGCGTGCGGCCGAAGCGGCGGTCGTGCTTCGTAACGAAGCGCACGACTCCAATGGCTTGATCGGCGCAACAGGCTGACCGACCGAAGCAGCGAATCATCCAGGCCGCCGCACTGGCTGTTGTCATCGCTACAGAACTCCGCCCGAGTCGCGGCGGTGCCTGGGGCGCCCTCAGGCCAGCAGCCCGAATTCCGCCAGGGCCCGCGGCAGGTTGCGGTGCTCGTGGCCCGGATGGCTCAGCTTGACCAGGGCGAAGCGCTGCAGCTCATCCAGGTCCCCCCAGCCCCCGCTCCGGATCGCCAGATCGAGCTGGGCGCAGGAGGCCAGCACCGCCTCCGGCCAGTCCTGCCCCTGCTGCCAGGGAGCCCCGCTGGCGGGGGGCAGGCTGCCGGCCGGCCCCCCAGGGAGCTCGGCGCTCCTCGCCAGCAGCCAGCGCGCCAGGGCCGCCAGCGCCGCCGGGTCATCGTCCCAGGCCAACAGCCGCTGCCGCTCCTCGTCCAGGAGCCCGTGCCACTGGGGCAACTTCAGCTTCACCCCCGCCAGGTCGAGCTTGCGGCGCACCGCCATCGGCAGGCAGCGCAGGTCGCCGGCGAAGTCGGCCTCGAAGCCGAACACCCGCCGGGCGATGGCGGCCTCAGGGCCGGCTGGGGCTGGGCTGGTGCTCATGGCGCCAGCTCCCGGCGCAGCCGCTCGCCGCTGCGGGCCAGCAGCAGGGCCCGGGCCTGGTCGAGTGCTTCCGGCAGGGTGCTGAGACGACCGGCAAACCAGAGATACGCCCCCAGGTTCCAGCTCAGGGCCTCCGCCAGGGGACCCTCGCCCCGCAGGGCGGCCAGGCCATCGGCGCGCCACTGCTCCAGGCTGTGCCAGGCCTGCTCGGCCCCGCTGATGCCGTGGTCGCGGGGGTGGAGCAGGACGCGCTCCACCTGCCCGTGACGCATCCGGGCGGTGATGCCGGCCCGGCTGGTGGGCAGGTCGGTGGAGCCCTCCAACCCCTTGACCGTCAGCAGGTCCGCCTCCCCCGCCGCGCCCAGGGCCTCCCAGGCCCGGCTCTCGGTGGGCGGATGCACGAAGCCGCTCACCAGCAGCCGCTCCCCCTGGTGGGGGGTCCAGAGCAGCTCCAGGCTGGCCAGCGGGGGGCGCTTGCCGATCGCCGCCCGGATCGGCACCAGCCGTTCGGCGGCGCCGAAGTGGTCCGGCTGGTGGGTCAGGGCCAGTCGGTGGCGGTCGAGCCGCGCCTGCAGCGCCTCCAGGTTCAGGCCCCGCCAGTCGATGCCCAGGGCCGCGAACAATTCGATCAGGGTGATCCCGTATTTCACGGGCATCGGCTCGCCGCCGTGCAGCACCACCGGCACCCCCTCCGCCGCCAGGACCAGGGCCAGCAGCGGCAGCAACGGTGCGGTGCGGTTGCGGCCGTCATAGGGAACGCCGAAGCAGAGGGCTCGCTGCCCGGGGGTGTGCAGGGTCGGCCCCAGGGCGCGGTAGCCCTCCAGCATGCCGGTGAGCTCCTGGGGGGTGGGGCGGCGGATGCGGTGGGCGATCAGGAAGGCCGCCAGCTGGGCGTCGTCGACCCTGCCGCCCAGCATCAGATCGATCGCCTCCCGCGCTTCCTCGCGGCTGAGGCCGGTGCTGGTGTGCTCACCGCTGCCCACCTTGCCGAGCAGGTCGCAGAAGCGGGCGCGCTCCGGGCCGAGGGCCAGCTGCCGCTGGACCCGCCGCTGCGCCAGGCAGCCGGGATCCAGGCCCGCCGCCAGGACGCCGGACCCCCCAGTTTCGGCATTCTGTAGCGAAGGCAACAGTTCCACGGCGGGGTCAGGTTCTGAAATTAAAGGTGAGAGCAACCTGCGGCCGGCAACCCCATGCCCGATTCGGGCAGGGTCCGGTACCTGAGCGTCACATCCTGACCGGCTGGCCCGGGCCATGGGCGTCCGCCACTGTCGCCGCCATGGATCCCTAACGCCGTGGTGGGTCGCGGCCGGTCACAGATCTTCAGCCCTTCGAGGTCTGTGTCGCCCAGGGAGCCCTGATCAGGAAAGCCAGGTCAGGGGGCCCAGACCAGGGTCCCGCACCCAAGGCCCCGAAATCAGGCGGCTGGAACCAGGCCCTGCCGATCCCTGGCCACAGCTGGTCGCAGCAGCAGCTGAATCGCGGCCATGGGTCCCTCCGAAGCCCTTGCCAGGCCCCCCGGTTCAGCCCAGGCGTCCCTGCCCGATGGCGGCCCCTGGCTTTCGCCCCCCTTGCCCGCGGGGCTGTCCCGTTGCCCCGTCCCGCGTCCCCTCCCCATGACCACCACCCCCGGCGGAGCACCCGCCAGCGCGCCCCCCCATCCCGCCGCTGCCCCCCTGGAGCCCCAGCTCAGCAAGGTGGAGCGGGCCAAGGCGGGACTGTGCGGCCTCGATCTCGAACCGCGTCTGGAGGAGCTGGGCCAGGCGGGCTGGGAAGCGCTCGACGAGGAGACGCTGACGATCCATCTCAAATGGCTGGGGATCTTCTTCCGGCCGGTCACCCCGGGGCGGTTCATGGTGCGGCTGCGGCTGCCCAATGGCCTGATCCGCGCCGACCAGCTCGAGGCCCTGGCCGAGCTGGTGGACCGCTGCGGTGAGCATGGCAGCGCCGACATCACCACCCGCCAGAACCTGCAGCTGCGGGGGCTGCTTCTCGAAGACATGGCGCCCCTGCTGCGCCGCCTCCAGGCCGTGGGGCTGACCAGCCGCCAGTCCGGCCACGACAACCCCCGCAACGTCACCGGCAACCCCCTGGCGGGCCTCGATCCGGAGGAGTTGATCGACACCCGGCCCCTGGTGCAGGCGATCCAGGACCGGTTGCTCGGCGAGGGCGGCCCCCGCAACCTGCCGCGCAAGTTCAACGTGGCGGTCGGCGGTGCTCCCGACAGCTTCCTGCTCCACAACGACCTGGCCTTCCTGCCGGCCCGGCGGGACGGTGTGCTCGGCTTCACCGTGATGGTGGGGGGCTTCTTCTCGGCCCAGCGCAACGAGCTGGCGATTCCCCTGGGACTCTGGCTGCGGCCGGAGCAGCTGCCGGGCTTCTGCAGCGCCCTGGTGCGCCATTTCGAGCGCCAAGGGGATCGGGCCGCCCGCAACCGCAGCCGGCTGATGTACCTGATCGATGCCCTCGGCCTTGAGGTCTACCGCGAGCAGGTGCTCACCAGCTGGCGGGAGCTGGAGGGTGAGGCGGCCGAGGCCCTGCCCCACGACGGCTCCCATCTGGTGGTGCGCCCCCCCCGGGACATCTGCGGTGTCCACCCCCAGAAACAGGCGGGCCTCTGCTGGGTCGGCCTGAATGTGCCCGTGGGACGCCTCGACGGCGAGGCGATGGCCGAGCTGGCCCACCTGGCCCGCAGCTACGGCAGCGGCGAGCTGCGCTTCAGCGAGAGCCAGAATGTGCTGATCGCCGACGTTCCCGAGGACGCCTGCGCCGACCTGCTGGCCGAGCCCCTGCTCCAGCGCTTTTCCGCCAACCCGGGGCCGCTGCTGGCGGAGGCGGTGAGCTGCACCGGCAACCGCTACTGCAGCTTCGCCCTGATCCCCACCAAGACCACCGCCCAGGCCGTGGTGGAGGAGCTGGAGCAACGGCTGGAGTTGCCCCATGCCGTGCGCACCCACTGGACGGGCTGCCCCAATGCCTGCGGCCAGCCCTACATGGGTGAGATCGGCCTGATGGGGGCCAAGGCCCGCCACGAGGGGCAGATGGTGGAGGCCGCCAAGATCTTCCTGGGCGGCGACATGGGCGCCGATCCGAAGCTGGCGGCCCTGCACCACAAGGGCGTGCCCCTCAGCCAACTGGCCGACGTGCTCGAGGATCTGCTGGTGGAGCGCTTCGGTGCGCGCCGCCGCCCCGGCTCCAGCTGAGCCGACCCATGCCGAAGCGTCCCAACCACCCCTGCGCCGCCTGGCCCGGGGCCCTGCGGCTGAGGCTGTCGATCCGCTCCATCTCAGCCGTGTCGTTGAGGTCGTCGGCGCCGTACAGCAGTGCCGTGATCCGCTCCGGGTCGATCTCGAGGGCGGCCACCTCCTGCCAGAGCCGCTCGCTGGCGCAGCGGTCGCCGCGCCGGAACTGGGCTTCCGCCAGCTGCCGCGTCAGCAGGAACACCAGCTGCCGTTCCTTCAGGGAGGCAAAGTCGCCCGCCCATGGGGCGCAGGTCCCCGGCCGGGGGCTGCTGCCTGGAGGAATGACTCGATCCGTCGCCATGGTCAGCGTCCCCGCTATGGAGCCCTTCACCCATAGCCCTGGGCGGTGTCCATCAGGCCGCCAGGACAGGCCATGGCTCATGAAACGTATTGATCGCTACCAAATTCCATCGGAATCCGGGGGTTCAGGCCGCGGCCGATCCGAGCGCGGCCGTGGTGGTGCCGCCTCTGGCCCTGGCACGGGCCCGTCGGCAGCTCCCCGGTCCCCGGCCGTCAGGGCGGCCGGGCCGGGCCATCCCACCGTCGCCGCTGCCCCGTTCCTGCCATGGTGAGCTCCGTCGGGTCGCCGCCGCCCTTGGCCACGCCCTCCGCCACCGGGCCGTTCCGGCCCCTGGATCTCGATCCGGCCCACCTGCCGCCGCCCGAGGCCCCGGAGCGCTGGGCCTTCCTGCAGGCCTTGCGCCGCGGCCCCTTGCCGCTGGAGGCCTGGCTGGCGGCGATCGAGGCCGGGGCCGTGGCGCCTGTGGCCGATCTGCTGGCCGCCCTGGCGGACCATCTCGATGCCCCGACCAGCCTGCGCCTGCTGCGCTGGTGGCAGGCCTCGCCCGCTCGGGATCCCGGGCTGCCTGAGCGCATCCTGCGCCACCGGGATCGGGCCCATGCCGCCCTGTTGCGTGAAGCGATCGTCACCCTGGACGACGCTGCAGCCGCTCCGGCGGAGGCCGCTCGCCTGAAGGCCGCCGCCCCGCCGGAGGGGCCTCCCTGCGCCGCAGGCGCCTCCAGCCCAGCCACGCGTCTGGCCGTGCTGCTGCCCCTGCTGGGCCATCAGCGCTGCCCCGCCGACTTCCCCCTGCTCAGCGCCATGGCCCTGGAGCCCCGGCCCACCCCGGTGCGCCGCGCCGCCCTGGAGGGGCTGCTGCTGGGCCTGGGAACCTGGCCACGCCAGCCCCTGCGGACAACCCTGGAGCGGCTGGCCCACGACCTTGAGCCCCAGCTGGCGGCGGCGGCGATCGATGGCCTGGCCCGGCTGCCGGGCTGTCGGCCCCAGCTGGCCCGCCTGGCCGCCGCCCCCCTCGATGGCGCCCTCCTGGCCCGGGTGCAGCGGCGTCTGCGGGCCAGCCCCGCCACTCCCCTGCTGCTGGTGGTGCATGGCCGCGCCGGCGGCCGGATTCCCTCCGAACTCCACGACCTCGCCGCCGAGCTCCAGGAGCGCCGCGGTGCCCCCGTCGCCCTCCACGCCCTTTCGGCGGGCCCGTTGGCCGCCCTGGGGCCCGCCGAGCTGGGGCCTGCCGAGCACGGCCTGGCCCTGGTGCCCCTGCTGCTGCTTCCAGGCCACCACGTGCGCCGCGATCTGGCGGTGATCGCGGCCGGCCTGGCGCGCCGGGGGCCCTGGCGGCGCTGGCCCTTCCTCGGCGCCTGGCCCCTCTGGCAGCGCGCCCTGGCGGAGGAGGCCCGGGGGCTGGCGGCGGCGGCCGGCGGGGACCAGCCGCTGCTGCTCCATCACCCCCTGGAGGGGGAGCTGGCCCGCCGCTACCTGGCCCTGCTCGCCCGCCGCTGCGGTGCGGAATGCCTCTCCGTTCCATACAGTTCGGCCACGGCCGCGGAGGCGCCCCTGCTGATTCAGCGCCCCGTCCTGCCGCTCACCCTGGCCAGCAACCGCCTGAGCGAGGCCCTCACCCCCAGCTTCGGGCCCGCGGCCGCGCCCCTGCTGGCCCGGCCCCGCCTGCGCCGCGCCCTGCTGAGCCTGCTGGAGACCCTGCCATGAGCGACGCGACCCCCGGCACCGTCTATCTGGTGGGGGCCGGTCCGGGTGATCCGGAGCTGCTCACCCTGCGGGCCCACCGGCTGCTGCGCCAGTGCGATGCCCTCGTCCACGACGCCCTGGTGCCCGGCGCCCTGCTCGATCTGGTGCCGGGCCACTGCGAGCGCCACTTCGTCGGCAAGCGCCGCGGCCACCACTCGGTGCCCCAGCCCAGCACCAATGCGGTCCTGGCGGACCTCGCCAGGCGGCACCGCACCGTGGTGCGACTCAAGGGGGGGGATCCCTTTCTGTTCGGCCGCGGCGGCGAGGAGGCCGCCCACCTGGCCGCCCTGGGCATCCCGGTCGAGGTGGTGCCCGGTGTGACCGCCGGCATCGCGGCGCCGGCCTATGCCGGCATTCCGGTGACCCATCGGCGGGCCGGTTCGAGCGTCACCTTCGTGACCGGCCATGAGGAGATCGACAAGGCCCGGCCCGGTGTCGACTGGCGCGGCCTGGCCCGCAGCAGCGATGGGCTGGTGATCTACATGGGTCTGCACAACCTGGCGGCGATCACGGCCGAGCTGCTGGCCGGTGGCCTCGCCCCCGACACCCCCGCCGCCGTGATCCAACAGGGCACGGTGCGGGGGCAGCGCACCCTGCTGGCGCCCCTGGCCGAGCTGGCGGAGCAGGTGCAGCGGGGTGGGTTCGGCTCGCCGGCCATCGTCGTGGTCGGGGCCGTGGTCGACCAGCGGGTGGCCGCCTGCGCCCCCTGCCCCGCCGACACCGAGATGCCCCTGCCGCTCTGAGGCGCCGCCCCTGGCCAGGGGCAGCGGCGACCGTAGTGTGGATCCTCCCCGTGCGTCGCCGCAGCCTCGATTCATGATCCCCACCGCCGACCTGCATGTGGTCGAGACCCGGCCTCTGGTGCCCCCTGAGGTCCTGCACCGCGAGCTGCCGATCACGGAAACCGCGGCCCGCACCGTGCAGCAGGCCCGGGAGCGGATCAAGACCATTCTCCACGGCAACGACCGGCGCCAGCTGGTGATCGTCGGCCCCTGCTCCGTCCATGACGTGGGGGCAGCCCGGGAGTATGCGGCGGCAATCCTTGAGGCCCAGCGCCGCCATCGCGATGATCTGGAGATCGTGATGCGGGTGTATTTCGAGAAGCCCCGCACCACCGTGGGCTGGAAGGGGATGATCAACGATCCCCATCTCGATGGCAGTTACGACATCAACACCGGCCTGCGCCGCGCCCGGGGCCTGCTGCTGGATCTGGCCGAGCTGGGCCTGCCGGCGGCCACGGAGCTGCTCGATCCGGTGGTTCCCCAGTACATCGCCGATCTGATCAGCTGGACGGCCATCGGCGCCCGCACCACCGAGAGCCAGACCCACCGGGAGATGGCCTCCGGCCTGTCGATGCCGATCGGCTTCAAGAACGGCACCGATGGCAGCGCCGTGACGGCGATCAATGCCATGGAGGCCGCCGCCCGCCCCCACCACTTCCTGGGCATCAGCCGGAGCGGCAACGCCGCCATCGTCAGCACCACCGGCAATCCCGATGGCCACCTGGTGCTGCGGGGCGGAAAGGATGGTTCCAATTACCACCCAGAAGCGATCGAAGCCGCCGCCGCCCAGCTCGCCAAGGGGGGCCTGCCGTCCCGCCTGATGGTCGACTGCAGCCACGGCAACTCCAACAAGGACTACCGCCGCCAGGGGGAGGTGCTGGGCGCCATCGCCGAGCAGGTGCGCGCCGGCTCACGGCACGTGATGGGGGTGATGCTGGAAAGCCATCTGGTGGCGGGCAACCAGAAGATCCCGGCCGACCTCAGCCAGCTCACCTACGGCCAGAGCATCACCGACGCCTGCATCGATCTGCCCACCACCCTCGCCCTGTTTGAGGAGCTCGCCGCAGCAGTCCGCGCTGGGGAGCCGCAGCAGCTGGCGGCGGTGTGAAGGGCGGCGGCGGTGGACGCCCCGCCGCCCTCAGGAGAGGAGCCGCCACAGCACAGCCACCAGCAGGGGCACGCTGAGGTTGTCCACCCCCTGCCAGGCCACCTGCTCCAAGGCTGTGGCCGTCAGGGCGATCAGGGGCAGGCCCCAGGCCGCCGGGCTGGCCTGGGGGGCCAGGGCCGCCACCCCGGCCAGGGCCGCCAGGCTGCCACCGGCCATGGCGGCGGTGCCGACGAGGGAGCGTCGCTCCCCGAACACCCGCCAGGACGGCGATGGGATCAGGGGACCCAGCAGCCCCGCCAGGCCATCGCCAACGGCCATCACCAGCACCCCGGCGGCGGCGGCGGCCTGGTGCCAGGGCCAGCAAAAGGTCAGCAGCAGGGTGATCGAGGCCCCGTAAGCCACCGTGCCGAAGCTGTGGCGATCCACATCCTCGATCGCCGGCAACAGCCGGCGGCGGTGGTTCAACAAGGCCAGCAGGGTCACCAGGGCGGCGGCCCCGATCGCGATCCAACGCTCCAGGCCCAGCCCCCAGGCGATCAGCAGCACCGGACCGGCGCCGATGTGGGCCACCTTGCGGCTCCACTCCCGCTGCTCCGGCCAGCGCTGGCGGACAGCCAGGGCCAGGCCAGCCACCAACGCCAGCCAGAGCAGGGCAGCCCCCACCCCCAGCGCCTGAGCCAGCCATCCGCCGCCGGCCACGCTGATCAGGCGGCCTGCTGCAGGTTGCTCATCAGCCGCAGCTTGAGAATCGCCTTGGCCTCCAGCTGCCGCACCCGCTCCCGCGACACATTGATCTGTCGGCCGATTTCGGCGAGGGTGAGCGGTTCGCTGCCCTCCAGCCCGAAGCGCAGCTTGAGGATCTTCTGCTCGCGTTCGTTCAGCTGTGACAGCCAGGCGCCGAGGTGCTCCTTCTGGAGATGGCGGTCCATCGAATCGAAGTGCTCGCCACTGGCCGGATCAGCGATCAGCTCCCCCAGGGTGCTGCGGTCTTCCTCACCCCGGGCATGGGCGTCGAGGGAGGCGCAGGGAGCACTCTGGGCCATCAGTTCCTCCAGGTCCTCGGGGGTGACGCCGAGGGCGTGGGCAAGCTCAAGGCGATTGGGCTGACGTCCGAAGCGATGGGAGAGCTCACGCGTGACCCGGCGCATCTTGGAGAGCTTTTCACTGATATGGATCGGCAGACGAATCGTGCGGGCACTGTTGTCGATCGCGCGGGTCATCCCCTGGCGAATCCACCAATAGGCATAGGTGGAGAATTTGTAGCCCATCGCCGGGTCGAACTTGTCGACTGCCCGCTCCAGACCGATCGCCCCCTCCTGAACCAGATCGAGCAACTCTAGGCCCTGATTCTGATACTTCTTCGCCACGCTGACCACCAGCCGCAGGTTGGCCGCCATCATCCGATCGCGAGCCCGCTGGCCCATGCGCAGACGACGTCTCTGCTGGGCGCTGAGCTCGTGACCGGGGATGCCCTGAAGCTGCTTGCCGGCCTGCACATGATGGGCCAGTTCGATCTCCTCGGCTGGGGTCAGCAGCGGCACACGGCCAATTGTGCTGAGATACCAACCGATCGAATCGGCACTCAGCCGTGCCGAGGCGCGCTGGGCCGGCAACCGCTCCGAGGGCCGCAACTTGCGCGGCAGGGCGGTGGCGGCAGCGCCGTCAATGGCATCCACCCCACCGACGGCGCCTTTGGGGGGCGCCTCGGAGCCGGCGGAATGCAGAGGTGTCCCCATCACCCCAGGCCTCCGTTTGAATTTGGCCGGAATGTAGCACCGCAGTGCCGCATGGTGCAGCAGGAAGTGGAAGATTTCCTGCATCAATGCAGCGGTTGCTCCGCCGTTGTCGTTATGGCGACATTTTCAGTCCATCCCGCCACTGCTCCATTAGCACCGTTTGGGCGAGTCGCTCGTCGTCTTCGGGTTGGAGCTGGATGAAGTTGCCGTCGCTTTGCATATGCCAGGCGCTGCTGTCTTCGAGGTAGAGCTCCATCAGGGCCTTCAGCTGCACCTGCAGCTCCGGGTCGTCCACCGGCGTCACCGCTTCCACCCGTCGATCCAGGTTGCGCGGCATCCAGTCGGCGCTGCCGATGAACAGCTCATCGCAGCCCCCGTTTCCGAACCAGAACAGACGGGAGTGCTCCAGGAAACGGCCGATCACGCTGACGACCCGAATGTTCTCGCTCACCCCCTCCAGCCCGGGCCGCAGCGAACACATCCCCCGCACCACCAGGTCGATCTTCACCCCCACCCCAGAGGCCTCGTAGAGCAGGGCGATGATCGAGGGATCGACCATGGCATTCATCTTGGCCCGGATCAGCCCACCCCGGCCCTCGCGGGCATGGCGGATCTCGCGGCGGATCAGCTCCTCCATGCCCCGCCGCAGGGTGACGGGGGCGACGAGCAGGCGCCGGAAGCTCTGTTGCTTGGAGAAGCCGGTGAGGTAATTGAACAGCTCCACCAGATCCTGACCGAATTCCTCGCGGGAGGTGAGCAGGCCGAGATCGGTGTAGAGGTTGGAGGTGCGGGAGTTGTAATTGCCGGTGCCGATGTGCAGATAGCTGCGCAGCCGCTCCTTCTCACGCCGCACCACCAGCGCCACCTTGGTGTGGGTCTTGAGGCCAAGCACCCCATAGACCACATGCACGCCGGAACTCTCCAGCTGGCGGGCCCAATGGATGTTGTTGTCCTCATCAAAGCGGGCTTTCAGCTCCACCAGCGCCATCACCTGCTTGCCGTTCTCGGCGGCCCGGATCAGGGCCGCCACCACCGGGGAATCCTTGGAGGTGCGATAGAGGGTCATCTTGATCGCCAGCACCGAGGGGTCATCGGCGGCCTGATTGAGGAATTCCTCCACCGAGGTGGCGAACAGGTCGAAGGGATGGTGCAGCAGCACGTCGCGGCGGCGCAGCACCGAAAAGATGCTCTCGAACTCCTCCGGTTTGATCGAGCCGTCCTGCAGCTCGCTGCGCTGGGCCCTGACCAGGGCCGGCACGGTGCGGCCCTTGTAGGGCTTGTCCTTGAGCAGGGGAACCGGGATCGCCAGCAGACCCATCAGGTCATCGAGGCCGAGGGGGCCGTTGATCCGGTAGAGATCCTCCGGTTCCACGGCGGTGCCCTCCATCAGCAGCTGCACCACCGCGTCGGGCATCTCATCGGCCACTTCCAGTCGCACCACCTCGCCGCCCATGCGCCGCTTGCGCAGCCCCTCCTGCAGGGCCTCCATCAGGTCGTCGGCCTCGAGATCGCGCAGCTCCAGATCGGCGTCGCGGGTGACGCGGAAGAAATAGTGCCCCTCGATCACCATGCCGGGGAAGAGCAGCTTCAGGTTGAAGGCCACCAGCTGCTCGAGGGGCACCGCCGTGAACACCGGCGCCGGCCGCCGGCTGCAGAGTTCGGTGGGGATCGGCACGAAGCGCGGCAGGATCTTCTGCGGCACCTTCACCCGGGCGAACTGCTGCTGACCGCTGTCGGGATCACGGATCAGGGCCGCCACGTTGAGGCTGAGGTTGCTCATGAACGGGAACGGATGGGCCGGATCCACCGCCAGCGGCGTCAGCACCGGAAAGATGGCGCTGCGGAAGTAGTCGTCCGCCCACTGCCGCTGCCGCTGGTTGAGCCGTTCGTAATCGATCAGCTGAATGCCGTATTCCTGGAGATTGCGCTTCAGGGCATGGCGGTAGTGCTGCTGCTGCAGATCGAGCAACGGCCGCAGTCGGGCCTGGATCGCCTCAAGCTGCTCCAGGGGCGTCAGGCCGTCATCGCTGCGGGTGATAACGCCAGCCTCCTGCTGCGATTTGAGCGAGGCGACGCGCACCATGAAGAACTCGTCGAGGTTGTTGCTGAAGATCGCGCTGAACTTCGCTTGCTCCAGCAGCGGCGTGTGTTCGTCGAGGGCGTGGGCCAGCACCCGCTGATTGAAGGCAATCCAGCTGAGTTCGCGGTTGATGTAGAGGTCGGCGTCGACCAGGGGCTCGGTTCGCTTCGGCGCGGTCATGGGTCGTGCGCGGACGCCGCGGCCAATACCCTCAAGTTAGCCAGGGGCCGCCTCCGGCTTCGGTGTCGGCGGCGCTTGACGGGTCGCGCCGCCGGCCACCAGCACCGCCACCGCCAGCATCAGAACGGTGGCCAGCCAGAAGGGGCTGCGGGGCCCGATGGTCTCGTAGGCCAGCCCGGCCAGGGGCGGCCCGAGGAAGCTGCCGGCGCTCTGCAGACCCTGCAGGCTGCCCAGGGCGGCCCCCTGGCCCGAGCGGCCCAGCCGCCGTGACACCAGGCTGCGCAGGCAGGGTGTGACCAGACCGGTGCCGAGGGCCAGGAACGCCACCGCCACGAACACCAGCGGCACGGCGGCCCCGCGCGACACCAGGGGGATCAGCAGGAAGCCGCTGATCACGCAGCCCAGGCCCACCAGGCTGAGGCGCCACTCGCCGAGCCGTTGCACCAACGGTCCGATCAGCCCGCCCTGCACCACCGTGGCCACCACCCCCACCACCAGAAACGCCAGGGCCGCCCGATCGGGCCCCCAGCCGTAGGCCTCCCGGAAGTAGAGCACCAGCATGGCTGTGAAGCCATTGAAGGCCAGGAAGAAGAGGAAGAAGGCGCCGCTCAGCCGTCGCACCTGGGGGTTGGTGAAGACCCCGGCCAGCTGGGTGAAGGGCTGCAGATCGCGGCGGCGTGGCAGGGGCTGGCGTTGGTCGGCCGGATGGGTTTCGGGCAGCAGGGTGAGCACCACCACCAGGTTGACGACGGCGAAGGCCACCGCCAGCAGCAGCGGCAGGGCCACGGAATGGCGGGCCAGCAGGCCACCGATGGCCGGGCCGAGGATGAAGCCCAGGCCGAAGGCCACCCCGATCAGCCCGAAGGCCCGGGCCCGCTGCTCTGGGGGAGAGATATCGGCCAGCACGGCGCCCGCCGTGGCGGCGGTGCCGCCGCTGAAACCATCGACCAGCCGGGCGGCGAAGAGCAGGCCGATCGGCAGGCCCGCTGCGCTCGCCGCCGGCCAGAGGCGCTGCCAGGGGAGGATCACCGTCAGGGCGAACAGCCCCAGACCCAGCACCGTCCCCCCCACGCAGAGGGCCATCACCGGCCGTCGGCCGTAGCGGTCGCTCAGGGCGCCGATCAGCGGGGTGGCCAGGAACTGGGCGACGGCGTAGCTGCCCGCCAGCAGCCCGAGGGTGCGGCCGTCGCTGCTGAAGTCGGCCAGCAGAAAGGGCAGCAAGGGAAAGACGATGCTTTCCCCCATCCGGTCGTTGAGCAGGGTGAGGAAAGCGCTCAGCCTGGGGGACGGACGCCCGAGGGGCACGGCGACGACCCGGCGACTGCCCCAGCTTCCCACGGCGCTCCCACCGCCGCCCGCTCGCCAGCATCGGCACCGAGCCGCGCCCCGTCCCCCCTTCGGCGCCGGGGATCCCTGCCATCCCCGGCCCCCACAGCGGAACCGTCAGGATGGTGGTGATGCACAGCCCAAGGTGATGGTTCGACCCGCTTCACGAAGCGATCGGGGCGCACCGGTTGCCCTCCAGCCCCCGCTCCTGGCCCCAGCTGCCCTGCCTGGCCCGGCCGAGGCGTTGGTGCCCTGGAGCGGGCTGAGCCTGGCGCTGTTCCTGGTGGCCCATCTGGCCGCCGTCTCCCTGGCCCTGGTCGATCCCGCCCGCTTCGAGCGGCTGGCGGCGGCCCTGCACCAGCAGCCCTGGCTCCCCGTCGCTGAGCTGCTGCTGGCGGCGGCGCTGCTGCTCCATCCCGCCCTGGCGCTGGTCCGCACCCTGCGCAACCGCTGGCTCAAGGGCCCATCTGCCGGGTCGCTGCGCAGCCGCCGCATCGGAGGCGGCGAGCCTGTCGCGGCCCTGGCGGCCCGCTGGGCGCCCTGGAGCGGCGGGGTGCTGCTGGTCTTCCTGGTGGTGCATCTGCTCCAGCTGCGGCTGCACCGCGCCGGCCCCGGCGATGAGCTGGCCTCCCTGCTGACCGCCCTGGCCAGCCCCGTCGCCCTGGGGCTCTACGGTCTCGCCGGCCCGGCGGTGGCCCTGCACCTGCTCCATGGCCACGAAAGCGCCCACCGCAGCCTCGGCTGGCTGGACCCGGCCAACCGCGACCGGATCCGCGGCCTGGGCCGCACCCTCGCCCTGGCCCTGGGGGCCGGTTTCTGCCTGCTGCCCTTCGCCCTGGTGGTCCGCGCCTCCCATCCGGATCTGAGCCCATGAGTCCCGCTCCCTCGCCATCAACGGCCGCCGAGGCGGAGCCCGCAGCCGGGGCCGCCTCCCGCCTCGATCCCCGCCTGCCGGCGGGCCCGGTGGCCTCCGGCTGGCAGCGCTGCCGCGAGGACCTGCCCCTGATCAGCCCGGCCAACAAGCGCCGGCTGCGGGTGCTGGTGGTGGGCAGCGGCCTGGCCGGCGCCTCGGCCGCCGCCACCCTGGCGGAACAGGGCTATCAGGTTCAACTGGTCACGTACCACGACAGCCCGCGGCGGGCCCATTCGGTGGCGGCCCAGGGGGGCATCAATGCCGCCCGCAACCAGGCCAACGATGGCGACAGCGTGGCGCGGCTGTTCCGCGACACCGTCAAGGGGGGCGATTTCCGCGCCCGCGAAGCGGGTTGCCATCGGCTGGCGGAAATCAGCAGCGCGATCATCGATCAATGTGTCGCCCAGGGGGTGCCGTTCGCGCGGGAATACGGCGGCCTGCTGGCCACCCGCAGCTTCGGCGGCACCCAGGTGAGCCGCCC
>JBMSXZ010000062.1:0-14680 GCA_049426205.1 Cyanobium sp.
ATCAGCGCCTTCCAGGGCACAACAGCCTCCATCTGAGCCAGAAATCGCTCCCTCTTGGTGCGCTTCCTGGCCGTGGTCTGCTCGTAGTCACCGAATCCGAGCTGCTTGCCGCCCATGAACCCTGACCAGTCCTGCGATCACAAGGAAATTGTCGCGCAGATCGGCTGGGTTTTCCAGAGTCTCCTTAGTCCTGTCCTAACTGCATTCCAGCCAGGCGATAAGGTCGGGCTGACCGCGGAAATCGAGCACCGCATCCCCGAGCTGCTCCAGGCGGTCGATGGGGAGTGCGCGGATGGAGACGCGCTGGGCCTCGGAGAGCGGTCCGCAGCGGCGCTCCAGCAGGCGCAGCAGCAGCGTCGCCGCCTCGTCGTGGCGGCCTTGCTGCAAACCTTGCTGCAAGCCTTGCTGCCGCCCCTCCTCAAGTCCCTGCTCCAGTCCTTGTTCCAGTCCTTGTTCCAGCCCCAACCGTCGGCCTTCCTCCAGGCCCTTGCGCACGATCAGCTGGTAGACGGAGGAATCCTCGAGAATGCTCATGGCGAGAAGACGCTGGATCACGTCAGAGTTGAAGGCTAGGCCGGCCAGCAGCTGGCAGCCGGTGGTTGTGGTGCGGCGCTGATCGGGATCGGAGATGGTCCACAGCTGTTGCTGCACCCGGGTGAGCAGCTGTTCCGGCTGTCGGTCGGCCGAGCGGGCCAGCACGGCGAGGGGAAGCAGGGCAGGGTCGGCCAGCAGGGGCTCGGCATCCAGTTCCCACAGGCGGAGGCAGTGGAAGTGATGGCGGGTGCGTCCGATCGCCAGGTGGTCGATGCGGGCCAGGGGGCTGGTGGTGGGCTTGAGGTGGATGACCACCTGCTGGATGGGGCGATGAAAGCGCTGATGCAGCCGGATCCAGTACGCAAGCATGCGCTCGGCCATGGCGCCATCGGGGCGAGTCTGGAACTCCAGGTGCAGGATCGGAGCCGGGGCCTGCGGTAGAAGGATCACCGCATCGGCATGGAGGGGTTCGCTGCTCAGCTCGCGGTCAAGGAGCCGCCAGGCTCCGCCGAGCGGCGGCGGTTCGCTGGTAGGGGCGATGAGACTGAGCACCCAGCGGCTGACGCCGGCCGGGTGGCGGGCCACCAGGCGTTTGCAGAAGTCGTCGATCACGGCGGCGGGGACCCCAGCAAAAAGGCACCGATGAGGGGGCAGACGTGCTGCCCCTTTCATCAGTGCCACCGGTGCGATCAGTGCCGCCGGGTTGGCGGTGGGGGTTTCAGAGCACCTGCACCACTTCGCTCACCTCGGGGATGGCCTCGCGCAGCTTGCGCTCGATGCCCATCTTGAGAGTCATGGTGCTGCTGGGGCAGGAGCCGCAGGCGCCCTGGAGCCGCACCTTCACGATCGGCCCGTCGATCTCCACCACTTCCACGTTGCCGCCGTCGGCCATCAGGTAGGGGCGCAGTTCATCGAGGGTGCGCTCCACGTTCTCGATCGTGAGGGCGCGGGGATCGGAGGCCTCGGGGGCGGTGGTGGCGGTTTCGGTGCTCATGGCGACAGCCTGGCGTTGCGTTGAGCTTAGGAAGCCGGCTTCAGAAGAGGCGAACGGTGCTGCCGTATCACTCCAGCTGGCGATCGGTGGTAAGGAGCAGCATCGGTTCGCTGCGGCTCTGGGCCACCAGGAGGCGATCGAAAGGGTCGCGGTGGTGGGGGTGAGTTTCCAGTTCCGCGACGGCAAGAAGATGGTGGTTGGAGAGGGTGAGCCAGCGGAAACCCTGGGCGGGGATCGTGCGTTCGAGGACCTGCAGATCCACGGAAGCCTGCCGAGCGAGACCTTGATGGCCATCTCCCAGAGGGAGGACGGGCTCACAAAGGTTTCGTTGTTGGGGTTGCGGACCAAGGCTATCAGGGATTCGGTCAGCCGCCGATCCCCCTGGAGCCACCAGAGCACGATGTGGGTATCGAGCAGGAGCCGGGCCATGGCTCAGGTGCCGGACGGTGGAAGGTAGGTGAAGAGATCGTCAAGGGGCTCATCGAAGGCCGCGTGCAGATGGATCTGACCCGCCATGGCCCCGGGTGGGGCCACCTGGGGCAGGCCGTCGTGCCAGGGCACCAAGCGAGCAACCGGCACAGCCGCACGGGCGATCACCACCTCCTGACCGGCCTCCACGTTCTGCAGCAGCTTGGAGAGCTGGGTTTTGGCCTCATGCACGTTGACCCGCAGAGCAGGGGTGAGTGGAAGAGAGGACTCCATGGCCACAGACAAGCCTCACCTGAGCTAAGTCTTAGTCTAGTCCGCTCCCAAAGTCCCCGCTGCCTAGGATCAATCCATCACCGGCGCGTTGCGACGCCCGCCGCGCCCGATCCCCGACCGATGACCGACGTTCCCGTTTCCCGCATCCGTAATTTCTGCATCATCGCCCACATCGATCACGGCAAGTCGACCCTGGCCGATCGCTTGCTCCAGGAGACCGGCACGGTGGCGGCCCGCGACATGCAGGAGCAGTTTCTCGACAACATGGAGCTGGAGCGGGAGCGCGGCATCACGATCAAGCTGCAGGCGGCGCGGATGGAATACAAGGCCGCCGATGGCCTCACCTATGTGCTGAATCTGATCGATACCCCCGGCCACGTTGATTTCTCCTATGAAGTCAGCCGTTCCCTCCAGGCCTGCGAAGGGGCCCTGCTGGTGGTCGATGCCAGCCAGGGGGTAGAGGCGCAGACCCTGGCGAATGTCTATCTGGCCCTGGAGAACGACCTGGAAATCATTCCGGTTCTCAACAAGATCGATCTGCCCGGCGCCGATCCCGTGCGCATCAGTGAGGAGATCGAGGCGATCATCGGTCTCGACACCAGCAACGCCATTCCCTGCTCCGCCAAGACGGGCCTGGGTGTGCCGGACATCCTCCAGGCGGTGGTCGATCGGGTGCCGCCGCCGCCGGACAGGCTGGGGGAGCCGCTGCGGGCGCTGATCTTCGATTCCTACTACGACGCCTACCGCGGCGTGATCGTCTATTTCCGGGTGATCAGCGGCACGATCGCCCGCCGCGACAAGGTGCTGCTGATGGCCAGCGGCAAAACCTACGAACTCGATGAGGTGGGGGTGATGGCCCCCGACCAGCGCCAGGTGGACAGCCTCCATGCCGGCGAGGTGGGGTATCTGGCCGCCTCGATCAAGGCGGTGGCCGATGCCCGCGTCGGCGACACGATCACCCTGGTGGCCAACCCCGCCAGCGAACCGCTGCCGGGCTACACCGAAGCCAAGCCGATGGTGTTCTGCGGCCTCTTCCCCACCGATGCCGATCAATACCCGGACCTGCGCGAGGCCCTCGACAAACTGAAGCTCTCCGATGCGGCCCTGCAGTACGAGCCGGAAACCAGCAGTGCCATGGGCTTCGGCTTCCGCTGCGGCTTCCTGGGGCTGCTGCACATGGAAATTGTGCAGGAGCGCCTGGAGCGCGAATACGACCTGGACCTGATCGTCACCGCCCCCTCGGTGATTTACAAGGTCAACATGATCGATGGCAGCGAGGAGATGATCGACAATCCCGCCACCCTGCCCGACCCACAGAAGCGTGAATCGATCGAAGAGCCCTACGTGAAACTCGAGATCTATACGCCTAACACTTACAACGGCACCCTGATGGAGCTGTGCCAGGAGCGGCGTGGCGAGTTCATCGACATGAAATACATCACCACCGATCGCGTCACCCTCCATTACGAGCTACCGCTGGCGGAGGTGGTGACCGACTTCTTCGACCAGATGAAGAGTCGCACCAAAGGCTATGCCTCGATGGAGTACCAGTTGATCGGCTATCGCCGCAATGATTTGGTGCGCCTCGATGTGATGATCAATGCCGAGAAGGCCGATCCCCTGACCACCATCGTCCACCGCGACAAGGCCTACAACGTCGGCAAGGGACTGGTCGAGAAGCTGAAGGAGCTGATCCCCCGCCAGCAATTCAAGATCCCGATTCAGGCCGCGATCGGCAGCCGCGTGATCGCCTCTGAAAGCATCAGTGCGATGCGCAAGGACGTGCTCGCCAAGTGCTACGGCGGCGACATCAGCCGCAAGAAGAAGCTGCTGCAGAAACAGGCCAAGGGCAAAAAGCGGATGAAGGCGATGGGCAAGGTCGAGGTGCCCCAGGAGGCCTTCATGGCCGTGCTCAAGCTCAACCAGTAGGGCAGTAGGGCCCAGCGGGCCACCGCCGCTGCGGTTGTGGCCGGGGAGCCTTCCCGTGGCCGGGCGGCAGGCAGGGCCCCGGGCCGGGCGGCGACGGGGGCGTTGTTGAGGGTCGCAGCGATCTGGCCCAGGCGCCCCCGGCTCCTTGGGCGTCAAAGGCTGTGGGATCCCAGGGCCGTGGGCGCCGCGGGGCGGGTCTGTCCGCCCCCGGGAACCCTGGGGCCAGCGATCCCGCCCGATCGATGCGATCAGCCCGCTGCCACCCTCCCCTGACGGTTCCGCCCTGGCCCCAGCCGCTGCGACCTCAGCCGCCAACCTCCCCACGCCGCCCGTCCCTGGCCGGCCAACCCTCCGGGCTGTGGCCGTTCCTGGCCACCGGCCAGTCCCCTCGGTCCCCGCGGCCTGGGGGCATCCAGCCCCTGAGGGCCCGTGCCAGGGTCTGGAAGCGCCTGGTCAGCCCGTGGGCGGTCCAGGGCGGCCCAGGGCGCTGGTCCTCGGGCCCCTGGTCCACGGGCCCCTGGTCCTCGGGCCGCTGGTCCACGGGCCGGCGGGTGCGCTGCCGCCTGGGCCAGGGCCGGGATCAGGGCTTCATCCTGCCCCTGGCCTTCGGCGCCTCCCTGGTGCTGCTGCTCGGCAGCCTGTCGCTGCAGACCCTGGTGCTGCAGCGGCGCCTGGGGCTGCTGCGCGAGGAGCAGCGGGGCCACCAGGAGGATGCCCTGGCCAGCGCCGCCCAGCAGCTGGTGGCGGCGCTCAATCGCGATCACCCCTGCCTGTTGCTCCTGCCGCTGCAGCGCTGGGGCAGCGACGGCCTGCCCTGCGCCAGCCCGGAGCAGCAGCAGGCCCTGGCGAAGGGTGCTGGCGGAGGCCCCTGGCGCCTGATCGACTGGCAGCCCCAGGCCGTGCGGGCTGAGGCCCTGATCGAGGTCGACTCCGGTTCCCCGGCCCTGCCGCCGCGACGGGGCAGCTTCGCCGTGCCGTTCCAGGAGGAACCGCTGCAGGGCCAGGCACCGCGGCTGCTGGCCCTGCGGGCGGTGGCGCCATGAGCCTGCTGGAAGTGCTTCTGGCCGGGGTGCTGTTCTTCAGCTCGTCCACGGCCTCCCTGCTGCTCTGGACGCGGGCCCTGACGTTCCTGGAGAGCGACGCCCGCCACGCCGAACGGGTGGAGACCCTTGAGGCCGAGCTGCAGTCGCTGGAGAGCCGGCTGCGGGATCCGGCGCTGTGGGGCAGCCCGACCCTGACCTGCGAGCAGCGGTTGCAGCGGTTCGTTGAGGCCCTGGAGGGGGCGCCGCTCCGGCCCGGGGTCGAGCGCCAGATCCTGCGCGACTCCGCACCCCAGCCGTTGCTGGTGCGGGTGGAGGCCGGGGGGCTGCAGCGGCAGCGCGGCTACCACCCGGCGGCCTTCGGCGGCTGCTCCCTGCCGCTGCCACCGGCGCCGGCACCGGCACCGGAGGAGGCCTTCCCCTTTGGAGCTTCGGCTCCCCCGGACCAGGCTGCCGCTGAGGGGGTGAACCATGAGGTTCTCTAAGGCCGCCGCCTGGGCCGGCCGCCGCGGCTCGCAGGGTTTCACCCTGGTTGAGGCCCTGCTGGCCACCTCCGTGCTGCTGATCCTGGCCGCCATCAGCCTGGTCCCGGCCCGGGAGAGCCTGGCCCGGCAGCAGCTGGAGACCGCCACCCGGCGGGTGCTGCTCGGCCTCGACCGGGGCAGGCTGGCGGCGGAGCGGCGGGGCCAGCCCTGCGCCCTGGCCTTTGCTGGCCGCAGCGGATGGCAGCCGCCCCATGGCGGTTCGTTGACAGCCTGCGAAGCCGAGCCGATCAGTCTCGGGGAGGGGGTGCAGAACGACGGGGCGCTGGAGGTGGAGCACAACCTGCCCGGGGAAGTGCGCTTCACCGCCAATGGCCTGCTGCTCGATGGCGGCACCGTGGTGCTCCGCCATCCCGATACGACCCTGACCCGCTGTGTGGTGGTGTCCCTGCCGCTGGGGGTGACACGGGTGGGGCTCCAAGGCCAGGGCGGCTGCCTGCCGGATCCGGCGCTGTGAGCACCATGGTCACCGCAACGCCTGCCAGACGGCCCCGATGCGGCGCGGCGCGGGGCGGCCCAGTGCCGCACGGCTTCACCCTGCTGGAGCTGCTGATCGCCCTCACCATCGGCCTGCTCTTCTGTGGCGCGATCCTGCGCTCCCTGGTCCTGGCCGGCCCCCAGGGAGCCCTGCTGGCGCGGCAGCTGCGGGAGCGGGGCCTGCAGGCGCGAACCCTGGAGCTGCTGCGCACCGATCTGCTGCGGGCGGAAACCCTGAGCCTCGCCACGGCGGCGGGCAGCGCCTGCCCCCTGGCGGGCCGCCAGCCGCTGGTCCAGATCGCCACCGCCCAGGGTCCGATCACCTACTCGATCGGCCAGCCGCCGAGCCCGATCTGGCGGGGCCGGGTGCTGATGCGCTGCGGGCCGGCCTTCGGCCTCGATGGCGAGCCTTCCGCTGGTCAGGCCCAGAACCGGGTGGTGATCGATGGCCTGGTGACCGATGGGCTGCGGATCGAACACAGCGGCCAAGGGTTGCTGCAGCTGCGCCTGGAGCAGGAGTTCCCGCTGGTGGGCGGCGGCAGCCACCGCCTCAGCAGCGGCCGGGTCCTGGCTGCCGGTGCCGCAGTGCTGCCCTGATGGGTCGATACGATCGAGGTGTTGTCCGTCAGCCTGTGCATGCCTGCCGGTATGCCCACCAGGCGCTGTCGCGCGGCCACCCTGGCGGGTCGGGCCCCGGAATCGGACCAGGAACGCGGCCTGGTGATTCCGGCCGTGCTGCTCACGGTCACGGTGATGATCCTGGGGGTGCTGGCCCTGGTGAGCCGGGTGGCGGCCACCCGGGAGGCGGCGGCGGCCAGCAGCCTGGCGGCCTCGGCGCGGCAGGCGGCGGAGTATGGCTTCAGCCAGGTCGTGGCGGAGCTGAACCGTGATGGCAAGAGCTATCTCTGGATCACGCCCTACGCCAACTGGGCGACGGTGACGGCCAGCGACCTGCAGAGCTGCGGCATCTTTTCGGCCAGCAGCCCCACCGCCAATCCGATCCCGGGCCTCAGCAGCCCCGTCGGGCTGCCGGCCACCACGACGCTCACCTATCGGGTGACGGGCTATCAGCCGCCCGAGGTGCTCGCCTCACCCTGCTCGTTCTTCGGCAATCGCAAGGGGGGCAGCGGCACCCTGGAGATCACCGGCACGGCCCGACGCTCCAGCGGCGATCCGAACCCCGCCAGTTACACCCTGCGCCGCGCCGTCACGGTGGGCCAGGCGGTGCCGCTGTTTCAGACCAGCGTATTCCGGGGGAGCTCCGGTTCCTCCGGGGTCAACGTGCCTGCCTCACCCCATTTTCCGACTCCCGCGGGGCTGGGGGTGACGCCCCTCGCCACCCCCTGGCCTGCCGTGAGCTGCTCGTTCACCAATGCAACGTCTCCCTTCACCTGCACGAGCAGTGGTGGCAGCAATGCGTTTGCAAAAAGCACCAGCTCGCCGGCGAGCATTTATCGGTTCCCCTACGACAGCACAGGCGCATTAGCGCCTTTCTGCCAATCGGCGACAACGCCAACGCCGCTGATCGTGTGCATGGTCTCATCGCTGACACTGAGCAATCTTGATCTGGTGGTGGATGGTCAATCCACCCCTGTGATCATCTTCATCGACAGCGGCAGCCTCACCATCCCACAGGGTTCCAGCCTCTGCTCCTCAACCGTCAACTCCACGGCGGCTGCGGCCGACAGTTGCGCCACGGCGAGCGGTGACTGGCGGCGGTTGCAACTCTACGGACGGGCCAGTGCAGCGTCCTGCGATCAGGCGCTGACCCTGAACAGGGTGAACCTGACCGGGGGCAACTTCAGGGCCAATCTGCACAACGCTTTCGTCTGGTTTCCCACGGCCACGCTGTCCTACGACGCCACCACCAACACGTTCTACCGGCTGGTCGGCTCCGTCTGTCAGCTGTCCCCTTCCGTTGTCGCCAGCACCAACACGATTGATGTGGTCAGCCCCGATCAGCTCCAGGATTTCCTGGCCAGTCAGCGGCTGCTCTTCTACCGGGGCTACGGTGCCTGGCAGCAGAGCTTCCAGCCCCGCTGAGCGATGAGGAAGCGCCGCGTCCCCCCCCTGCGCCGAGCCGGCCCCGCCGCCGAGGGGATGACCATCCTCGAGGCGGTGGTGGGGGTGTTGATCGCGGCCACGGCCCTCGCCATCCTCACCCCGGCCCTCACCCAGCAACTGATTGACGCCCGGGATGACGCCACGATCCCCGCCGTTGATGCGGTGGTGAGTCGCGATCTTGCCTGGATCAGCAATTACGCCCGCTGGTGGATGGCCCGCAGCGGCCCGTTCAATGTGAACACCCTGGTGACGCGCAGCTCCGCCTTCACCTTTGCCTCCGAGCTCGCCTACACCCCACCGGCCAATCGCTGCCTGGCCGGCACCCTGGCGGCCGGGTTCCTCTCGGATGCGGCCACGAACAGCTCCATCACGCCGGCCCGTCCCTACCCGATCCCCACCGACGGGAGCACCACCAGCCTGGCCACCGTCAACGGGGTGACGGTGCAGCGGGCGATCAGCACCAGCGGCAATACGGTGGCCCTGACCTACAGCGTCAGCGGTGGGACGGCGGACTCGCTCGGTTTCAACCGGCAGGTGGCGCTGCTGGTGTATGCCTCGGCCTGGTGCGAACGACTGCCATGACCCTTCTGCGGCGGCGAACCCCAGCCCAATCACATCCCCGATCTCGAAATCGGGGTCGATCTCGAGGCCAGGATCTCCGGGCGGGTGGTTTCACCCTGGTTGAGATTCTGATCACCGTGGCGGTGATCGGCATCGTCTCTGGCATGGGCTATCCGACCCTCACCGCCTTCATGCAGGAGCAACGGCTCAGCCGCAGCTCCCAGGCCCTGATGGCCTACCTGCAGAGCGCCAGGGCCCGGGCCGAGCGCCTGGCCACCAACGACTCCACCTGCCAGTTGACGATCACTGGCATCACGATCGGTCCCAGCGCGATCAGCAACAACATCTGTGACGGAATTCCCAGTCTGAACCTGGCCCAGGCCTCCGGGATCACGGGCCTGACCTTGACGATGGATCAGAACATGCCCAACGGGACCACCTACCCGATCAGCTTCAATCGCTCCGGCACCCTCGTCGCGGAGATCCTGGCCGGTACCACCAGCTCTGTACTGGTCAGCTCAGTGACCCCGATGCCACGCATGATCTACCTCTCCGCCAGCGGCACCCAGCAGCAGCGCTGCGTGTTTCTCGACATGGTGTCGATCCGGCTCGGCTGGCGCACCGGCAGTTCCGGGGTCTGCACCTATGCCAGCAATTGATCCGATGGCACCCCCCAACCGCCGAGCGTCCAGCACCCGCCGACGCGCCCCGGGTCGCCCGAGCCCTGGCTTCACCCTGATCGAGCTGCTGGTGGGCACGGTGCTGGGGTCGCTGGTGCTGGGGGCGATCGGGGGTGCGCTGATCACCTCGGAGCTGAGGGTGGCTCAGCAGATCCGCCGTGACACGGGGCGCCGCGAGGGGATCAACAGGGTGGTCGCCCTGATGCAGAACGAAGCCAACACCTCCAGTGGCCTGGACTCCCTCGCTGCCGGCATCGGCACCACCACCCGGGCCACCAACATCTGCGTGACCAATGGCCCCAGCCTCAGGGTCCGTGCCTCCGGCGGCGCTGTGGTCTGCTACAAGGCCGTTCCCAGCTCATCCAGCCTTGGCACCTCCTATTCCGCCACATCCGGCACAAGCAGCGAAGCCCCCTGGGCTGGGTCTTGCCTGCTGATCCGCGAGGGACCGCCTTACGATGCCAATGGCGATATGTATCTGAATTCGGCTTCCTTTCGTCAGGTCTTGCTCGATGACCTGCAGCTAACCAATGGCAGCTGCATCGGCGCATTCACCTACACACTCACCGCCCCTGCCACCGGCTCCACGGTGAATGCACTGAGCGGTGCGGCCACGGTGACGATTACGCAGTCCGGCGGCGTGGCCACCACCTTTTCGCTGCGCACCGGATCGAACCCAGCCTCCTATGGCATGGAGCGCTGCAATCAATATTACGACAATAGCGTGTACTCCGCGACCACCAGTCCGGATGCCAATCCCACCTGCGCCAATGAGACAACCCGCCATCGCAGACTGCAGTTCCCCAACTCCACCGTGCAACCAGCGTTTCCGAGCAATACAATCAATCAGTCAAAAATCAATCTCTACTATCTTCCTTATGCCCGCAGCAATTACAGCCTCTCATCCTGTTCTTACCTCAGTTGCATCATCAGCTCCAATGGTGCCTCGATCACCATCACCGCTGTCAATGCCCTGATCTTCGCCGATGGCGAAATCCGTCCCTGATCAACAGGTCCTCATTGTTTTCTTGCAGCGGCGGTCCGAGCAGCGGCATGCCAGCCCAAGGGCGGCCCCTGGGGTTCCCTGGATGCCCCTGGCGTCCTCGGGCGGCACCCTGCCACCTTGGCTAATCTTCCAAGCACCCAGATTGCCTTCCGGTGGGCGAACGGGCGCCGCTGCGCCGATGGTTTCATGGTCACAACTCCCACTCCCCACGATTCCAGCCCCCAGGTGCTGCCCACCACCACCTGGGAGCCCCAACTGAGCGAGGCCCTGGAGGCCCTCAGGACCGGAGAGAGCCAACGGGCCGAATCGATCTACGACACCCTGCTGGCGGCGGGCTGCAACGACTGCCGCCTGTTCAGCAACCTCGGCGCCATCGCCCTGCAGCGCGATCAACCCGATCAGGCGATCCTCTGGTTGGAGCAGGCACTGGCCGTGGAGCCCAACCATGCCCGTGCCCTGGCCAACTACGGCATGGCGCTCCATCAGCTGAATCGCGGCGAGGAGGCCATCGACACCTTCCGGCGCGCCCTGGCCAGTGATCCGACCATCCCCGAAGCCTGGCACAACCTGTCGGTGGCCCTGCGGGAGTGGCTGCCGCCGGACCCCATCTCCCCCCCCCCGGGAACCAGCGAGGCTCCGTTAGCCGAGGGCAGGGTTGAGGAGGCGATTCAGGAGGCGATTCAGGAGGCGATCGCCGCCAGCCGTCAGGCTCTGGCCCTCAATCCCTCCTATGCGGATGCCGCCGGCAACCTGGCCCGGTTGCTCGCCGATCAGGGGGATCCGGAGGCGGGAGAGCGCATCCTGCGCTCCCTGCCCGAGACGCAAGGCGGTGGGATCGAGCGCTTTGCCCTGGCCGAAATGCTGCGCCTGCAGGGCCGGCTCGAGGAGGCCTTTCGGCTCTATGAGGAGTCCCTGGCCCTGGCCCCCCAGAACGAAGACCTTCGCATCGGGGTGTCTGTGGCCATGCTGGTCTGCGGCCAGGCAGATCAGGCCCTGGTGCATCTGCTGCCTCTGCTGGCTGAACGGCCGGAGCTGCCACGCCCGCAGTTTCTGGCCGGGATGGCCCTGCAGGAGATCGGCGCTAGCGACCAGGCGATTCATTTCTATCAGCGCGCCCTGGCCCTCGACCCCAAGCTCTACCGCGCCCACAACCAACTGGGGCTCTGCTTCTCCGATCGGGGCGAGTTCAGCACGGCGATCGAACAGTTCCGGGCGGGCCTGGCCATCGCCCCCAGGATTGCCGAGCTGCACTGCAACCTCGCGGCCTCGCTGCGGGGCCAGGGAGATCTCGATGGTTCGATCCGCGGCCTCGATGACTGGCTGGAGCAACAGCCGACCTGCCAGGTCACCTATCTGATCCAGCTGTTCAACTACTCCATCTCCTCTGAAGCGCTGGCCCCGAGAATGCTGGAGAGCGCCCGCCGCTACTGGGAGCTGGTGCGCCGCCAACCCCGGCGCTCCAGGCTGGTCTCCGCTGGTCAGGACCCAGAAAGCTTCGATCTGGCTGGGAGCGGCTCCGCCAAGCTGCCCCGGGCTCCGCTGCCCAGCACGCCGTACCGCAGCGACGACCGGCGCCTGCGTATCGGCTTTCTCTCGGCCGAGATCGGCAATCACGTGGTGGGGGATTTCCTGAGCTCCTTTCTGGAGCATGTGGACCGCAGCCGCTTTGCCGTGGAGCTGTTCGCCGTGTCCCGCCGCTTCGAGGCCCGGGCCGAGTGGATGGCCGCCCGGGTGGAGCACCTGACGCTGCTCAACGGCATCGGCGATACCCAGGCCCGCGCCCTGATCCGGGAGCGCCGCCTCGACATCCTGGTGGAAACCTCCGGCTTCACCCGCAGCAGCGGCATTCACCTGCTGGCCGAGCGGCTGGCACCGGTGCAGTGCCACTACATCGGCTACCACGCCAGCACCGGGCTCGACACGATCGACTGGTTCATCGGCGACGAAGAGACCGTGCCGGAGAGCTTCGCCCCCCAGTTCGTGGAGCGCCTCTGGCGCCTGCCCCGGCCCTGGCTCGCCGCCCAGCCCAATCCCAGCCTGCCACCGGCCCGCAGTGAGGCCGCAGACGAGCGACCCGTGCTGGGCTCCTGCAACCAGCTGGCCAAGGTCCGGCAGGAAACCCTGGAGCACTGGCTCGCTGCCCTGAAGGCCGTGCCCACGGCCCAGCTGCTGATCAAGGATCGCGGCGTGGCGGACCCGGTGTGTCGCCAGCGGATCACGGACAGCCTCAGCCGAGGCGGAGTGGCACCGGAGCGGATCACGTTCCTGCCCCTCGACGACACCTGGACCGAGCACATGGCCGTCTACAACCGCATCGATGTGGCCCTTGATGCCACCCCCTGGAGCAGCGCCACCACCGGCTTTGATGCCCTGGTGATGGGGGTGCCTCTGGTGGCGATCCGGGGAGGCTGCACCTCAGCGCGGATGAGCTCGGCCATCCTCAAGGGACTGGGCCGGCCGGAGTGGATCGCCGACTCCCCCGAGCGCTTCGGGGCGATCGTGTCTGGATTGTGCGCCGATCTGCCGGCCCTGCGCCAGGGCAAAGAGGCCCTGCGCCAGGATGTGCTGGCCAGCCCTCTGTATGACGGGGTAGATCTGAGCCGCGCCCTGGAACAGGCCTTCCTGGCGATGGCGGCAAGCAACAAAAAAGGCCCCGTCGCCGGGGCCTGAGGCTGGGCCGCCGGCCCACGGGCCGTGAGCTCGGATCTCAGCTGAAGGTGCAGTTCATCGCCCCGGTGCTGGTGATGGCGATCGTGGCGGCAGTGGCAGCCGAGGCCGAGCTGGTGGTAAGGCAGTTCAGACCGCTCACCGCGTTGAAGCTGGTGCTGTAGCTGCCACCGCTGGTGCTGCAGTTGCTGGTGTTGGGGTTGGTGCCGACACCGGAGGAGGCCACGAAGATGCCGCATTCCTTGGCCTGGCCCACCAGCTGACCGATCCGGGAGCCGGCTTCGGCCGCATCCCTGGCACCGAGGAAGCGGGGCAGCACAACGGCCGAGAGGATGCCGACGATGGCCACGACGATCATCAACTCGACCAGGGTGAAGCCCTTGGCAAGGCCCTGGCGCTGGCGGAGCTTGCGGAGAAGCTCGAGCTGGGTTTTGACGCGCATGACAAAAAAGCCATTGACATCAGAAAATGTAGCCATGCTCACCAGCTTTGAGCCAGGTTCGGTTCGCACACCTGCATCAACTGACGGGAGGGCTGGCGCGACCCGGACGCGGCTTTGTCAGGTTCTGTAAACCATCGTGGCGTCCTCCCTTGGGATTGGCTGGGATTGGTGCTTTGCGCCTGGGTTCCCTGTTCAAGCCACGGAACGGCTGGCGTGCTCGAATCCATGGCCTGGGGCCGTAGCGGCCAGTCAACAAAAAAAGGCCTCCCAAAGGAGGACTGCGAAGTGTTTGGTTCACCCCGCGGACATCGTGTCGATATCCGCGGGGGCCATGGTTCAGCCGGGATCAGCTGAAGGCGCAGTTCATGGCGCCCGAAGGCAGGACGGTGATCGTGGCCTGGGAGGCCGCTGAGGCGGAGCTCGATGTCAGACAGTTCAGACCACTGACCGGAGCGAAGGTGGCGTTGTAGAGGCCACCGTTGGTGCTGCAGTTGCTGGTGCCCGGGTTCGTGCCGACGCCACCGGAGCCCACGAAGACGGAGCATTCCTTAGACAGGCCCACCATTTGCCCGATTCGGGCACCGGCTTCCGCGGCATTCCGGGCGCCGAGGAAGCGGGGCAGAACAACGGCGGAGAGGATACCGACGATCGCAACAACGATCATCAATTCCACAAGCGTGAAGCCCTTGGCCAGGCCTTTGCGTTGGCGCAGCTTTCGCAGCAGTTCGAGTTGGGTTTTAGCGCGCATGAGATTGAAACAAGCTCCCATTGAAATCTACACCGCCTACACCGTCTGTGTCCGTCGCCGCGGAGGCCGGTTTTCATGTTGCAACATTTTCAGGTGATCGGTTCAGGAATCCGCACTTGAACATCGGGCTTTGCTGGGTAGAGTATGTAATTAGCCCAATTGCCAACGGCAGGATGGCTACGGCTGGTGGGGGGTCGGCCGCGGAGCGATTCACAGCAGACCCCCTCCCCCACGACGGTGGATTGAGGTGGTCTGGCTTTCCTGGACAGCCCCCATCGTTAGCCTCTGAGGCGG
>JBMSXZ010000063.1:0-14356 GCA_049426205.1 Cyanobium sp.
AGGATGTGGTGCTCCTCGGTGGCCACCACCTGCTGGCCCTGCTCCACCTGGGCCAGCAGCACATCGAGGCGGTTGGCGTGCTGGGGGCCCATCACCAGATCGAGTTCGGGCACCCGCCGCAGCAGAGCCTCCCCCTCCTGCTGGGCGACGCAGCCGGCCACCACCAGGGTCAGGCGGGGATCGGCCCGTTTGCGCAGGGCCTGGCGGCCGAGATAGCTGTAGACCTTCTGCTCGGCGTTGTCGCGGATCGTGCAGGTGTTGTAGAGCACCAGATCGGCACTGTGCTCGTCGTTGCCGGGGCGGTAGCCCATCGCTTCGAGGATGCCGGCCATCCGTTCGGAATCGGCCTTGTTCATCTGGCAGCCGAAGGTGGTGATCCAGTAGCTGCCGCGGCCGGGGCCCTCGGCCGCTGTGGCCTTGGGGGAAGGGGCCGGGGCGGCGGGGATGGCCGCGGCGGGGGCGACGGCTGGTGCTGCCGCAGGGACAGCCGAGGCGCCAGCGACCGTCGGCCCGGCAGCCCCCCCCGGGGCCCCGGTGGGCGCGGCCGCGGCGGTGCTCATGGCCCCGAGGTTGGCCGTGGCCCCGATGGTGGCGGAATCGGTGGGGGCGCTGGCCCCGAGGGAGGCGGTCATCCGACCATTCTCTGCTATCAGCCTGGTCCGGCCATGGGCCAGTCCGGCGCAGCGGCACGCTGTCGTTACCGATCGGCTGTGGCAGGTTGTGGGGATGGATCTGCAGCTGCATCGCTTCCCCCTCACCAAGGCCGTGCCGCTGGCGATCAGCCGGGGCACGACGGCCGCCGTGGAGCACCTGCTTGTCACGGTCGAGCACGACGGGGTGCGCGGCATCGGCGAGACCGGCGGCTTCGACACCGGCAACCGCCACTACGAGACCCCCGACCTTGAGGCCGAGCTGGCCACCCTCCGGCCCCAGCTCGCCGCCCTCGCTCCTGAACCCCCGCAGGCGCTCGAACCCCTGCTGGCCTCGTTGTCGCCCCCGGCCCGCTGCGGCCTGGATCTGGCCCTCCACGACTGGTGGGGCCAGAGGCTGGGCCAACCGCTGCAGCGCCTCTGGCGCCTCGATGGCAGCCGGGCCGAACCCACCAGCGTGACCCTGGGCCTGGGCAGGGTGGAGGCGGTGCTGGCAAGGCTGGAGCGCTGGTGGGAGCAGCTGCCCGCCCGGCGGATCAAGCTCAAGCTCGGCAGCCCGGAGGGTCTGGCCCACGACCGGCAGCTGGTGGAGGCGGTGGCCGCCGCCATCGCGCGACGCAGCCAGGAGCGGGGCGAGCCGCTGGAGTTGCAGGTCGATGCCAACGGGGGCTGGGATCTGGAGGGCGCCCAGCGGATGGTCAGCTGGCTGGCGGATCAGGGCGTGGTGCTGGTCGAGCAGCCCCTGCCGCCCCTGGTGGATCCCGAGGCCGATGCCGCCGGCTTCGCCTCCCTGGAGCTCGACTGCCCGATCACCCTGGTGGCCGATGAGAGCTGCTGGGATCTGGCCGATGTGGTGCGGCTGGCGCCGTTCGTCGATGGGGTGAACATCAAGTTGCTCAAGAGCGGCGGACTCGGCGAGGCGCTGGTGATGGCCCAGGCGGCCCGCCGCCTGGGGCTGGGGGTGATGGTGGGCTGCTACTCCGACAGCGCCCTGCTCAATGGCGCCGCCGCCCAGCTGCTCCCCCTGGTCGACTGGCCGGACCTCGACAGCCACCTCAACCTGATCGACGACCCCTTCCTCGGCCCCCGGCTGGATGGCGACCGCCTGTTCCCCGGGGCCGGTCCCGGGTTGGGGGTGACCCCGAGACCCGGCGACAGCGCCACTCCTCCCGCCCCATCCCGCTGAATGCTCCCCCCCGACGCCCCGGTGGTGCTGCTCCAGCATCACGGCCTCGACAACCTCGGCGGCAAGACCGGCCTGGCCCTGTTGCGCTATCGCTCGGGTCCGGTGCTGGCGGTGGTCGATCCAGCCCATGCCGGCGGCAACCTGGCGGCGATCACCGGCATCCCCCGGGAGGTGCCGGTGGTCGCCTCGGTGGCCGAGGCCCTGCCCCTGCTGCCGGCGAAGGTCGGCTGGGCGGTGGTGGGTCTGGCCCCCTCCGGCGGGCGGCTGCCGGCTGAGGTGCATGGCGATGTGGCGGCGGCCCTGGCGGGGGGGCTCTCGGTGGCCAGCGGCCTGCACACCCGCCTCGGGGACGATCCCTCCCTGGCGGCCCTGCTCCAGCCTGGCTGCCGGATCTGGGATCTGCGCCGCGAACCCGCCAATCCGGCGGTCGGGGCCGCCCGGGCGGCGACCCTGCCGGGGCGGTGCCTGCTGGCGGTGGGTTCCGACATGTCGGTGGGAAAGATGAGCGCCTGCCTGGAGCTCCAGGCGGCGGCACTGCGGGCGGGCCGTGACGCCCGCTTCGTGGCCACTGGCCAGGCGGGCATCCTGATCGCCGGCGCTGGAGTGGCCCTCGATGCCGTGCGGGTCGACTACGCCGCCGGGGCGGTGGAGCAGGCGGTGCTGGACGCGGCCAGCGGCGCCGATGGCGCCACCCTGGTGCTGGTGGAGGGGCAAGGCTCCTTCTGCCATCCCGGCTCCACCGCCACCCTGCCGCTGCTGCGGGGCAGTCAGCCCACCGATCTGCTCCTGGTGCACCGGGCCGGGCAGACGACGATCCGCAACCTGCCCCAGATTCCCCTGCCGCCCCTGCCCCAGCTGATCGCGGCGATCGAAGCGATGGCGGCCCTGGCCAGGCCTGTCGATGCCCCCCAGCCGCCGGCGCGGGTGGCGGCGATCGCCCTGAACACCGCCCATCTCGATGCTGCCGCCGCCGCCCAGGCGATGGCGGAGACCGCCGCCCTCACCGGCCTGCCCTGCCACGATCCGGTGCGGGAGGGAGGCGAAGGGTTGCTGGCGGCCGTTTGGCCCAGCCCAGAGCCCCGGGAGCACTGAGGGCCGACGTTCCCACAAAAAAGCCCGCTGCCCTGGGGGCCGCGGGCTGATCCGGTGGATGCAAGGGCGAGCGAGGGGATTCGAACCCCCGAGTGGCGGCGCCACAAGCCGCTGCCTTAACCGCTTGGCTACGCCCGCCGTGCTGCCAAACCCTATCACCGCGAGGGGATGCACCCCAGGGCGCCGGCGTTCGCGGCCGCAACCGACTGGGCAGGACTCCGGACCGGACAGGTGAGGGGTGATCTGGCCCCCAGGCGCTGGCAGGCCCTGAAGGTCTGCCATCCTGGGGGCAGGTTCGTGCACCACTTGTCCGCCCGCGCCATCGCCTCCCGTTCCGCACTGGGTGTCGGCCTGGCGCTGGTCGCCGGCCTGGGCCTGCTGCTCACCAATCCGAATGAGGAGGAATTCGAGCGCTTCGCCGCCGCCCAGCTCACCCTGGCGGCGGTGACCGAGATCTGCGAGGACGCCGCCCTGCCCGCCCTGGCCCGGCTGGTGGTTCGGGATTGCCCGGGTCTGGTGCAGTCCCAGCGGGGCCTGCTCGGCAAGCTGGCCCTGATGGCCACCCGGCGCCGCAACTTCGGTCTGTTCAGCCTTTACCGCACCGAGCTGGGAGGCCAGAAGGTTCTGCCGGACTGGAGCATTCCCCGCTACCGCACCCTGACCCTGGCGGTGGCCGGACGGTTCGTGCTGCTCTCCTCCACTCGGCGGGAACTGGAGGATGACGGGGCGATCGGCAGCAGCAGCCGATGAGCCAGCTGCCTCCCCTGCGGATCCCCCGCTGTCTGCTCGATCCCGCCGTGCCCCTGCCGCCGGCCGACCGGGATGGCCTGGTGCTCGTCTCCCTGGAGCACAGGGAGGGGAAGATCCGCGCGATCCGACCCGCCGGGACCTCCCTAACCGACGACGCAAGCCCCACCCCGATCCCCTGGACGCCGGCCGCCCCACCCACGCCCCTCACCCCCAGCCCGGACCCCATCCAGCCACCGCTGGCGCTCACCCCCCTGGTCGATGCCCATGTCCATCTCGACAAGGCCTGGAGCGCCGACGCCTTTCCCAACCCCACCGGCACCATGGACGGTGCCCTGGCCGCCAACCTCGCCGAGATCGCCCTGCGCACCCCGGAGGCGGTGCTGGAGCGTGGGGAGCGGGCCCTGGAGCTGGCCTGGCGCCACGGCTGCCGGGCCCTGCGCAGCCATGTCGACAGCCTCGGGCCCGCCGCCGCCGGCGGCTGGGAGGCGCTGCTGACCCTGCGCCAGCGCTGGAGCGACCGCCTCGATCTGCAGCTGGTGGCCATGGCCCCCCTGAGCCACTGGGCCAGCCCCGAGGGGGAGGCCCAGGCCCGGCGGGTGGTGGGCGCGGGCGGCCTGCTCGGCGCGGTGGTCGGGCCTCCCTTCGCCCGTCGCTCCTACGACCGGGGGCAGCTGCATGCGCTGCTCCGCCTGGCCGATCGCCTCGGCGCGGGGATCGACCTGCATATCGATGAGAGCGATCGCCTGCCGGGCCTGGGGCTGCGGCGGCTGGCGGGGCTGCTGGAGCGCCAGCCCTGCAGCGTGCCGATCACCTGCAGCCATGTCAGCAGCATGGCTCTGCTGGCCGACCGGCCGCTGGCGCGCCTGGCCGATCGGCTGGCGGCCCTGGAGGTGGCGGTGGTGGCCCTGCCGCTCACCAACCTCTGGCTGCTGGGCAAACGGGAGGGCCACACCCCCTGGCGCCGTCCCCAGGCGCCGCTGCAGCAGCTGCAGGCGGCGGGGGTGACGGTGGCGGTGGCCAGCGACAACGTGCGCGATCCCTGGTATCCGGGGGGGGATTTCGATCCCCTGGAGCTGCTGCGGCTCTCCCCCCTGCTGAGCCAGCAGCTGCCCTGGCAGCGTCGGGGGCTGGCGCCGTTCTGCAGCGCCGCCTCCCGCCTGCTCGATCTGGCCTGGGACGGGGTGCTGCGGGTGGGTTCACCGGCCGACCTGGTGGTGCTGAGCTGCTCCAGCTGGGGGGAGCTGCTGGCGCGAACGCCGCGGCGCCGGGTGCTGCGGGCGGGGCGCTGGCTGCCGCCACCCCCGGCGGAAGCCAGCCCTGGGCCGCACGCTGAGCTGGCGGGCCAGGGATCCGAAGCGCTCTGATCCCTGGCGAGGTCCTGCGCCGGCCCCCGTGGCCGAGCCGGGGCGACGGCGGGGTTGCGATCCTGAGGATCCCGTCTGCCACCCCGATGGCCGCCCGAGACCTGCCCCCCCTGCCAGCCCCGCCGTCTCCGCAGGCGGTGGAGGCCGTGGCCCTGGCCCTGGAGCGCGGCGGCTCCGGGGTGATGCTGCTGCGTCAGGGGCCCGAGCTGGCCAGGCTCTCCCGCGACTTCCACGACTATTCGCCGGTCCTCACCCCCTTGCTGGCCGATCGGCAGGCCCAGCTGGCGGTGCTCGCCAGCAGCGTGGAGCAGGTGATGGCGGTGGCGGCCGCCTGCTTCCGCGAAGGAGTGCCGCTGACGCTGCGCGGCGCTGGCACGGGCAACTATGGCCAGTGCGTGCCCCTGGCCGGCGGCGTCGTGCTCGATCTCAGCGGACTCCAGAGGGTGCGCCAGATCGATCCGCGCAGCGGCGTGGTGGACGCGGAGGCGGGCTGCCGCCTCGCCGCCCTCGACGCGGCCCTGGCAGCCCACGGCCGGGCTCTGCGGCTGGTCCCCAGCACCTGGCGGACCGCCACCCTGGGGGGGTTCATCGCCGGCGGTTCGGGGGGAATCGGCTCCCTGCGCTGGGGCTTCCTGCGCGACCCCGGCAACCTGCTCGGCCTGGAGGTGGTGACCGTGGAGGCGGAACCGCGGCGGCTGCGGCTGGAGGGGCGGCAGGCCCAGGCCCTCAACCATGCCTATGGCTGCAATGGCATCCTCACCGCCCTCACCCTGGCCACCGCCGCCGCGGTGCCGTGGCAGCAGCTGGTGATCGGCTGGAACGACTGGTCAGCGGCCCTGGAGGCGGCCCAGCAGCTCCCTGGCACGGCCCTGCAGCTCGATGCCCTCAGCCTGCTGGAGGCGGCCGTGGCGCCGGCCCTGCCATGGCCCCAGGGCTGCCCGCCGCCGGAGCCCGGCGAACACCGCCTGCTGTTGCTGGCCGCCCCCGATGCCCTGGCACCCCTGGCCGACGGGCTGGCGGAGCGCGGCGGCAGCCTGCGCTGGAGCGAACCCCAGGGGGAGAGCGGCGGGGTGCCGCTGCGGGAGCTGTGCTGGAACCACACCACCCTCCACTGGCGGGCCCGCCATCCGGACTGGACCTACCTGCAGATGCTGCTGCCCGTACCGGAGGGAGCCCTGATCGCGGCCGTCTCCGAGCGCTGGGGGGAACGGGTGCGCTGGCACCTGGAGGCGGTGCGCCAGGGGGGCTGCGCCAGGCTGGCGGGCCTGCCCCTGGTGCAGCTGAGCAGTGCCGACGACCTCGATGCGCTGATGGCCTTCTGCCAGGAGCGGGGGGCCGTGATCTTCGACCCCCATGCGCTCACGGTGGAGGAGGGGGGCCTGGGGGTGGTGGATGCCGATCAGGTCGCAGCCAAGGCCAGGTACGACCCGGCCGGCCTGCTCAATCCCGGCAAGCTGCGCGGCTGGAGCGAGCGCTGAGGGGGGCCGGAATCCGCCCCGGCAGCAACGCCTGGACGAGCGTCAGCCGCAGCCAAGGCTGAGACGGGTGTCCACACCCGTGCGGGGATTGGTTCCGCTTGCCTCTCGGCAGAGGGCGCGCTGGTCGGCTCGATCGATCAGGGCGTCGCTGAAGTCGGCACCGTTGACCCGGGCGCCCGTGAAGTTGCTGCCGGTGGCGATCACCCCCGCCAGCACGGCATCGGTGAAGTCGGCACCAGCAAAGTCGACCTTGTCCATGAGGGCATCGCTGAGGTCAGCGCCTCGGAAATCGGCCTTTGGGAAAGCGCCCTGGGTGAGGATCGCCCCGTGCAGGTCGGCACCGGCAAAGAGGGCATCGCGGCCCTGGGCCCCAGCGAAGGAGGTCTGGGCCAGGTTCTGGCCGCTGAAGTCCTGACCGTTCTGGTTGGTGAGGGTGTAATCGACCCCTTGGAAGTCAGCGGCCACAGGCGCCACGGCGACCCCCAGCCATGCCGCCAGGGAGAGCACCAGGGCCAGGGCCAGGCCCAGCAGGGCCGATGGACGCCAGGCCCCTGGCGGGAACCGCCGCCCCCGGAGCAACAGCGCTGCTGCGTCGGAGCCGGGAGCGGAAACGGCGATGGGAGCGGGTCCTGGGGCGGCCAGGATCGGACGGACAGTCATGGCCTTGATCCTGGCGCAGGGTGAACTCAGACCGTGGTCGCCGCGACTCCCAGGTGCTGGCGCAGACGATCAAGAGCGGCTTTCTCGGCCGCGCTCACCTTCTCACCCGAGCCGAACAGGCCGGCGCCGGCGGCCTCAGCCACCGCTTCGCAGCCCTCGACGATCAGCTGGCAATACTGCTTGACGCTGGCGTCATCGGTCTTGGTGCGGGCCAGGGCCACGGCGCCATCGATCTGCTCAAGGGCACGGTCCAGCAGCTTGCCGTCACGGACCTCCTCGGGGGTCACCTCGAGTTTCTGAGGATGGAGGCCCTGCTTGAGCGCCTCGGGATCGAACAGCCCGGCGATCAGCGGATTGCTGGCATAGCGCTCGGCGGCGCCGGCCAGCTGACGGCCCAGGGCGATCGCCTCCTGGGCGCTCGAGAAGATCCCCATGTCCACGGCCATCACGGCCATGGCCGCGGCCAGAGGGCCGCCCATCAGGGTGTTGCGCTCGGCGGAGCTGAGTTCAAGAGCCATGGAGTGGCTGCATCGGGGTCCCCCTCAACCTGGCGACGACCAACCGCCGCGTCATCCCCCCCGGGTTCGGGCAACCGATCCAGCCAGGGAATCACCAGCCCCAGCAGGTACAGCGAACCGGCCACCACCGGGCAGGCCGGCGCAGCGTTGCCGGCCTCGCCGATCCCGGTCGGCTGCTCCATCAGCCGATCCAACCCGGTGGGCACATCGGCCACCGCCTCCAGCTGGGGCGCCAGGGCCGGCTGGGCCAGCGCCAGCTCGTCGCAGCTCCAGCAGCGATGCCCGGCGATCGGCACCACCAGCGCCCTGTCCCCCGGAGCCAGCAGCTGCTCCAGGATCACGGCCCCCTCCTTGTGGCGCTGGATGCCGAGCAGCCAACGGCGCGGCCCTGGGGCGAGGGCATGGAGTTCACGGCGCAGCACCGCGGCGGCGGGGGGATTGTGGGCGCCATCGAGGAGCAGGGGCTGCCCCCGGTAATGGCGCGGCTCCAGCCGGCCGGGCCAGCGGGCGGCGGCCAGGCCGGCACGGATCGCCGCAGCATCGAGGGATCGGTCGGGCCGGGGCCAGGCCCGCTCCGCCAGGGCCCGGGCCATGCCAACAGCCACAGCAGCATTGGCCCGCTGGAAGGCGCCCGCCAAGCCCAGGACCGGACCACCGGCCTGCGGATCCGCCAGGGGTTCGACCCAGCGCAGATCGGCGCCGACGCGACGGGCGGCGGCCTCCAGCACGGCGGCGACCTCGGGGGGCTGGGCGGCGCTCACCGCCACCATGCCGGCCGCCAGGGCACCGGCCTTCTCGGCAGCGATGGCGGCCAGGTCAGGCCCCAGGTGCTCGCGGTGGTCGAGGCCGATGGCGCCGAAGCCCAGCACCGGGCGGTGGGGATGGGCGGTGGTGGCATCGAGGCGCCCCCCCAGGCCCACCTCCAGCACGGTGATATCGAGGTTGGCAGCGGCGAAGCGGTCGAAGGAGGCGGCGGTGAGCAGCTCGAAGGGGGTGAGCCGGTGGCGTTCGCCGATCGAGCGCCAGCGCTGCAGATCCTGGCGGAGGGTGGCGGGATCGATCCAATCGCCGGCCAGGCTGATCCGCTCGCACCAGCTCACCAGATGGGGGGAGCGATAGGCGCCGCAGCGGAGTCCGGCGGCGGTGAGAATCGCCTCAAGGAAGGTGGTGATCGATCCCTTGCCATTGGTGCCGGCCACCTGCACCGCAGCGAAGCGGCGTTCGGGGTGGCCACCCTCCGCCAGGGCTCCCCTGAGGCGATCCAGACCGAGATCGACGCCGCGGCTGGCGAAGGGCTCGAGCAGGTCGCTCAGATCGACCGGGGCGGGGAGCGCCCCAGCAGCCGGCGGGGGGCTGGTCACGGATTCGCTCAGGCCAGTCGCTCCAGGGCCCGCTCCAGCCGGTTGACGGCCTTGCGCAGGTGTTTCGGGCGGATCACCAGAGGTGGCACGAACCGCACCACCCGCGCCCCCGCCGGCACCAGCAACAGCTTCTCCTGCAGGGCGGCCTTGACCAGGTCGGGAGCGCTGGGGGCTCCCTCGCGCAGCACCAGACCCTGGAGCAGCCCCCAGCCCCGGCTGCCCTCGAGCAGCTGGGGATGGCGCTCCACCAGGGAGGCCAGCAGGTCCTGAAGCAGCTCCGCCATGGCGGTGACATGGTCGAGGAGCTGCCGCCGCTCGATCTCCTGAATCACCGTGAGGCCGGCGCGGCAGGCGAAGGGATTGCCGCCGAAGGTGCTGGCGTGATCACCGGGGCGCAGATGATCGGCGCTGGCCTTCACGGCCAGGGCTCCGATCGGGATTCCTCCGCCGAGGCCCTTGGCGAGGGTGAAGGCATCGGGCTCGATGCCCAGCCGCTCATGGCCCCACCAGCGGCCGCTGCGACCGACACCGACCTGAACCTCATCAAGAATCAACAGGATCTGGCGCTCATCGCAGAGCTGGCGCAGCCGCCGAAAGAAGGCCGGATCGCCGGGGTTCACCCCCCCCTCGCCCTGCAGCGGCTCCAGCAGCACCGCCGCCACCCGCGGCCCCTCCGCCTCGCACTCGGCCAGCAGGGCCTCGAAGGCAGCGATGTCGTTGTAGGGGAAATAGCGGAAGCCCTCCACCATCGGCTCAAAGCCGGCGTGATAGCGAGGCTGGCCGGTGGCGGTGACCGCCGCCAGGGTGCGGCCGTGGAAGCTGGCCTCGGCGGTGAGGATCAGGGGGCGCTCAATGCCCCGGACCAGGTGGCCATGCTTGCGGGCCAGCTTGATGGCGGCCTCGTTGGCCTCGGCACCGGAGTTGCAGAAAAACACCCGATCGGCACAGCTGCGGCTGGTGATCGCCCGGGCCAGGGCCTCCTGCTCGGGGATGCGGTACAGGTTGGAGACGTGCTGGAGGGTGCCCAGCTGGTGGCAGAGGTTGCGGCGCAGCACCGGATCGCTGTGCCCGAGGGTGCAGACAGCGATGCCTGCCACTCCGTCGAGATAGCGCCTTCCCTCGCTGTCCCACACCCAGACCCCCTTTCCCCGCACCAGGCTGAGGGGGAAGCGGGCATAGGTGTCCATCACTGCCGAAGCGCTTTCCAGGGGCGGCAGAACCGGGGACTGGAGGGGTGGAGCGCTGAGCATGGCTGGATCACCGCGGTCGATGGGAGCGGTGGGACTCGAACCCACATGCCCGAAGGCGCTCGATTTTGAGTCGAGTCCGTCTACCAATTCCGGCACGCTCCCGCAAGCAGACTTTAAGGGGCGAGCCTCAGAGGGGATCGCTGAGTCTGCGGATGCGGGCTCCGACGGCGGTGAGCTTGTGCTCAAGACCGGCGTAGCCGCGGTCGAGGAATTCAAGGCCGCGCACCAGGGTGATCCCTTCGGCGGCCAGACCGGCCAGCACCATGGCGGCGGAAGCCCGCAGATCGGTGCCGTGGACCGGGGCGCCGCTGAGGCGGGGCACACCCTCGATGCAGGCGGTGTTGCCCTGAAGGCGAATCGAGGCACCCATGCGCTGCAGCTCGGCGACGTGCTGCAGACGGTTCTCGAAGATCGTCTCGACCACCAGGCTGGTGCCGGTGGCAGTGGCCAGCAGGCTCATGAAGGGGGCCTGGAGGTCGGTGGGGAAGCCCGGGAAGGGCATGGTGCGCAGGTCGAGGGCGCGGATCTCGTTGGCGCTGATCTCAATCACCCCGCCGTCGTTGCGCAGACGGCAACCTGCGTCCTCCAGCTTGGTGAGCACAGCCCCGAGGTGCTCGGGAATGATCGGCCCGACCCGCAGGGTGGAACGGGTGATGGCGGCGGCCAGCAGCAGGGTGCCGGCCTCGATGCGATCGGGGATCACGGCGTAGTCGGCGCCGTGGAGGCGATCGACACCGGCGATCACGATCGTGGGGGTGCCAGCCCCCTGGATGCGGGCTCCCATGGCCGTGAGGAGATTGGCCAGATCCACCACCTCAGGCTCGAGGGCGGCGTTGTCGATCACCGTCTCGCCGTCGGCCAGGGCCGCGGCCATCATCAGGGTCTCGGTGGCACCGACGCTGGGGCAGTCGAGATGAATGTGACCGCCGGTCAGCCGCTTGGCGCGGCCAGAGAGGGTGGCGGTGACCACGCCATGCTCGATCGTGACGGTGGCCCCGAGGGCCTTGAGCCCCTTGACGTGCTCGACCACCGGGCGGCTTCCGATCTGGCAACCACCGGGCAGGGGCACCTGGGCGGTGCCCATCCGGGCCAGGAGGGGGCCAATGCAGAAGAAGCTGGCCCGCAGGGTGTTGACCAGTTCATAGGGGGGAGCCGCCTGGGTGATCGTTTCCCCATCCAGGTCGAGGGTTTCGCCGTTGCGGGTCACCCGCACCCCGAGGGCCGCCAGGATCTCCCCCATGGCCGTGATGTCGGTGAGGGGGGGCACATTGCGCAGCCGCAGGGTGTCGCGGCTGAGCAGGCTGGCGGCCATCAGCACCAGGGCTGAATTCTTGGCACCACTCACCCGGAGATCACCGGCCAGGGTCTGGCCGCCAGTGATTTCAAGGCGAAGGTCGCGTCGCACGTCAGCACCGGCGCCGTCGCTTTCGTCGGCGACGGCTGGCTGCCGGAACTCGGCCGTGGACGCGGTGGTGCTCATGGGCGCCGTGCCTGTCATGAAACGCGAGCGCATCTTGACAACTTTTCGGAAAAGCGTCTACAGGGCCGCAGACCGAACTGTCTTGAAGCGCTTGCGCCCCGACGGGCAGGGGTGGGGGCCGGGGGACGCTGACCCCGCCATGGCGTAAGCTGTCGGAGCTGAGGCGGGCACCGCCGAAGCAACGCCCGCGGATGTGGCGGAATTGGTAGACGCGCTAGTTTCAGGTACTAGTGGCAGCAATGTCGTGGGAGTTCAAGTCTCCCCATCCGCATCTTTTAATCATGATCGTTCTCAAGATCAGCAACGCCTCAGAGGTCGTCGCCGCCAAGGTCGGGAAGTTCCTCGAGAGCCTCACCCCCGACGGTTTTGATCTGACCAAGGTGGAGGACGAGGTGCTCGCCCGCCTCATCCAGAACCTGGGCGCCGAGGGCATCCACGGCGAGGTGGCGGCGGTCAAGGGTCTCGATCTCCAGGGTTCTGATCTGCTGGTGCACGACGCCATGCATGTGCGCAGCCACCGCAGTTTCTGACGACCCGCCCGGACCTGTGGCTGACGAACTGATCAGCAGCAGCCGCAATCCCCTGGTCGGCCGGCTGCGCCAGCTCCAGGATCCCCGCCAGCGTCGGGAGAGCAGCTGCCTGCTGCTCGAGGGCACCCATCTGCTCCAGGAGGCCCTGACCCTGGGGCTGGTCCCGGAGCTGCTGCTGGCCACGCCGGCCTGGGTGCGGCGCCATGCAAGCCTGCTCGCCACGCTTCCGGCGACCACCAGCGTGCGCCAGGCCGAGCCCACGGTTCTGGAAGCGGCGGCATCCACCCGCAGCCCCGATGGGGTGCTGGCGGTGCTGCCGACCCCCAGCCCCCAGCCCCCGCCCGGGGGGGCCCTGTTCCTGCTCGCCCTCGACCGCATCCAGGATCCCGGCAACCTGGGCACCCTGCTGCGCACCGCCCTGGCGGGCGGAATTGAGCAGGTATGGCTGGCGGAGGGGGCCGATCCCCACCAGCCCAAGGCCCTGCGCGCCTCCAGCGGCGCCGCCCTGGCTCTGCCGATCGAAAGGATGGGGTCCGGCGATCTGGCGGGCCGGCTGGAGGCGGTGCGGCGGCGGGGGGTTCGGGTGGTGGCGGCCGTGCTTCCAGGCCCGGCCTGGCCCGATCCGCGCCCCTACTGGTGCCACGACTGGCGCCAGCCGACCCTGCTGCTGCTCGGCAATGAAGGGGCCGGCATCGATCCGGCCCTGCGGCCCCACCTCGACACCCTGCTGACCATCCCCCACAACCCGGCCGTGGAATCGCTGAATGTGGCGGTGGCGGCGGCCCCGCTGCTGCTCGAACGCTGGCGCCAGGCCAGCGGGGCTGGGCGCGATCGGACCGACCGGGACGGCCCGGCAGGGGGCTGAGGGGGGCGCTGCTCACCAGCTGCGCCCTGGCGGGCGGGCGGCGGCAGGGGAGAATGGACAGTCCCGTGCCCGACGTCCGGTGAGCGCCGATCCCTTCGCCAGCCCCACCCCCCTCGGATCGCTCCAGCCCGACGCCGCCGGCAGCGGCGGGGCGTTGGACTTTGATTTTGATGTGATCGTGATCGGGGCCGGCTACGGGGGCTTCGATGCCGCCAAACACGCCGCCGAGCATGGCCTGAAGGTGGCGATCGTCGAGAGCCGCGACATGGGCGGCACCTGCGTCAACCGGGGCTGCGTGCCATCGAAGGCCCTGCTGGCCGCCAGCGGCCGGGTGCGGGAGCTGGCCGACGCCGAGCACCTGGCCGGCTTCGGCATCCACGCGGCACCGGTGCGCTTCGAGCGCCAGAAGATCGCCGACCACGCCCGCCAACTGGTGGAGACGATCCGCACCAACCTGACCCGAACCCTCGAGCGCTCCGGCGCCACGATCCTGCGCGGCAAAGGCCGGCTCGACGGGCCCCAGCGGGTGGTGGTGCGCGAAAGCGGCGGCGGCGTGGAGCGCCCCTACCGGGCCCGCGACGTGATCATCGCCACGGGTTCGGATCCGTTCGTGCCGCCCGGCATCGAAACCGACGGCCGCACCGTGTTCACCAGCGACGAGGCGGTGGATCTGGAGTGGCTGCCGCGCTGGATCGCGATCGTGGGCAGCGGCTACATCGGTCTGGAATTTGCGGATGTCTACACCGCCCTGGGCTGTGAAGTCACGATGATCGAGGCCCTCGATCGGGTGATGCCCACCTTCGATCCTGATATCGCCAAGATCGCCGCCCGCCACCTGATCGACAGCCGCGACATCGACGCCCGTGCCGGTGTGCTGGCGCAATCGATCAAACCCGGTTGCCCGGTGCAGATCGAGCTGGTCGACATGAAGACCCGAGAGCCTGTGGAGACCCTGGAGGTGGATGCGGTGCTGGTGGCCACCGGCCGGGTGCCGGTGAGCAAGGATCTGAATCTGGCCTCGGTGGGGGTGGCGACCAACCGCGGCTTCATCCCGGTGGACGACGCCCTGCGGGTGCTGGCCAGCCATGAGCCCGGCGCGGCCCCGATCCCCCACCTCTGGGCCGTGGGCGATGTGACCGGCAAGATGATGCTGGCCCACACCGCCGCCGCCC